>JACQVB010000163.1 GCA_016209985.1 Gemmatimonadota bacterium | reverse complement strand
GCCGCGGGCCGCGGGCCGCGCGCGGCTGCGGCGCGCTGGACATCCTCCCGGGTGATCGCCCCGCCAGGTCCGCTTCCCGTGACCGTCGCCGGATCGACGCCCAGCTCCTTCGCGACCCGTAGTGCGAGAGGAGATATGCGTGGCCGCTCGGGCACGGTGGGCGGAGCGGCAGCCGGTGCCGGCGCAGCGACGGGCACGCCTTCTTCGCGGATGATCGCGAGCGGTGTTCCCACCGGCACTTTGGTGCCGGGCACCACCAGAAGCTTCTCGATGACGCCATTGGAAAAGACTTCCACCTCGATCACGCCCTTGTCGGTGTCCACGTCGGCGATGATGTCGCCCCGTCGCACCACATCTCCCGGTTGCTTGTGCCACTCGAGGAGCCTGCCCGCGGTCATGTCCGCGCCGAGGGAAGGCATGACGAATTCAGCCACGGCCGCACATCTCCCGAGCCGTCTGGACGATGCCGTCCGTCTGGGGAAGCGCGGCGTACTCGAGATGCCCGGCGTAGGGCATCGGCACTTCGGCGCTGCACACCCGGGCCACTGGTGCATCGAGCTGATAGAAGCACCGTTCCATGATTTGAGCGCTCACTTCCGCCGCGAAGCTGCCGGTGCGCCAGGCTTCGTCCACCACCAGTGCGCGGTGGGTCCGCTCGACCGAAGCGGTGACGGTCGCGATGTCGAGCGGACGCAGGGATCGGAGGTCGATTACCTCGGCGCTGATTCCGTCGGTCGCGAGGCGATCGGCGGCCTCGATAATCTTGGGCAGCGAGCCGCCGAAGGAGATCAGCGAGAGGTCGCGACCCGGCCGGCGCACCGCCGCGTGCCTGATGTCGGCCGGCCCGGGGTGCTCGTCCACTTCGCCTTCCATGGGGTAGAGCAGCGCGTGCTCGAAGATGAAAACCGGATCGGGCTCGCGTAACGCCGCCCCCAGCATAGTCCGGACGTCGGCCACGGTGGCGGGGGCCAGAACCCGGATGCCGGGAATGTGCGCGTACCAGCCCTCGAGACTGTGCGAGTGCTGGGCGGCGAGCTGCCGTCCGCCGCCGGTGGCCATGCGCACCACCAGCGGTACGCTCAACTGCCCACCCGACATATGACGCAGCGTCGCCGCATTGTTCACCACCTGATCCAACGCCAGCAAGCTGAAGTTGACGGTCATGATCTCCACGATGGGCCGCATCCCGCCGAGGGCGGCTCCAATCCCCGCGCCCAGGAAAGCCGACTCCGAGAGCGGCGTGTCCCGCACGCGATCGGGACCGAACTCCTCGAGCAGGCCGTGGCTCACGGCATAGGAGCCGCCATAGCGCCCCACGTCTTCTCCCATCAGGAAGACCCTCGGGTCGCCCTGCAGCGCCTCGCGAAGCGCGGCCCGCGCGGCTTCGCGATAGGTGGTCTTCACGGGACCCCCGCGTACACGTCCTTGAGCAGGTCGGCGACCGGCTCGAGTGGCGCATCCTCGGCAAAGACGACGGCGCGGTCGATCTCCACGGCGACCTCATGCTCGATCCCGGCAAGATCGGCCTCGGACAGGAGCCCGGCGTCGCGGAGCCGCGCGGTGAACAGCATGAGCGGGTCTCTCCGCCTCCAGTGCGCGACTTCTTCCTTGCTGCGGTAGAGCTCGGGGTCATACATCGAATGCGCCCGGAATCGGTACGTCTGGAGCTCCAGCAGGCAGGGACCATCACCGCGCCGCACCCCTTCGGCAGCGTGGCGGACCGCCGCCCCCACTGCGAGGACGTCCATGCCATCCACCTGGTCGTGTGGTATTCCGTACCCGCCGGCCTTGAGCGCGATGTCGGTTTGAGACTGGTGGCGGGTGATGTGCGTGCCCATCGCATACAGGTTGTTCTCGCAGAGGAACAGCACCGGCAGCTTCCAGAGAGCAGCGAGGTTCAGCGATTCGTGAAACTCGCCCTCGGCCACGGCGCCGTCCCCGAAGAAGCACGCCGTGATGGAACGGTTGTCCTTCATCTTGTCCGCCAATGCCAGTCCCACGGCGATCGGGAGCCCGCCGCCTACGATCGCGTAGCCCCCGAAGAAGCGGCGGCCGGCATCGAAGAGGTGCATGGAGCCGCCGTGCCCGTGGCTGCAGCCCGTGGCTTTGCCATACATCTCCGCCATCACGGTGCCCGGCGGCGTGCCCCGTGCCAGGGCGTGACCGTGCTCGCGGTAGGTGGCGACGACTTCGTCTTCGGGACTGAGTGCGTTGATCGCCCCGACCGCGACCGCCTCTTCCCCGATGTAGAGGTGCAGAAAGCCACGGATCTTCTCCCGGCTGTAGAGCTCGACACACCGCTCCTCGAACCGCCGGATCAGGATCATCTGCCGCAGCAGCTCGAGCCCATGCTGTTGCGTCACGGTGGTGGTGTCGGGAAGGGGATCTGCCACAGCGGTGGTCATGGCGCCTCCTGCGGCGGGGCGGTTTGTTCCAGCGTCGAGATGTCACCCTCGGGCAATCCCAGCTCCCGCGCCTTGAGCAGCCGGCGCATGATCTTGCCGCTCCGGGTCCGGGGAAGGTCGGGAAGGAAGTCGATTTCTTTCGGGGCGATGACGGCGCCGAGGCGGCTGCGCCCGAGTCCCAGCAGCTCCCGGCGGAGGGCTTCGCTCTCGACGAATCCGTCCTTGAGCGCCACGAACGCCTTCACCACCTCGTGGATCACCGGATCGGGCTTGCCGATCACGGCGGCTTCCGCCACCGCGGGATGCTCCAGCAGCACGCTTTCGATCTCGAACGGTCCCACCAGGTGCCCCGAGGTCTGGATCAGATCGTCGGCGCGGCCGATGAACCAGAAGTAGCCGTCGGCGTCACGCCGGGCGAGATCGCCGGTGAAGTAATAGCCGTCGGAGAAACAGCGATCGTAGCGTTCCCGCTCTCCCCAGTATGCCCGGAACATCGAAGGCCATCCGACGCGCAGCGCCAGCTCGCCTTCGACGTTCGGCTCGGCGATGATCTCGACGGCGCTATCCGAGCGGCGGGCGATGACCGCGTCGATTCCCGGCAGCGGGCGGCCCATGGAGCCGGGCCGGATATCCATGGCGGGGAAGTTCGCGATCATGATCCCACCGGTCTCGGTCTGCCACCAGTTGTCATGGAACGGGAGGCCGAACGCCTCTTCGCCCCACACCACGGCTTCCGGATTCAGCGGCTCGCCGACGCTGGCGAGGAACCGGAGGGAAGACAGGTCGTAGCCGCGCGCCGCCGCGGCTCCCGCTTTCATCATCATACGGATCGCGGTCGGCGCGGTATACCAGACGGTGACCCGCTGCTGCTGCACGATCCCGTACCAGCGTTCGAGATCGAAATCCGCCTCGTCCGTGATGGTGGTGATCCCGTTGGTGAGTGGGGCGATGATTCCGTAGGACGTCCCGGTCACCCAGCCCGGATCGGCGGTGCACCAGAACACGTCGCCGGGATGGAGATCGAGCGCCAGCTTCCCGGTGATGTGGTGCGCTACCACCGCTTGATGAACGTGCAGCGCGCCCTTGGGCGTGCCGGTGGTCCCGCTGGTGAAGTGCAGGAGGGCCGGATCTTCGGGGTCGGTCGGTCCGATCTGGTAGCGGTCGCTGGCGACTGCCATCAGCTGCCGCAGGTCGTGGGTCCCTTCCACCGCGACGGGCGCGCCGTCTGACGCAATGAGCAGGACGTGCTCCAGTGCCGGGAGCATGGCGCGGAGCGGCGCGATCTTTCGCTGGTAGAGCCCCGTGGTGGTCAGGAGAACTCGGGCGTCCCCCAGAGCGAGACGGGTGCGGATCGGCTCCGGTCCGAACGCGGAGAAGAGGGGGCAGAACACCGCGCGATGCTTCAGGGTGCCCAGCGCGGCGAGATAGAGCTCGGGTAAGCGGGGGGCGAGCGCGTAGACCCGGTCCCCTTTGCCGATGCCGAGCTGCGCCAGCACGTTGGCGAACCGGTTGGTGAGATCGCGCAGCTCGGCATAGGTGAAGTCGCGCGTGACTCCCGCTTTGGCGAGACAGCGGAGCGCCAGCCGCGATGCCCGCGCGCCCGTCGCGTGCCGGTCCACCGCTTCGTGAGCGATATTGAGTCCCCTTCCGCCGGGGAGACCGTCCAGTTCCGCACGGGCTGCTTCCCATGAGAACGTGGCGCGGGAGGTTTCATAATCGAGGAGGTTTGGCGCGACGGGTGCATGGCGGCCCGTCTTGGTGATGGGTGGCCACCCGGCAGCGACTGCTCCTGTCGCGCCGGGTGGATTGACTTCGAACCGGTCGAAATTGCGCTCCATGGGTACCTTGGGGCCGTCGTTTGAGCCCCGATCCTGCCCCTCACGCAAGATGACCAGCGGCCCTGAAGCCGGGAGTGAAACCGCGCTTAAGACCGCCTCACATGCATGGCCATCTTCACGACGGCCTCAACCCGGCTTCAGGCCCTCGCGGGTTTCGTTTACCGTGAAGTCTGGAGATCGGGCGCATGTCGCAGGGAAGCGAAGGGCGGAGAGTTCGATGCATAACCAATCGATCGCCCGTGTCGCGCGGGTAACTGTCGCGGCGCTGGGTCTCTTCTGGCTGACGGCGTGCCCCGGCCCGGTCTACCTCCAGGTTGGCCCGCCTCCCGCACCAGTGGAGGTCATCTCACCACGGCCGGGCGAGTACTTCGTCTGGATCGAGGGATCGTGGCTTTGGGACGATCAAGTCTACGTCTGGAGTCCCGGTCGATGGGTGCGGGCTCCTCGACCCGAGGCGGTCTGGGTTCCGGGTAGCTGGCGGCAAAGCAGCATGGGATGGTTCTGGGTGCCGGGCCGCTGGAAATGAGGACGGCGGTTGCGGTGGCTGCCCGCGCCCTCAGAGATACGCATTGGTCGCGTACTGCTCGACCATGCGGTGAGCGTTGAAGAACGAAGCATTCACCGCGATACAACGCTGCATCACATCGATCCACCGGGCCCGGCTGGTGTTGTAGAGCGGGAGAATGACCTTCTCCAGCTTCTCATACAGGTCCGCCGCATCGCGCGCGCTTTCTTCGTCTGACTCGGGAGCGTCGCTCGCCTGTTCGGCACCTATCGACCATCCCGTGACGCCCTCCACATGCCCCTCGATCCACCAGCCGTCCAGGATGCTGAGGCTCGGCACGCCGTTGTGCGCCGCCTTCATGCCTGAGGTCCCGGACGCTTCCATCGGCCGCAGCGGCGTGTTCAGCCAGACATCGGCTCCGGACGTGAGCAGGCGGGCCAGGTCGATGTCGTAATCCTCGAGGTAGACCACGGGGACGGCGCGCTCCAGGGATGCCGCAAGGCGAACGACCTGCCGGATCATCTCCTTGCCGGGCTCATCCCGGGGATGAGCCTTGCCGGCAAATACCAGCTGCAGGGGCCCTGCGCGTCGGGCGATCTCCCGGAGCCGTTCCGGATCGCGGAACACCAGGTCGGGCCGCTTCCACGCGGTGGCGCGCCTGGCGAAACCGATGGTGAGCGCGTCGCGGGTGAGCTTCCGTTTGGTCCTCCGTTCGATCTCGTCCAGCAGCCGCGTCTTGGCCTCGAGATGGGCGGCCCAGATTTCATCCGGTGGGATCTTGATCGCGTACCGCAGCGAGAACGAATCGCGGGACCATCCGGGGATGTAGCAGTCGTACAGGCGGCGAAACGGAGGAGACGTCCAGGTGAACGAATGCACGCCGTTGGTGATCGAATCGATGGAATAGCCGGGGAACATGTGCTGGGCCACCACGCCGTGACGCTTCGCGACACCGTTGACGTAGCGAGACAGGTTGAGCGCGAGCAACGTCATGTTCAGGCGGTCCCGGCCGCCGAGCATCTGGAGCTCGGAGAGCGGGAGCGGCTCACCCAATACCCGCTTCACCAGGTCGTAGGAGAATTGATCGTGTCCCGCTTCGACTTGCGTGTGGGTAGTGAAGACGCACCGCGCCCGCACGTCGGTGATGTCCCGCGCGATCGCGGTCTGGTCCGGCTCCTCGCGCAAGAGCTCGAAAGCGAGCAGGCTCGCGTGTCCCTCGTTCATGTGGAATCGCTCGATGCCGCTGTACCCCAGGGCCCGCAGCATCTTCACTCCTCCCATCCCGAGCACGATCTCCTGCGAGAGCCGATAGCGCTCATCCCCTCCGTACAGCCACGACGCGAGATTGCGATCTTCCGGGGGGTTTTCCGCGACATTGGTATCGAGCAGGATCAGGGGAACCTGGAAACCGGTAGCACCGGCCACGGTGTATTCCCAGGCGCGCACGACGACCGAGCGGTTCTCGATGGTGACCTGCACGGTTGGTGGAAGTGAACCCACGATGTCGCCGGGGTTCCATTCGACCGGGTACTCGCGCTGCGAGCCGTCCGGGTCCAGTCTTTGGCGAAAGTATCCCTTGCGGTAGAGCAGGCTCACGCCCACGGCCGGAATCCGGAGATCGGCGAACGACCGCAGCGTGTCGCCAGCGAGGATGCCGAGCCCGCCGGCGTAAATCGGCAGGCGGGGATCGATGCCGACCTCCATGGAGAAGTAGGCGATGCGCCGCTTCGGTGGATCTTGCGAAGCATCGGCCACCGCGTCCGCCGCAGCGGGGAACGCCAGGGCGGAAGTCAGATCTCCTCCGGGTTCTCCAGGGCCACCATCACGCTCGAGTGATCGATGATGTTATCCACCCGCAAGTCGATGATGGTGTGTCCCGGGGCGAGCATGATGTCCGGTGACTGGTAGTCATACCTCGACCCGATCGGATGCACGACGAGGTAGACGTCGTTGGTCGCGCCGATCGCGGCTGCCGGAACCTGGAACACCGCCGGCTGGAAGCTGGTGACCTGGCCCAGGCGATAGCGGGCGCCCCCGCGCACCAGGTAAACGACGACGTCCAGCCAGTTGTCGTTCTGGACGTATACCGTGGCGGTCGGCGTGGGGCAGAAAGTCCGCCCGCTCGCCGCGCGCGTGGCCCGCGCACACCCCGCGGCCGCGAACCCGAGGCTCGCGACGAGAAACAGCGCGTACAGTCGAGAGATACGCATCGCTCAGTCACCCGGAGGCGCCCGGTACTCCCGTGACCGAGTGCCTCGCCCGAATGGCGAGACACTCCGCCCGATTAGCCCGGCGGCTTTCCCCTGCCGAGCGCATCGGCCATTCGCTCGATCGCGCGCACGAACCTCGTGGCCAGGATCAGACCGTAGATCACCACGGCAAGCCAAATGAGTCCCGCGAACCACCATCCCCCGTAGTACATGCGCCCCTCCTGTTCGTCTCACAGCACCACACCGCAATCTTCATCTGATCGTCGCCGGTGCACCAATCTCACCGCGCCGAGATGAACTGCTCTTGAAGACCCGATGCATTTGGGTTCACGGCGCGATTGGCTTCACGCCGGTTTAACGTCGGCTTACCCCGATCCATTGAGTATTGTCGCCGGGATCATGGAAAGCGCCGCAGCTGCACGGGAAGCCGCTCACGAGGCGTCGTTTTACGAGCGCCTGCCCGATCAACGGGTCCACTGCACGTTGTGCCCGCACCAGTGTCGGATGGCGGATGGGACGCTGGGGGCCTGCGGCGTCCGGGTGAATCACCACGGGGTGCTGTATTCGCTGGTAGCTGACCGGATCGTCGCCAGCAACACGGAGCCGATCGAGAAGAAACCGCTATTCCATTTCCTGCCGGGGTCGCGGGCGTATTCGGTGGCGACGGTGGGCTGCTGCCTGCGCTGCTCGTTCTGCCAGAACTGGGAGATCTCCCAGTGGCCGAGGACCCACCTGCCCCGGCGGGTGCAGTGGGCCGACCAGGGCGAAACCGGCGCGACCTGCGGCCTGTTCCGCTCCCTGCAACGGGACATCCCCGGTGACCGGATGACTCCGGAGCAGATCGTCGACGACGCGATCATCTCGGGCGCCCGGTCGATCGCCTACACCTTCGTCGAGCCGACCATTTTCTACGAGCTGGCCTACGAAACGGCCGTGATCGCGCGGGAGCGCGGGCTGAAAAACGTGTTTGTCACCTGCGGGTATACCGCCGACGGGGCGCTCGAGCGTCTCTGCGGCGTGCTCGATGCGGCGAATGTGGACCTCAAGTTCTTCAAGGACTCCAGCTACCGGCGGATCAGCCGCGGCTCGCTTCAACCGGTGCTGGATGCGATACGGCTCTACCGCGACCGGGGTGTGTGGGTGGAAGTCACCACCCTGGTGATTCCCGGCATCAACGACACCGACGAGGAGCTGGCGGGCATCGCCGGATTCCTGCGCTCGGTGAGCGAAGATCTCCCGTGGCACGTGTCGCGGTTCTTCCCGGCGTATCAGATGCAGGACCGTCCCCCGACCCCGCTGGCCACGCTCCAGCGGGCCCGCCAGATCGGGCTCGACGCCGGCCTGCGCTACGTCTACGAGGGGAACGCGCCCGGCGCGGCTGCGGAACACACCGACTGCTACCGCTGCGGCGTGCGGCTGATCGAGCGCAGTGGGTTCGTCATCCGCTCGAACACTATCTCGCAGGGGCGCTGCCCCAACTGTTACGCCGTGATCGAGGGCGTGGAACTGGATCAGGCGGTGCGGCCGCCAGGTACGCGCCGAGGCGTGCGTCAGCCCCGCCGTGCTACTGGTTCGGCCTGAACACCGTTCCCAGAGTTTTCACGATATCCACTGCAAGCACCAGGGCCCCAACCGAGCCCAGGATGGCCGGGACGTAGTAGACCGGCCCGCGATTCAGGCCCTCCCACCAGTGGCCCAACACCGGCGAGCCGAGCCAGGCGCCGACCCAACCCACGGCAACCTTGCCGAGGTACGAGCCCACCCCGGGCACAACGTAGAACTTCAACCCGTAGTGCAGAACCGCGCCCACGATCGCGCTAATGACCAGCAGAATGAGAAAGCTGGGAAAGTCCATCCCGATGATCGCGCTCATTGTGTACCTCCTTGCCGGCTTGCCGGCGGCCGGCCGCCGCTCGATGGCCTCGGGCTCGGTCAGCAGCTGTAATCAAGAGCTGTAATCAAGCTTGGCCCTGGTGAATTTGTCGTGAAGCGACGGGTAAAACTCGGCGCCGAGCAGGAGCGCATGCGCGCGTGGGGGGCGCTTGCCCCCTTCAATTCCCTCAGCCACTAGACGAGTGCCGGCCTCGTGCAGGACGGGAAGATCGGGCGGGGAACAGACCCCCGACGTGCTTCCAGGGTTCGGAAGGCGACTTCAGGGCAAGTTCACGGGATGGCGAGGCGGCGAAGGCTACGTTGGATAAAGACCGCGGAGGCCACATGCCGTTACCCACCCGAAGCCTGGGTCAAACCGGGCTGGACATCACGACCATGGGCCTGGGCACTTGGGCGATCGGAGGCGCCGGTTGGGCGTACGGGTGGGGTCCACAAGACGACGCCAGCTCGCTCGGGGCGATGCGCCGCGCCGTGGTACTCGGCATCAATTGGATCGACACCGCACCGGCGTACGGCCTGGGTCACGCCGAGGAGCTGGTGGGACGATTCCTCGCGGAGCTTCCCGTCGGCGAGCGGCCTTTCGTGTTCACCAAGTGTGGCCTGCTCTGTGATCCGGCGCGGCCCTTCGCGGAGCCGAAGCGCGATCTCCGGCCGGAGACGATCCGGCGGGAGTGCGAGGCATCACTGCAACGCCTGGGTGTGGAACGGATTGATCTCTACCAGTTCCATTGGCCGGATGACACGTCTACGCCGGTTGAATACTCCTGGGAGACCATGCTGCGACTGGTGGAGGAGGGAAAGATCAGGGCGGCTGCGGTGTGCAACTTCGACGTCGGCTTACTGGAGCTGTGCGAGGCCCGCGGCCATGTCGCGGCGGTACAGCTGCCGCTGTCCCTGATCCGGCGCGAGTCCGCGGGGAACGAGATTCCCTGGTGCGTCGAGCACGGCACCGGTGTGCTCTGCTACAGTCCCATGCAATCGGGCCTCCTGACCGGACGATTCACCGTTGCTGCGGTGGAGCGCCTGCCGCACGACGACTGGCGACGGCAGAATCCCGAGTTCCAGCAGCCCCGTCTCGGTCGCAACCTGGCGCTGGGTGACGCATTAAGCCCGATCGCGCAACGACACGGGAGCACGGTGCCGGCGGTGGCGGTCGCGTGGACGATCCAGTGGCCGGGGGTCACCGGCGCGATCGTCGGCGCGCGCGGGCCCGAACAGGTTGATGGGTGGATCGGAGCGGCAACCCTGTCGCTCACGCCCGAGGACCTGGATGAAATCGTGACGGCGGTGCACCGGACCGGCGCCGGAGACGGGCCAGCCCGGCCGCAGGATGTGGAGACGTGGAAATGGGCAGTCGGGGTACAGGAGTGAGCAGTAGGGGGCTGGAGCTCGGCGCAGTCCCCGTCGGAGCGTTCGACGCTCGCGCGGTCCAGCAGGTGCTGGGACTCCCCTGGGAGCAGGAACCGCTGTACCTGATCCCGGTGGGAAGACCTAGAGGGTGATTCCACCACCGGCCGCAAGCGAGGGTCAAACACGGACCGCACCTGTGTGGAGTTTCTCCAGTGGGCTCTTCCCCGACTTTCGCTCTCGTGGACCGGCTTCCGCCGCGTCCATCGCCAGGTCTGCCACCGGATCGCCGGGCGCCTGGAGGTCGTGCGACTTCCGGACTGCGGGGCTTACCGCGAGTACCTGATATCCCATCCCGAAGAATGGACGGTGTTCGACTCCCTCTGCCGCATCTCGATCTCGCAGTGGTGGCGTGACAGTGCGGTGTGGGAGCGCCTCGGCGACACGATCATTCCCGAACTCGCCGTCCAGGCGAGCGCCGCCGGACGGCGGACGTTCCGTTGCTGGAGCGCGGGATGTGCCTCGGGCGAAGAGCCCTACAGTCTGCGATGGTTGTGGATGAAACGGATCCTTTCGGCAGTACCCGGCGTCGCGCTCGAGATCATCGCGACGGATGTCGACCCGGTATTGCTGGAGCGCGCGGCGGCCGCGAGCTACCGGCACAGCAGCGTGCGCGGCATGCCGGCCGGCTGGGCGGAGGCGTTCGAGCCGCAGGGCCAGTTCCATGTACTGCGTGCTGAGTTCCGCGAAGGGGTGCGGTTCGTCCGGCAGGACATTCGGGACGAAGTACCGGATGGCTCGTTCGATCTCGTCCTTTGCCGGAATCTGGTGTTCACCTATTTCGACGTCGCCCTCCAACGCCGCACGCTGGAACGGATACTCGGCGTGCTGGAAAACGGGGGCGCCCTGGTCATCGGTCTCAAGGAGGATCTGCCGTCGGGCGTCCCCGGGTTGGTGGGCTGGGTGCCCGATCTCGGTATCTACCGCAAGACGGTCTGACGCCTGAGCATGGAACTGATTCTCGGAGCAGTGAGGGGGCCGCCGGTCGAAGCGCTCGAAGCGGAGGTAGTCGAGCGGAAGGGGCTGGGGCATCCGGACACCATCTGCGATCATCTGGCCGAGCAGTTGTGCCGGTCTCTCTGTCGCTACTACCTGGAGCGGTTCGGGACCATTCTCCACCACAATGTGGACAAGGTGCTCCTCTGGGGTGGCTCCGCGGCTCCCCGGCACGGCGGCGGGCGAGTGTTGGCGCCGATCGAGGTGTTCCTGGCCGGGCGAGCGAGCGCGGACGTGTCCGGGGTGCGGGTCCCCATCCAGGAGCTTGCGGTGGAAGGATCGCGTGCCTGGCTGCGCGGCAATCTCCACGCATTGGATCCAGAGCAACATGTGACGGTGCACAGCCTGGTGCGTCCTGCTTCGGTCGACCTTGGGGCGTTATTCAGCCGCCGCGGAGCGTCCGGGGTTGCCCTGGCCAACGACACGTCCATTGGCGTAGGGTACGCGCCGCTCTCCGATCTCGAGCGCGTCGTGATCGCGGTGGAGCGGCGGCTGAACTCACCAGAGGTCAAGGCAGCGTATCCTGCATCCGGAGAGGACGTCAAGGTGCTGGGGGTGCGACGTGGGGGCCGAATCATGCTGACCGTAGCTGCCGCGATGGTGGACCGGTTCATCGCCACGGCCGTGGAGTACGCGGAACGAAAAGAGCAGATCCTCCGGTTATGCCTGGACGCCGCCGCGGAGGTTGGCGGCACGGATGTCACCGTCCAGGTGAATACCGCGGACGACCCGCGCTCGGGCGCAGTCTATCTCACGGTGACCGGAACGTCCGCGGAGGCGGGTGATGACGGGCAAGCTGGGCGCGGGAACCGCACGAACGGGCTCATCACGCCATATCGTCCAACCAGTCTCGAGTCGCCAGCCGGCAAGAACCCGGTGAGCCACGTGGGCAAGCTCTACCAGGTGGTCGCAGGCCGGATGGCGCAGCGACTGGTGGAAGAGGTGGACGGAATCACCGCGGCGGAATGCTGGCTCGTAAGCCAAATCGGACGCCCGGTGAACGATCCGGCGTTGATCGATATCAAGCTGCGGTGCGGGAAGGGTGCTCCGGCGTCCTTTCGCCCAGCGGTAGAGTCCCGGGTGCGCCGAGAGCTGGACGGGCTCGGGACACTCTGGCGGGAGGCGATCGACTCCGGCCTCAGCGTCTTCTGACATCACAGGCTGGTTTTCATTCTTCTTCCCATTCCTCTTCTTCCTCCTCTTCTTTTTCTTTCTCTTCCTCTTCTTCCCCTTCCTCCTCTTCTTCTTTCTCCTCCTCTTCCTCCTCTTCTTCTTCCTCCTCCTCCTCTTCCTCCTCCCATCCCTTCTCGTACTCCTCATAGTCCTCTTCGCCGCCTCGACGGCGCGCGGTGACACCTGCGATGCTCGGTGAATCGCACACGGCTTCCTCCCGGTCGAAGGTGCGGTCGGCACTTTGAGACAACCAAGTTGGGTGGTCCTCCCACGGCTGGCCGTGAACGCATCCTGAAGACTGCTTGAGGTCAAGCGAGCACACGCCTCTTCACGTGAAGCTCAGGGTGAACTCTCGATTTCTTCAGCGGGTAGGCCGTATGCTCACATACGGTGTTCAGGAACCGGTTTGCACCGCTCACGGTGAGGTGCGCATGCCAACGACAGCGACGGTCAAGGACGACGCGGTGCGGGAGTTTCTGGAATGGCTGCCGTTGACCACCATTGCGACGGTCAGCGTGGTGGCCTGGACTCCGACCAGTCAGTACATCCCGTGGTCCCAGAGCGCACTGGTCATGGATGAGACGACTTTGGAGAACGGGCGTCTGGAGCTGACGCTCCAGGCAGGGGAAAAGGTCTGCCTGCCGCTCGAGCATGTATGGTTCGCGTACCATGATAGAAGGAACAACCATCTTATCGTCCATCTTCGATAGCGGGCCGCTGGAGGTGGTCAGGCTGGTCGGACCATGAGCAAACCGTCAATACGCTCGCATCGACACGGAGGGCACCCCACGGCCAGACACCTGCGGGTCGACCCCACGCATTGCGATGCGATCAAACGCTGGATGATGGAACAGTTCCCCCGCCGCCAGGAGCTCACCATGCGCACGACCAACGATGCGTCCGAGCTGCTCTCGCCGGCGGTGGCGATCTCGCCCTACGTCAACCGCGAGCCGGCCATCCTGTTCGTGCTTCGGGACAGGCCGCTCCCTGCGCCCACCAAGCAGCTGGCGATCGCGAAGCGCGCCCTCGCCAGCCACGATACCGCCCAGATCATCGCGGCGCTGGAGCGAGGAAACGCCGCCGGCCGGTTGAGACGGGACCCGGCGCGGCGCCTGTTCCTCGATCGGCGCCTGGAGCTGGAATGGCTGGGTAGCACGAGGATACTGTAGGCGGTGGGCTTCCCGAATCGAGGTGGCCCTTGCCCATGAAGTCATCACTCGAGCTCGCTCCCGACCGGCTGAGCCGGAGCTTCGCGCCTGAAGAGCTGGCGTTTCAGACCACCGCGGAACTGACCGAGGAAGTAGGCATCGTGGGGCAGCCGCGTGCCCTGGCGGCCCTGGAATTCGGCCTGGGAATGGTCGACAAGGGTTACCATGTCTTCGCGCTGGGGGCGCCCGCGACCGGAAAACAGACGCTGGTGCTGCAGACGTTACGAGAGCGGGCGCGCCTTCGTGAGATTCCCACCGACCTCTGCTACGTGCACAACTTCGAGAATCCGCGAAAACCCCGGCTGCTCGTGCTGCCGCCCGGCAGAGGGATCGTGCTGTGGGGGGATATGGAGCGCCTGATCGAAGACCTTCGCGCCGCGATCGCCGGCGCATTGGAGGGCGAGGATTACCAGAAGCGGCGGCAGGCCATTCACGACGAATCCAAGGCACGGCCCGAGAAGGAGTTCGCCGTGCTGGCCCAGGAGGCGTCGAAGAGCGGCCTGGCGCTGGTCGGTACGCCGGCCGGCTTCGTGGTGGCCGCGGTGCGCGGAGAGGAGATTCTGTCCGGCGAGGCGCTCGCCGCGCTGCCCGAAGAGGAGCGCAAGCGGATCCAGGAAAAGAGCAAGACGCTGGAAGAAGAAGTCCAGAGGATCTTGCGGCACTTGCCCATCTGGGCCCGGGAGCGGCGGGGCCGGTTGCGGGACCTGGAGCAGGAAACGACCCGGGCGGTGGTGAGCCATTCCATCGAAGAAGCGCGACAGAAGTACTCCGGCCTCGCCGACGTGCTGCGATACCTCGAGCAGGTGGAGAAAGACGTGATCGAGCACGCCCAGCAACTGGTGGACCACGAGCCTGGCGGGCCCGAGGTCCTGATGGAGATGCTGGGCCGCGGGGCGGCGCGCCCGCCTCCGCTCCGCCGCTACCGGGTGAACGTGCTGGTGGACAACGGCGCAACGGGTGGGGCACCGGTGGTCTTCGAGGACAACCCGACCTACGACAACCTGCTGGGCCGGATGGAACACACCGCGCAATTCGGCACCTTGTCTACCGATTTCCTGCTGATCCGGCCGGGTGCGCTGCACCGGGCACGCGGCGGCTATCTCGTGCTGCAGGCCGATAAACTGTTCCACGCGCCCTTCGTGTGGGAGGCGCTCAAGCGCGCGCTCCAGGCCCGCCGTGTCCGGATTGAATCGTTAGGCGAAATGCTCGGGCTGAGCAGCACGGTCACGCTGGATCCCGAGCCGACCCCGCTCGAGGTGCAGGTCGTTCTCCTGGGCGAGCCGCTGCTCTACCACCTGCTGTGCGCGCTCGATCCGGAGTTCGCGGAGCTGTTCAAGGTTCCCGCGGACTTCGCCGACGAGGTGCCGGCCACGCCGGAGAACCGCCGCCGCTACGCGGCGCTCATTGCGACGCTGGCGCGCAAGCACGGGCTGCGGCCGCTCGATCGCGCCGCCGTGATCCGGGTGATGGAGCGGAGCTGCCGTCAAGCCTCGGACCAGGAGAAGCTCACCGCCCGGATCGGCCTGGTGCTGGACTGGCTGCGCGAGGCGAACTACTGGGCTGGGGTCGAGACCGCCGCCGGCGTGACGGCGGCGCATGTCCAGCGGGCCATCGACGCGCAGATCGGACGGGCCGACCGGATTCGCGAGCGCCTCTATGAGGAAATCGGCCGGCGCGGCATCAGCATCGATACCGATGGGCGGCGCGTCGGACAGGTCAACGGCCTCTCCGTCGCGGTCCTGGGGAACTTCGCCTTCGGTTATCCGGTCCGCATCACCGCCCGGGTCCGCGCGGGTCGCGGCGACGTCGTCGACATCGAGCGCGAGGTGGAGCTCAGCGGTCCCATCCATTCCAAGGGAGTGCTCATCCTCGCCGGGTACCTGGGCGCGCGATACGCGCTCGATCGTCCGCTCTCGCTTCACGCGAGCCTGGTGTTCGAGCAGTCTTACGGGGGAATCGAAGGAGACAGTGCGTCTGCCGCCGAGCTGTTCGCGCTCATTTCCGCCATCGCCAATGTCCCGATCACCCAGGAGATCGCCGTGACCGGGTCGGTGAATCAGCACGGAGAGATCCAGGTGGTCGGCGGTATCAACGAAAAGGTGGAAGGGTTCTTCGACGTGTGTCGCGCGCGTGGGCTCACCGGCAGGCAGGGCGTGATCGTTCCCGCTACCAACGCGCGGCACCTGATGTTGCGCCAGGACGTGATCGAGAGCGTGCGGCAAGGACAATTCCACGTCTACGCGGTGGAGACCGTGGATCAGGGCCTCCACCTGCTCACCGGCATGGAACCGTCGGAGCGGGACGCCACCGGCCGGTATCCCGAGGGTACGCTGAACAACCTGGTCGAGTCCCGCCTGGTCGAGCTGGCCGAGACATGGCACCATTTCCAGCCGGGCGCGGCCGCGTACGAGACGGCGTGAACCGGTCTAGCGGCCGCCTCGACGCCTCGAGCTTTGGCGAACCGCCTGTTTGCGGCGGTACTTCTGCGTTTTGGTCTTGCCCGCTCTTCGGGCGGCTGCTTCGCGAATGCGGCGCTTGCGCGCCCAGTCCTTCTCGTGCCTGAGTGGCATGGTTCACCTCCGCCTGAACTCAATCTGCATTCCCCAGGCTGATGGTCTCGTGAGGACTCTCTGACATTCATGAGGGGTCGGCCGCGGAGGGCTCTCTTCTAGCTGATCTCACGATGGTTTCAGGCCTCACCTCCCAGTTTGAGTCCGCTGTTGATGTGCACACCTGAGCGTGAAGCGAGTTGTCGAAGCGCGCTCGCCGCTCATGGCGTGCGATACATCTGGCGGGTCAGAAGGAGGCGAGGAATGAAGGCCTACATTTTCATCAACGCCGGACCGACGGTAAAGCCCGGCGATCTGGTGGCGGAGCTCAGGGGGATCAGCGGCATTGCCTCTGCCGATGTGTGCTGGGGGTTGCCGGACATCATCGCGGTCGTAAACGTCCCCGATGTCAAGGATTTCCAGACGCTGGTGCTCGACAAGCTTCAGAAGCTTCGGGGTGTGGAGCAGACCGACACGCACGTCGTGGCCATGTAGGTGTAGGCGGGATCGAAGCTCTATCCCCACCGCAGCAGGAGTGTGCCGTCGGGCCCGCGTTCCACGCGGGTTCCGAGCGCCGCCCCTTCGCGTCCCAACCTCTCGGCCAGCCATTCGCTATCCTCTTTCGAGGCGCGGTTCAACCGGAACCGGCGAATCTGGAAGGCGGACATCGCCAGGCCGGCCAGTCGCCCGTCGCGCGGGTCCATGCTGGGGAAATACATCAGCGCCAGGTCGTCCCGGAAATCCTCGAAGCCGGAGATCCCCTCGTAATCGTTGAGCAAGTCGCCGCAGCCATACAGGATCAGGCGGTTCCCATAGACCTCGATCCCCTTGGGATGGTGAGAGGAGTGGCCGTGGACCAGGTCCACGCCGGCCTCATCGATGAGTCGATGGGCGAACCGCCGCTGCTCCCGGGGCACCAGGTAGCCCCAGTTCGGGCCCCAGTGGATCGACGCCACGACGATGTCGCCTTTCTGCTTCACCGCGTGCACCTGGTCCGCCAGCGCGCGGACGGTGCGCTGGGAGAGCCTCCCCACCACGTTCACCCCCGGCTGCTGTTCCCCCGCACGCCAGTCCAAGGGGATGCCGCTGCTGGTCACGCCCAAGGCGAACACGAGAACCCTTCCCTTGGCGGGGACCTCCAGCACCGCGGGCGCCATCGCTTCGCGAAGGTCGCGCCCGGCGCCGGCCGTGGCGATCCCCGCGCCCCGGAGCGTGTCGAGGGTCTCTTCCAGCCCCCGTATTCCCCAGTCGAGGACGTGGTTGTTGGCGAGAACACAGCAATCGATCCCGGCCGCGGTGAGACAGGGCACGTTGGACGGGTGCATGCGATAATGAATTCCCTTCTGCACGCAGTGATCATCGCAGGTGGTCACGCTGGTTTCGAGATTGATGATCCTCACATCCGGCGCGATCCGATCCAGCTCTGCGAGGGCGTCGCCCCAGATATAGGCGTAGTCGAGGGGCAACTGGAACGGACCATGCTTGGACTCGGCGAGCGCGACATAGTCCTGTGCCGACTGGACGTAAAACTCGAACAGACTCGGATCACCCGGATGGGGCAGCGCCTGGTCGATGCCTCTCCCGGTCATCACGTCGCCGGAGAGGAACAGGGTCACGAGGTCCGAAGCCGCGTGCGGGGACGTCACGATTGAAAGGTCGCACGCCTGCTCTGGAGGGAGGGTGAATGCGTCCTGAGAAATCATTTCAGATGGATGGATTCCTGCCTCGCGACGCCTTCAGCCACCTTCACCAGAGATTGGCGGTCGCTTCAGGGCGAGGAGGCTAACATGATGCCTGGGGCGGGGAACCGCTCCAGGAGATGAGTATGTTCGACCGTTTGATCGTCTCGAAGCCTTCGCGCGGTTTCGCCCAAGCCCTGCCTGGTACCGTTCTCTCGGTCCTTTTCCATGTGGTGGTGATTTTCGCGGCGGTCAAGGCCACGATGAAGGCGAATGAGCTGATCGGCGGACCGCGAGTAGACACGACCGTCGTGTTTCTCGGACCCGAGCAGCCCAAGACTCCGCCCTCGCCGGCGGTCGAGTTGCCGGCGCTGGAGGGGTTCCGAACCGTGGTTGCTCCGGTGACGATTCCCACGGAAATCCCACCGATCGATCTGCGGGAGAAGTTCAAGCCGGAAGAGTATCGGGGAGTGGGCGTCGAACTGGCACCCCAGGAGGCGCCGGAAGCCGGCGTGGCGTACGCCGAAGCCATTGTCGAGGAGCGCCCGGAACTCATTTCCTCCCCGCCGGTCGAGTATCCGGGCTTGCTGCGTCAGGCCGGCATTGCGGGCGAGGTCCTGGTGGAAGTCGTGATCGACACGACCGGGCGGGCCGAGCCGAAGACGCTGCGGATCGTCCGCTCCAGCCATCCCGCCTTTGAGCAGCCGGCGAAAGACGTGGTCCTGAAGAGCGTCTTCCGGCCGGGCCGCGTGGGTGGACGCCCGGTGCGGGTGCTGGTGGATCTGCCGGTGTCCTTCAGCATCCGTCGCCCGGTGGCGTGAGTGCAGGGCGGCATCATGCATTACCGGTGGTCTTTGCAGCGCGGAGCTGCCACCGCCTCGCGGGAGGTGATATGTCGGTAGGGAGAATTTGCAGCCGCTCGGTCGTTACCGTCTCCCCCGGAGAGACCATCCGGATTGCTGCGCAACGCATGGCCGAGAACGGTGTTGGTACGCTCGTGGTAACCGACCTGGACGGAGTCGTCGAAGCATCCGGCATCGTGACAGACCGGGATATCGCGATGCGATGCGTCGCGGGGAATCTCGATCCCGACACGACGCCGGTTTCGCGGGTGATGACAGCGCCGGTCGGATCGGTGCACGAGTCGGCGCCGATCGAAGAGGCGCTCGAGCGAATGGCGAGCGCGGCCACCCGCCGCTTGATCGTGACCGGGGATGATCACCGGCTGATGGGCATTCTCAGTCTGGACGACGTTCTCGATCTGCTCGTGGAAGAGATCGAGTCGGTTGGCCGACTCCTCAAGAAGCAGGTCCCGCGCGCCCCGATCTAGCCGGCGGGGGTGGCGGCACGATACTCCTTTGCCACACCGGCCAGCGTCTTGAGCGCGCGGCGCAGGTAGAAGTCGATGTAAGGCTCCGCGGTGCGCCACGCGCGCCGAAGATGTGCCCGGGCGGAGTCGTCCGTCGCCAGCAGGCGAGATTCGAGCTTGAGGATCGAGCGGTCCTCGCCGTAGGGTACCACCAGGAACGCAACGAGGATTTTCACGTACTTCGGGTCGCGGAAGGCCGCGAACTCCTCCGGGTCCATCTTGATCAGCTCGGGGCTGTGCTTCCACAGTTTCCCCACCGCTCCCAGCACCAGATGCCGGCCGGCCTTTTCCGACAGAGGGATGAATCCGCGGCGCAGCGCGTCGCCCACGATGAATCTCGCGGTGGGCGGGACCCGCCGTGCCCTGCGGGCCACCTCGGCGACGAAGGGCGGGACCGCTCGCATCTCCGCGATGGCTCGGCCGACCGGCTCACAGAGCTGCGCCCAATCAAACCGTCGAACCCACTCGTACGTCTGCTCCGGGCCGGCCGGGAGCATCACCCGGTGGCGGATGACCGTGTCGGGGTGTGGGAGATAGTGGTCGAGGGCGTGCCGCGCCGGCACCACCCCGCCCGTCGTCGTACCGCGGGATCGCACATGCCGTCTCGGCCGCTTGACCGTCATGAACCAAGTTTGTCCCGGACCCGGTGAGGCGACTGTGAAAGGGCTGTGAAGCCCGTCAGTAGGGCTTGTACCCCGGCGACCCAAAGGTCGGCATGCTCAGGTGCGAGTAGATGGGGTACGCGTAGGCAATCAGCACCAGCACGACCGCGATCGCGGCCCACACCCCGAGCCGGTCGAAAATGCTGCTGCTCGCAGGTTCCGGCTGGAGGGTTTCCGAAAACTGGATTTCCCGCGACGCGGTCTTCTTTCCCGCCAGCACGGTCCCCAGCATGACCAGGAGGAAAAACGTCGAGCTGATGAACAGGAGCACGCCGCCCGCCGCCGAGATCGCCGTCAGACTCTGCCACCGTTCGGCGATCGCGGAGCCCTGATAGGTCGCGTCGAAAACGCGCCGGGGCATGCCCATGAGTCCGGTGATGTGGTTGGCGATCGAGAAGAGCAGCATTCCCAGGAACCAGAGATAGGGCTGCACCTTGGCCAGGAGACCGAGCTCGAGCTCGCGGCCGGTGAGGCGAGGAACCAGCCAGTAGGCCGTGCCCATGAAGGTGAGCGCGACGGCGGTGCCGACGGTCAAATGAAAGTGTCCCTGGATCCACGCCGTGTTGTGCACCACGGAATCGGTCGCGAACGAGGCGTTGACCGCCCCACCGAACCCGCCGACGGCGAAGAGAATCATGGCCAGCAACACGGAGGAAACGGTGGGGTCGCCCCAGGGGAGCTTGCCGATCCAGTCGAAGAGTCCTCGCGCGCCGCGGGCGCGACCCGCCACTTCCAACGACGCCGTGATGGTGAAGGCCGTGACGAAGCTGGGGAACAGGATGATGAATGTCAGGAACGTGTGCAGCATCTTCCAGCCGGAGGGGACGGCGGGATCCATGTACTGATGATGGAATCCCACGGGCGTGGAGAGCACGATGAACATCGCGAACACCACCCGGCCCAGCTGGGCACTGAACAGCTTTCCCCCCGCAAGCCTCGGTATCACCATGTACCAGACGACGTACGCCGGCAGGAGCCAGAAGTAGACCAGGGGATGCCCGAAGTACCAGAACAGGGTGCGGGCAAGCATCGGGTCTACCGTCTCGGTAATCCCCAGCGACCAGGGGATGAGCTGAAACAGCATTTCCGCCGCCACCCCGATGGTCGCAACCAGCCACACGATGATGGCCGCGAGCATCCCGTAGACCTCGAGGGGAGTCGCCTGGCCTGGGTGCTCGTTTCGCCATGCCGTCCAGGTGGAGAGAATCACGAAGCTCCACACCCACGACCCTACGACGACCAGGGTCAATCCGATGTAGAAGGCCGGGTGGGCCTGGAGCGGCGGGTAGAAGGTGTACAGCACCGTCGCCTTGCCGGTGACGATTGCCCAGGTGGCCATGACCGTGCCGAGCGTGGCGATCCAGAAAGCCGCCCACGCGGTGCGCGGGTAGCGCAGTCTCCGCTCCAGTCCCGCGTTGGTGAACGCCACGCCGAGGCCCATGATGAAGAACGTGGTGAAGACGATCGCCATCAGAACGCCATGCGCCGTTACGGAGAGGTAATACATACCGGCGGACCGCCCGGGCAGCTCGAGGTTGGCGCGCGAGAGGGCCTGCATGAATGCCATGAACGCCGCGACCCCGAATGCGGCGACCGCGACGCCGAGGTTGGCGGTGGCCAGCCGGTCGTCGCGGTTTGCCGTCGCGCTCATGGCGCCGCCTCGACGATCAGCTTGCTCGACATCAGGTGATGTCCGACCCCGCAGTACTCGTTGCACACGATGAGATACTCGCCCGCACGCTTGAACACGGTGGTGAACTCACTCACGTAGCCCGGAATCACCATCGTGTTGGCGTTGGTCCCCACGATCTGGAACCCATGCTGCACGTCCGAGCTGGTGAGCCCGAACGAAACCGGACGGTTGGCCGGCACCCGGATCTCGGCAGGCTGGAAGGCGAACGTCATGGCGAGGCTGGTGACGATCACGCGCCCGTCCGGTCCGGCAGTCACGCCGGGGTTGGCGAATCGCGGATCGTCGAACACCGCTCTCGGATCGATGGTCTCGATGTGGCTCGGCGGCCTGAGCCCCTGCGCGACGGCGGCGTAACCAAGCATGGCGAGAAACAGCACGATGAGCACGCCCGCAGCCCACATCCAGGCGCGCTCGTAGATGCCCACCCGCATCGTGGTCATTGGGTCACCGGTCCGCGCGGGAGGTACACGAAGAGGTAAATCGCAAACCACCCGAGCGCGAAGAGCACGCCGTAGAGGCCGACGAGGGCCAGCGTTCCACGGGGATGCTCATCCCCGCCGGTGTGGGGCTCACTCATGCGAAGCTCCCTTCGTCTGCGGTCACGGCGCTGGGTCGAGAGAATCTCGATTGGCGGATTGCGGTTGTCCAGGAACTGGAAGGGCGGACACTGGTGCAGTTTGTGCCAGTGCCGAAGCGCGGAAGATAGCGGCGAGATCGGGGGGAGGGCCCCAAAGCCAGAACGGCCCGCCACTCCGTACCACCTTTGGAGTGCGGGCCGCCTTGAGCATGGAGTAGAGCCGCTGGATCGTCGAAATGCACACCTTGGCGACCGGATCGATGCGATTGGATGTGAGCCGCTGGACGTTGTACAGCTCGGTGAACTTGCGGCCATCGTCCGGCGTCACGTACTGCTGGAACTCTTTTTCCGCCTGCCGGTTGCCGCGGTCGACCAGGAAGAGCACGCGCCGGGCACCGGAGTGCTTGATCATTCGGTACACCGACGTCACGGCAGTGAACGGAGGTTCATGTCCCGCACGTGCTGCACCGTCCAGCTGGCGGCGATCAGCTGGCGGTCGATGTTTTCGCGGGCGAGG
>JACQVB010000172.1 GCA_016209985.1 Gemmatimonadota bacterium | reverse complement strand
CTCCTGGATGGTCCTGCGGGCGGCCCGCCGCTGGCCGACGAGGAAGGCCAGGAGGGCGATGGCGGCGGCGCCGAGGACGGCAAGAATGGCCGGCAGCATGGACGCCGTTACGGAGACTTGGGGGCGGCCGCCGCGCGCGCAAAAACCCGTGCGCGCTCCTGCTCGATCGACCTCAGCGCCTGTTCCCACTGGGTCGAACTGACGCCGTCGTAGGAAACGATGATGGGCTCCAGCAGCGCGATTCCCTCCTCGAACAGGTAGATGGCACTCGCCGTCTCCCGCTGGTTCAGCTCCCGCTGGCTCCACTGCGCCGAGAGGGGCAGCAGTGCGACGGGACGAAAGAGGCGGTTCTGGCTGGTCAGGGTGATTCCTTCGGGATTGAACTCCACTCGGGGCTGCAATCCGAAGAAGGTGACGAGGAAGAGATCATAGGGACGCACGCCGTGCTGAATCGCGGCCTGCTCGATATCGGCCGAGCGGCTGGCCACCAGCTGAGACATCGAGCGGTAGGTGTCGGGTGCGAGCAGGCGAATGATCCGCTCGTCCAGCGGCATCACCCGAAGCTGCACGTTGGCGGCGGCCATCCGCACGGCGACGTCATCCTGGTGGAGGGTGCCGAACCCCGCGGGGGGGAGACCCGACGTATCGCCCGCGGCACCCTGGGCCAAGGCAGGTTGCGTGATCGCCACCAGCAGCGTGGCGAGCAGGACGGTCGGACGGTCGGACGGCCGGACGGTCGGACGGTCGGCATGGGATCTACTTGACCGTCTGACCGTCTGACCGTCCGACCGTCTTGACCAGGGTTTCGATCGATTCGCGAAGGTCTTCCATGCCTTCTCCCGACAACGAGCTGGTCACCACGCACTGGTCTTCGGGGAGCTTCACGGTCCGCATGATGCTGCTCACCCGCCGGGCCCGTTGACCGCGGGGGAGCTTGTCGGCCTTGGTGATCGCGGCCAGTACCGGCACCTCGCGGGCGGCGAACCGGTCGGCCATGGCCAGGTCCTCGGGCGAGAGGTCGCGCCTGATGTCCAGCAACCAGACGACACCCGCCAGCCGTTCGCGGCTCCCGACGTAGGCGTCCAGCAGCTTACGGAAAGCTGCCCGCTCGGCATGCGAGGCGCTGGCGAAGCCGTACCCCGGAAGATCCACCAGATACCAGCGTCCGTCCACATCGTACACGTTGCAGGCCCGGGTTTTCCCCGGGGTCTTGCTGACGCGCGCGAGCGCGCGCGCCCCACTGACGGAATTGATGAGAGAAGATTTCCCGACGTTGGAACGGCCGACGAACGCAATTTCCGGAAGGCTGGCGGGAAGGTGGAAGTCGGCAGCAGGGAAACTGCCGACGAACGTCGGGCGGTTCAGGCCTCTTTCTTGGCGCGCACGCGCTCAGTGACCAGCAGGGGCGGGCGGCCTTCGGTCACGGATTCCTTGGTCAGCACTACCTCGCGGACATCGTCGCGGGTGGGCAGCTCGAACATGATGTCGGTCATGATCTCTTCCAGGATGGCCCTCAAGCCCCGCGCGCCGGTTCCCCGCTTGATGGCCCGCTTGGCGACTTCCCGCAACGCGTCCGGATCGAAGGTGAGGCCGACGTTCTCCAGGCCGAAGAGCTTCTTGTACTGCTTGGTCAGGGCGTTCTTGGGCTCCAGCAGGATCTGGATCAGCGACGCTTCATCCAGCGACTCGAGCGAGACCACCACCGGCAGGCGCCCGATCAGCTCGGGGATCAGGCCGTAGCGGAGGAGATCGTCGGGCTCGACGTCGTGGTAGGGGTTCTTCTTGAGTTCTTCCGCCTTGCCCTCTGCCAGTTCTTCCTTGCTGAACCCGATCTGCCGCCGGCCGGTGCGGGCCTCGATGATCTTCTCCAGGCCGTCAAAGGCGCCGCCGCAGATGAACAGGATGTCCTTGGTGTTGATCTGGATGTATTCCTGCTGCGGGTGCTTGCGTCCGCCCTGGGGGGGCACCGAGGCGACCGTCCCCTCGAGGATCTTGAGCAGGGCCTGCTGCACCCCCTCGCCCGAGACGTCGCGGGTGATGCTGGGGTTCTCGCTTTTCCGGGCGATCTTGTCGATTTCGTCGATGTAGACGATGCCGTGCTCGCATTCGGTGACGTTGAAGTCACCGGCCTGGAGCAGCCGCACCAGGATGTTCTCGACATCCTCGCCGACGTAGCCGGCTTCGGTGAGGGTGGTGGCATCGGCGATGGTAAAGGGCACATCGAGAATCCGGGCGAGGGTCTGCGCCAGCAGCGTTTTTCCCACGCCGGTCGGCCCGATGAGCATGATGTTCGACTTCTCCAGCTCGACGTCGTTATCCCGGATGGATTGCGAATTGATGCGCTTGTAGTGGCTATAGACGGCGACGGCCAGGGTGCGCTTGGCCCGCTCCTGGCCGACGACGTACTGGTCCAGCACCGCCTTGATCTCCGACGGCGTGGGTACCTGGGTGATGGCTTCAGCGACTTCACGTTCTTCATCCTCGGCCAGGATTTCGTTACAGAGGGCGATGCACTCATTGCAGATATAGACCGACGGGCCGGAGATGAATTTCCGGACCGAGTCTTTCGACTTGCCGCAGAACGAGCAACGCAGGTGCTTGTCGTGAGCCATGGCGCCTCAGTCTAGTATGGAACGCGAATGACGGACCGTCAAGGCGATTTCTTGCCGTCGGTGGTAACCGGACGGTTCTGGACCACTTTATCGATGATGCCGTAGGCGACCCCTTCTTCCGCCGACATGAAGCGGTCCCGGTCCATGTCCTTTTCGATCTGCTCGCGCGTCTGTCCGGTGTGCAGGCTGTAGAGCTCGTTCAGCTTCTCGCGCAGATAGAGAATCTCTCGCGCCTGAATCTCTATGTCGGCCGCGGTACCCTGGGCGCCACCCGAGGGCTGGTGCATCATGATCCGGGCGTGGGGTAGCGCCGCCCGTTTGCCCTTGGTGCCCGCCGCGAGCAGGAAGGATCCCATAGACGCCGCCATCCCCATGCAGATGGTGTTCACCGGCGCCCGCAGGAACTGCAGCGTGTCGTAGATGGCCATGCCGCTGGAGATGATCCCGCCGGGCGAGTTGATGTAGAGCCAGATGTCGCGCTCGGGGTTATCGGCGTCCAGGAACAGCAGCTGGGCGATGATGATGTTGGCCACGTCGTCGTTGATCGGCGCACCGAGGAAGACGATGCGGTCCATGAGCAGGCGGGAGAAGATGTCGTAGGTCCGCTCGCCGCGGCTCGACCGTTCGATGATATAGGGAGGATAAATGGTGGCCATCTCAGGTGTCGGTGACGGTTGAAAGGGACAGGAGGTGCGCAAACACTTTGTCTTCGGTGATGGTCCGCTCCAGCTCGCGGAGCCGATTGGCCTTCTGCAGCGAGGCGTAGAGCTGCCCCGGCTCGACCTTGCGGCGCGACGCGAGCTCGGCCACCCGCTGGTCCAGCTCCTCTTCGCCGGCGCGGAGCTTTTCCTGCTCCGCCACGTGGTCCAGGACCAGGTCGCGCCGGACCTGCGCCTCGGCCACCGGCGCGAACTCCTGGGCGAACTGCTGCAGCCGGTCTTCCGGAATCTCGTAGGCGCGGGCATACGCGGCCAGTACCCGCTCGACCAGCGGGCGCGGCGCGGTGATTCCGTTGGCGGAGACGATCTGCTCGATCACCTGCCGCCGGAGCTCGGCATCGGCCTCGCGGGCCGCGTCCAGCTCGAGATCCTGGCGAACCGCTTTTCGCAGATCGTCCAGTGAATCGAAGTCGCCGATCTCCCGGGCGAACGCGTCGTTGAGTTCGGGCAGGGAGCGCCGCTTCACCTCGTGCAGCGTGAGCCGGACCTCGCGGCTCTGGCCGCGCTTGCTCTCTTCGGGGAAGTCGTCCGGGAAGCGCACCTGCGTGTCGACGGTCTCACCCACGGGCAGGGCGATGATCCGGTCTTCCAGCTCGGGAATGGCGCGCCCTTCGCCCAGGACGATCTGGTACGGCTTGGGGTCTTTCGGCTCGCCATCTTCCAGGGTGGCGAGGGTGACCTGAACCAGGTCACCCGAGGCAGGCTTTCCTTCCGTGGCCGGCACCCAGGGAGCTTTCTGCCGGCGCAGCTCTTCGATCTGGGACTCGACCATCTGGTCCGTGACCGGGGCTGCGTGCCGCTTGAGCTGGAACCCTCCCATTCTTTCCAGCTTGAGCTCCGGTTTGACCTCGACATGGAACTCGAACGTGATCGGCTCGCCGTCATCGAACTTGAGATGATGAATGTGAGGGTCGGCGATGGGCTGCAACTTTTCCTGCTCCAGCGCCGCCTTCCAGCTTTCATCTATCAACTGGCGGAGGAGCTGCTCCCGGATCGCGTCGCGGTAGCGTTTGCGCACCACCTCGACCGGGGCCTTGCCGGCCCGGAACCCGGGTAGGCGGACCCGCTTGGCGAGCGTCGAGGTGGCCTTCTTCTCGGCCTCGCTCACGCGCTCCACCGGGATTTCGACCTTGAGGCTCTTCGCCCCCGGTTCTTCCCCGGCCGGAACGATGCGGATTTCAGTAGAAGTAGCGGTCATGGAGTCAGGAATAAATGTAACCGGAAAGGGCGGGCCGGGCGGTGAGGTGAGCCGGGCGGACCAAGCGGGCGGCCGGGACGGTATTGCGGCGCTCGGATCGGTAGGTCTCGCTCGCGCTGACATTCCAAGACTCCGGAGGCCTCGCCGCCGACCCGCCGACCCGCCCTACAGTCCCCGCAGATTCACTCCCGCCGCGCGTTCGCTCTCGGCCTTGGGTACTTCCGGCACCGGAAGGAAGTCCTCGCCGGGGTTAATGAAGCGGTCACTCTCGATCCGGTATTGCTTGTCGTGCAGCTGGCGATAGCGGCTGTTCAGGGTCATCAGCTCTTCATGCGTGCCGCGTTCCACGATCTCTCCCTGCTCGAGCACCAGGATCTGGTCCGCGCTGCGAATAGTGGACAGCCGGTGCGCGATCACGAAGGTGGTGCGACCGCGCCGGAGTGAGCGGAGGCCGTCCTGGATCTCGGCTTCACTCTCCGAGTCGAGACTCGAGGTTGCCTCATCCAGGATCAGGATGCGCGGATCGGCCAGAATCGCGCGGGCGATGGCGATGCGCTGGCGCTGGCCCCCCGACAACTTGACCCCGCGCTCGCCCACCACGGTGTCGTACTGCTTTTCCATCTTCTCGATGAACTCGGTGCAGTGCGCGATACGGCTGACTCGCTTGATTTCCTCCAGCGTGGCATGGGGGCGGGCGTAGCGGATGTTGGCGGCGACGGTGCCGTCGAAGAGGAAGTTGTCCTGCAGCACCACGCCCAGATTCGCCCGGTAGTCCCCCAACCGGATGGACGCCAGGTTCTTGCCATCGATCAGCACATGGCCCGAAAGCGGCCGCGCGAAGGCCATGACCAGCGAAATGAGCGTGCTCTTTCCGGACCCGCTGGAGCCGACCAGCGCGGTGGTGGAGCCGGCGGGCGCCTCGAAGGAGATGTGCTTGAGTACCGGGACTCCCGGATTGTATTCGAAGGTGACGTCCTCGAAGGCGACCTCCCCTTCGACCTCCGGGAGCGGCTCGCGGGTCAGGTCCTCCTCCCCCTCGGTGGACTGACGCCGGATTTCGCGGATGCGGTCCAGTCCCGCAAACGCTTCGCTGATCTGGGTGCCGATGTTGGCGATCTGGATGACGGGCGCCGCCAGCAGGCCGGTGAAGACCAGATACATGATGAGGTCCCCGAGGGTCATGGCCCCCGAGAGGATCGCGCGGCCGCCCACGATGATCATGACGACGCCGATCGCACCCACCACCAGGGTGGCGAACGATTCGACGCCGGCGATCGCGGTCATGGTCCGGGCGACGTTCCGGAAGAGTTTGTGCACTCCACGGGCGAAGACCAGCTCTTCGTTGCGTTCCGCCTTGTACGCCTTGACGATCCGGATGCCGCCCAGCGACTCGCCCAGGCGACCGGTCACTTCCGCGTTGAGCTCGCCGCGTTTGCGAAACAGCGGCCGCAGCCGGCTGAAGGCCACGCCCATGGCGGCGCCGAACGCTGAAAGCAACACGATCGTGAAGAGCGTGAGCTGCCAGTTGAGGTAGAACAGGACGCCCAGCGCGATCACCGCGGTGAGCAGGCTGCCAAAGAGATTGGCGAGGCCGGTCCCCACCAGATTACGGATGCCTTCCGCGTCGGTCATGACCCGGGAGATGAGCTTGCCGGTCTGAGTGGAGTCGAAATACCGCACCGGGAGCCGCAGGACGTGGGCTTCGACGGTCTTCCGCATTTCGGTGATGGCGCGCTGCGCGGCCACGCCGAGGATCTGTGACAGGGCGAACCCGGTGGCCGCCTGGACCAGCGTCGCGGCCCCGGTGGCGAGCGCGAGCGGGACCAGCAGGTGCCCGCGTCCCTTGCCGATGACTTCGTCGATCAGGTACTTGGACGTTGCCGGAAGGACCAGCCCGGCAATACGGCTGATCAGCAGGAGGATCAAGCCAAGGGCCAGCCGGCCCCGGCTGGCCCAGATCAATGTCTTTGCGTCCTGCCACACGTCACCCAGTTTCGGGCGACGCTTCTTTTCTTCAGGCACTTCGGTTGTTCCGGTTGGTGATGAGGAAAGATAACTGCATCGGATTTCGGAGCTCGGGATTCGGGGTTCGGGATGTCGGTTTCACGAGCCCCGAACCCCGAACTCCGAAATCCGGTTGGTCGTCAACCGCCGATCCTCTCGATACGGTCTCACGTCGACGATCTCGCCGGCCCGCTGCCGCTCCTGCATCCCCGTCCAAAACGGTAGGTCGAGGAGATCTTCATGCGCCCGGCGGAAAGCCTCTCCCAGGGGGCCGGGGAGAGAAACCAGTGGCCGGAATTCTTCCGGGAAGACATCGCGTTCGCCGACGTAGAACCAGGCCTCGCCCGCCATCTCGTCTTCCAGCGTGGCAGGGCGCGGGAGCGGGCGAAAGGTGCAATCGGTGAGGAGGCACAGCTCGTCGTAATCGTAGAAGATCACCCGGCCGTGGCGGGTGACCCCGAAATTCTTGAGCAGCATGTCGCCGGTGAAGATGTTGGCTGCGGCGAGGTCCTTGATGGCATTGCCGTAGTCGATGATCGCGTGCCGGGCGTCCCCGGGGCCGGCCCGCTTGAGGAAGAGATTCAGCGGCGTCACCAGCCGCTCGGTATAACAATGCTGCACCACCACGCGGTCACCTTCCAGGCGCACGCTGGATGCCGCTTCGCGCAGCAGCTCGTCCAGCACCTCGGGATCGAAGCGCTCCCGGGGAAGCGCCAGGTGCTCGAACTCCTGCGCATCGGCCAGCCGGCCCACGCGGTCCCGGACGAAAACGAAATTGTAACGGTCGATCACGGCCTGCCGCCCGATGTTCTTGGGAAAGCCGAACCGGTCGCGAATCACCTTGAACACCAGGTTGAGCGACGGCAGGGCGAAGACCGTCATCACCAGCCCCTTGTCGCCTTCGGCCTCCTCGAAGCGTGCGTCGGAGTCCCGCAGATGCTGCAATAGGTGCCGATACAGTTCGGTCTTGCCGTGCTTGTT
>JACQVB010000164.1 GCA_016209985.1 Gemmatimonadota bacterium | reverse complement strand
TCGCCCCGGCGGCTCCGGCGGCCTTCCCGGTGAGCTCCGGGTTCACGTCGAGCACCAGACCGCGCGAAATGCCGGTGAGTCCTTCGAGACGCCCCGCCTGCCCGAGAAACGACGGATTCGCCTGCCGCGCCGGCGTCCAGGTATTCTCGTATCCCGAATGCTGGACCTTGCGGACGATGTTGATGCCCCAGTTCTGGACGTCGGCGGGCTGGTACCGGAGGGTCTTGAACGGAATGCCGACCTCAACCTCGTACCCCCAGTCGGTCACCCGACCTTTGGACTGGAAAACAAAATCGGCACTGAGGTCCGCGGTATCGCGGCCGGTGCTGATCGTTCCCAGTCCGCCGCCACCACCGCCGCGCCCGGTGCCGCCCTCACTGAGGATGCCGTCCGACTGGATGCCGAGCGGATTCACCCCGAACATCAGCGCGCGGCGCCGGTCGTTGAAGGTGTCCAGCAGAATCTGGACGAAATCATCACCGCCGATGCGATCCCGGTTGGCCAGCGTCGCGTGGACCGCGCCGTGGGGTTCATATGCGCGAATCCCGAAATAGATGGTGGTGCTGGAATACCAGACCAGGACCTCGGCCGAGTCCTCGGCCGGCCGGCCGTCCACCGGCTGGTACTGAGAGAACTGTCTCAGCCTGGCGGCGTTGGCCCAGGCGCGTTCGTCCAGCACGCCGTCAACCGCGACTTGAGCATCCTGTCGCGGCGCCCGTACCGCAATCTGACCCGCGAAGCCGGCGTAGGAATTGGCCGCGCCGACAGGCGTCGCGGCAGGATTCACTATGCCCGCGGCGGCAGGCGCCGCGGTCGCGGCAGCCGGCACTACCGGGCCGGCACCGGCCGGCCGGACCGCACCGTCGGACGGAGCCGCCGCGGCCATGACCGCCCCCGCGTTCCCTCTGGCTTCCAATGGCGAGCGAGGACGCGGGGCAGGGCGACCCTCGACGTACACCACCGGGCAGTTCTGAACCCCGCGCGACGTGAGCCGCAGCCGGCCCGCGCGGGCGTCGACGATGGCTCGCCTGTAGTCGCGGTACGCGCCAGGTTGATACTCGCCGCCGATCGCGGCGTCTACCGCCCACAGGTCGCTGTAGCCCCGGACTCCGGGAATGCCGCTGGCATTGGACGCCTGGCCTTCGACTGGTTCAGGCTGGCCACCTTCATCGAAACCGGACGCGAATGCCAGGAGCGGAATGGCGGCCGCCCGGGTAGGGCCGAAGTCGAAATAATGAACTGTCTCACCCTTGTAGAAAGCCGCTTTGAGCGGGCGCGACTCCGGATCCCGCTCGAGACTACTCCCGTCCGGCACGATCGGCAGATTGAGAATCAAACCGGTGGCTTTGAGGCGGGCGCGCCCGGTTTGCAGGAGCCCGAGGACCATGTCGCGGCTCTTGACGTCGGCCGCTGCGATCCCGCTGTTCGGCGAGATCTCCACGTCAAACACCTGGAGCAAGGCCGAGTAGCCGGGGAGTCCGGGCAGGTTTGAGACCACCTCACCACCGCCCCCGATCCGATACAGGCTGGACGGCTGGACGGCAGACGGGCCGAAATGGTAGTACTGGATTGGCCGGCCTTCGAACCAAGAGTCGATCAGCGGATAGGTTGCGGCCCTCGATTGATCCAGCTCCGCCAAGGCCGCCTTTTCGGGCGCCGAAAGCTCAATCGGAAAAGCGGGCTGCTGCGCCGCGGCCGTCTGGCCACCAAACGCAAGAAGCAGAACCCACAGCGATGGGCGATTGACCAAAAACACGATTCAGGCAGTCCGGGTAGGGGAAAGACCTGAAGATACGGCTCCGGCGGGTACCTAGGTAGGTATGCTTAGCCCGTACCTTGCGGCAGGTACTTCCGAACGAAATCGCGGAAGTTCTCGGTGTTCGTCTCGGTGTACTGGCGCTGGATGGTTCTCTTGGAACCGGTGATCTCGACCAGAACGTCCGAAGCCGAGGCGATGGCCCGGATCTGATCGGCGGTAGCGGGATAGTAGGCTCGTTCGTCGTACATGCACGGGCCGACGTCGCAGCTGGAGTCCCGGCGCACATCCTTCTTCGCGGCGGTGAAGACAAACTCGCGGCCGTCGGCGCTCACGATGAGCGATTGGCCGGCCTTGATGTCGACCCGGAAGTTGCTGGTCCAGTGCACGAACAGCTCGTAACGCGCCGAATCCCCCTCTCCCGCCTTTTCGACGTTCAGCGCGAGATCGCCCGAGACCGGCTGCGGTCCGCCTACCAGGTTGCGGGACATGTGGGGTCCACGCGGACCCACGCAGGCGGGTATAGCCGCTGCGAGAAGCAGTAGGGTGGCTAAGTGCCGCATAGGGGACATGTATTGTGCTAATACACCACTGTGAATCGTGGTTCCGCAACGGTTACAAGAGCCCCTTGAATCCCTTCCAACGTTTCCATGGCCAGGGGCAGAATCGAACTGCCGACACCGTGATTTTCAGTCACGTGCTCTACCAACTGAGCTACCTGGCCCGAACTGCCAAGGGGTCGAATTATAGACGCATCCCCGACGCCCGGCCAAGGGCCGAGCCCCTCCCGAATCGGCGGCAATTGGTGCATCTTGGCGCCCGATGTTCATCGGGGTCTTGGCGTCCGTCGTCCACCCACACGCGTCCAGAGGCTTCTGTATGCTCAGGCACCGCTCCGCCGTTCTCATAGCACTCGTCATCGCGTCGTGTGTTCTCGGCACGCGGGCGGTGGCGCAGGAAACCGGAACGATCCAGGGAACCATCACTCGCGCGGACGGCGGCGCCAAGCTCTCCGGCGTGGCCGTGCGGGTGCAGGGGACGGGGCTGGAGACGGTGACCGGAACCGACGGGAGCTATACCCTGACCCGGGTGCCCGCCGGCGAGCAGACGTTGCTGGTACGCTGGGTCGGTTTCGTTCCTCGGGAAGCAAAGGTCACAGTGCAGGCCGGCGCCCCGGTCCGAGCCGATGTGGCCCTGGAAGCACGCCCGATCATGCTCAGCGAAATCGTCGTCTCGACCGCTTCGCGGGCTCCCGAGCGCATCGTTGAAGCTCCCGCCGCGGTGACCCAGATCGACACTCGACTTGCCCAGAGCGTGTCGCTGACCGGACAGGCGCCGCTGGTGATCGCGAACGTCCCCGGCGTCGACGTGGTGCAGAGCGGCGTAAACGACATCAACGTGAACACCCGCGGGTTCAACTCGTCGCTCAATCGACGGGTTCTCGTACTGCAAGACGGCCGTGACCTCGCGGTGGCGTTCCTGGGATCACAGGAGTGGAATGCCCTTTCCACTTCGCTCGACGACATGGGAAGGATCGAGATGGTGCGTGGGCCGGGCTCGGCGCTCTACGGGGCCAATGCTTTCAGCGGAGTCCTCAGCATCACCACGCCGGCACCAAGGGAAATCGTCGGTACCAAGATGTCCATCGGCGCCGGCGAGCTGAGCACCTTCCGCGGCGATGCGCGTCACGCCGGCATTCTCGCCGACGGTCGATTCGGCTACAAACTGAGTGGAGGTTACAATCGCAGTGATACCTGGTCCCGCTCGCGGACCGCCATCGACAGCCTGGATATGCGGCGGGAATACACGCCGGCCGTCGACCCGACCACGGTTCCCCGCAACTTCGAGCGATCCCCGCTCAACGGCCAGACGCTCGATCCGACCACTCGCGCCGCGATCGGCGATCGTAAGGACCTGGTCAACGCCTATGGCACGGCGCGGTTCGATTACTACGCGAACAACGGGTCCATCGGAACCATCGAGGGCGGCGGCTCGCAGGTACAAAACGAAATCTTCGTGACCGGCATCGGCCGGGTGCAGATTCTCAAGGCATTCCGGCCCTGGGTCCGGACCAATTGGGCGGCCAACAATTTCAATGTGATGGCGTGGTATTCGGGCCGGCGGGCGCCAGACAGCACCGCCACCAGTCCCACGGTCAACCATCGGGTGCTGTCTTCCGGGGCCCGGTTGGCCGACGTGTCGGACATCTATCATGTCGAAGGCCAGTACAACCGCGGCTTCGCGGCCGACCGGGCGCGGGTTGTCGTGGGAGCCTCGTTCCGGAATTACCACGAGGACACCAAAGGCACCCTCATGGACCCCGCCAACGACAACCGCAACGACAAGTACTACTCCGGCTACGGCCAGCTGGAATACCGGCCCACACGCCAGCTCCGCCTGGTGGGGGCGGCGCGCTTCGATGACGGAGATCTCTTCAAGCCGCAGTTTTCTCCCAAGGCAGGCCTGGTCTATGCGCCGACTGACCGGCACTCGGTACGCCTTACCTTCAACCGCGCTTTTCAGACACCAAATTACTCCGAGTTCTTCCTGCGGGCCGCCGTGGCAGCGCCCAACCCCGGCCCCCGGACCCTCGAGGTGGGCCTCGAGAACTATTTCACCGCGGTGCGCGCCAGCGCGCCAGCGGCGGCGACCGCGGCGAACGTTCCCGCGAGCCTCGCCTGGGATTTCCCGGCGGCCACTCAGGCGCTCGCGCTGGGGAACAAGAACCTCGACGTCGAGAAGGTGACCGGGTTCGAGTTCGGTTACAAAGGCGACGTGTCTACCCGTCTGTTCGTCACGGCTGATTTCTACTACAACCGGATAAACAATTTCGTCACCGACCTCCTGGGCGCGGTGAATCCCGACTATCCCCAGTACTCGCTCACGTCCCCCACCGACGTTCCCACGACGCTCACCAATCTGGATGCGGCTCTGGCTGCGGCCGGCCTTCCCCCCACCCACCCACTGCGGGCACCCATCCCGGTGCTGCGCGCCAACTACCTCGGCCTTGCGGCCGCATTCGGCAACAGGCTGGCGACCCTGCCGACCGGTGAGCGCGCCGTGGTCGTGTCCTACACCAACGCCGGCAAGGTGAACGAACGGGGTGTGGAAGTGGGGCTAGGCGTCTTGCTGACCAATGAGCTCAAGGCGGATGGGTCCTACACATTTTTCGACTTCAGTGTTGTCGCGGGAAGTCAGCAGGTAGGCGATTCCCTGCTTCCGAACACGCCCAAGCACAAGGGCTCCCTCGGGCTGAGTTACAACGGCCGCCAGGGGGTCGACGCTTCAATCAGCGTGAAGGTCGTGGACCAGCTCAATTGGGCGGCGGGGGTCTTCAGCGGCTCCATCCCCTCGAGCCAGACCGTAAACGTCAGCTTGGGGTATCGCCTGAATAATTACGTGCGGGTGAACCTGGTTGCGACCAACGTGTTCGATCAACAACGCTATCAACTATATGGTGGTTCAGTGATCGGCCGGCGGGTGTTGGGCGGCATCACCGCGACGTTCTGATTCGGCGCTCTCGGGTGGGGCCGCGGATCCAGGCGGGGAGATGTCCTCTCCTGACAATAGCTTGGCTGCGGCCTCCCCCATCGGCCCGATAACCCAGTTCACCAATAAGTCGCCCAGAAGCCAGAACGCCCCGAAGGCCGCGGCGGCGGCAAACCAGCGCGCATCGTGGGTCAGGAAACCCAGGACCGACGCCAGGATGGTAGCGATCCGCAGGAAGGTACGTACGATTCCATAGGGAGTGATCTCGGACATCGGCCACCAATGTGGAGCTCTCTCGGAATACTCGCCAGGCGTTGACGTAATCCCGCGTCATTGACCAACTTGTGAGATGTGTCTCCATCGCGGCAGGTCCGGAACACCCTCGCTCCGTTAACGGGCCGGCGGGTCGTCATTACCCGTCCCGAGGCCGACGCGGCTTCGTTGGCGAAACGGCTCCAATCCCTGGGCGCGACTCCGATCGTCGTCCCCACGATCCGGATAGAATACGCGGACCCCGCAGCCCTGGATGCCGCGCTCGCCACCATCCGGCAGTACGACTGGATTATCTTCACCAGCCGCCATGGGGTAGAAGCTGTTTTTCGGCGGACCGGCAAAATCGACGGACCGCGGGTGGCGGCCATCGGCCCTTCTACCGCGGCCGAGCTCGAGCGGCATGGGCTGCAGCCGGACGCGGTGCCGGCCGAGTTTGTGGCCGAGGCGATTCTCGAGAAGCTCGGTGATGTGCGAGGAAAGAAGATACTGCTTCCCCGCGCCGACATCGCGCGCCGCGCGATCGCAGACACGCTTCGCGAGCGGGGCGCGGCGGTGGATGACATCGCCGTCTACCACACACGACCGGCGACTGACGCGCGTCCCGATCTGGCCGGAGTGGACGCGGTAACCTTCGCCAGCTCGTCGAGCGTGAAGAACTTCCTCGCGGCAGGTCCGCTGCCGCGCGGGGCAAGGGTCGTGTGCATCGGGCCGGTTACGGCCGCCACGGCGCGTGAGTGCGGTTTGGAAGTAACCGAGGTCGCGAGCGATTACACGGAAGACGGCCTGGTCGCGGCGTTGATCGCGGCTCTTGGCCACTAGAGGGGATACCGCTTCATGGCAAAAGAACGACGACAGGTGGTCCGGTTCCTGTTCCTCAAGCTGGATCCCGCATGGCGCAGGTTGCCGGCCGCGGAACAGGCTGAACAAAAGGAAGAGTTCGGGCGCACCATCAAGAGCTTTCACGCCAAGCTCCTGCTGCGCACCTACAGCACCGTGGGCACGCGCGGTGATAGCGACCTCCTGCTCTGGCAGGCGGCGGAAAACCTGGAGACGCTCCAACGGTTGGAGACCGCGGTCTTTTCCACCCGCCTCGGCAGCTACTTCTCGGTGGCCTACAGCTACCTGGGGATGACCAGGAAATCGATCTACCAGTTTCCCGACGACCCGAAGCACGAGGAGCAGCTCGTCGTCCAACCGGCCGACAACAAGTATCTGTTCGTCTATCCGTTCGTCAAAAGCCGGCCGTGGTACGCGTTGCCCAAGGAGCACCGTCAGACGGCGATGGACGAGCATGTCCGGATCGGGCGGAAGTACCCATCCATCCGTCTGAACACGATCTACTCCTACGGCCTGGACGATCAGGAACACGTCGTCGCCTTCGAGGGAGATGATCCCGGCGACTTTCTGGACCTGGTGATGGAGCTCCGCGAGAGCGAGGCGTCCTCCTACACCTTGCGGGACACACCGACCCTGGTCTGCATCCAGATGTCGCTCTGGGAAGCGTTGGACACGCTCGGCGGGGCGACGGTCCAGCAGTTTCTCGACTTGGCACCGGCCGCGGCTAATGGCCTGACGCCGGTGGCGGACGTGAGCGAGGTGCCGCTGGGTGGATCCAAGCGGGTTTATCTCGGTACCGATGCGATTGCGCTGTTCAACGTCGGCGGGAAATTCTACGCCTGCAGCGACCGTTGTACCCACGGGAGAGCGTCATTGAGTGAGGGCGTGGTCGACCCCACGACGTGCATTCTCACCTGTCCCTGGCATGGCGGCAAATTCGAGCTCGCGACCGGGAGGCCGGCGGGCGGCCCGCCGGTGGCACCGGTCAAGACGTACAACGTGAAAGTGGAGGGGGAGCGCATTCTTGTCGGGTGACGCCTTCCGGGCCGCTCTCCGACGACAACCCGCGCCTCACACTCCAGTCTGGTTCATGCGCCAGGCCGGACGTTACATGGCGGAGTACCGCGCGATCAGGGCCAAGGCGTCGTTGCTGGAGATCTGCCACCGTCCCGATCTGGCCTGCGAAGTCACGCTCCAGCCGGTGCAGCACATCGGCGTGGATGCCGCCATTATTTTTGCCGACCTTCTCCTTCCCTTCGAGCCATTGGGCCTCGGGCTCTCCTTTTCCGCCGGAGAAGGTCCAGTCATCGCCCGGCCCATCCGCACCGCCGAGCAGGTTGCCCGCCTGCCTGCGGTGGATGCGGAACGGGATCTCGGTTATGTGCTGGAAGCGATCCGCCTGTCGGTAAGAGAGTTGCGCGGCAAGGTTCCGCTGATCGGTTTTGCGGGGGCACCTTTTACGCTGGCCAGTTACGCCATCGAAGGGGGGTCAACCCGGAATTTTGTCGAGACCAAACGCCTGATGTACGGCGATCCGGAGACCTGGCACGCATTGATGGACCGGCTGGCCGCCATTGTAGGCCGTTACCTCGCGGCCCAGGCCCGTGCGGGTGCGGAAGCTTTGCAGCTGTTCGATAGTTGGGTGGGCTCTCTCTCGCCGCAGGATTACCGGCGCTACGTTCAGCCCCACAGCGCGAAGGCGATCGCCCTCGCGGGTGCCGCCGGAACGCCCGTCATTCATTTCGGCACGGGCACTAGCACGTTCCTGGACGCCATGGCTGAAGCGGGCGGCGATGTCGTCGGAGTCGATTGGCGGATCCCACTCGACCAAGGCTGGCGGGCGTTTCCCGATCGTGGCATTCAGGGCAACCTCGACCCCTGCGCCCTGTTCGCTCCGATTCCCGAGCTCACGCGGCAGGTCAACGACATCGTGGATCGTGCGGCAGGAAAGCCCGGGCACATTTTCAACCTGGGACACGGCATTCTGCCTGATACCGATCCGGATCGGGTGCGGGCGGTCGTTGAGATGGTCCATGAACGAGGAGCCTGATCGATGAGGGTCGCGATTGTGGGCGGCGGGTTGGCTGGTCTTGCCGCGGCGTACGACCTCGCCGCCGGTGACGTCACGATCACGGTTCTCGAGGAGACCCCTGCCCTCGGCGGCCAGATCCGAACCCGCCGCGAACACGGATTCGTGGTAGACGACGGTGCCGAAGGCTTCATGGCCGCCGATCGGGACGTTCCCGAGCTCTGCCGCGCGCTCGGCATCGGGGACCAGATCGTGGGCCAGATCGAGCGGCAGTCCCTGCTGTTTCGAAAGGGAAAGCTCGCGCCGCTTTCGGCACGGGAAGCAGCGGCACTGCTGGGCCTTCAGGCGACCGAAGAGGCTCTGGGGCAGGGAATCGTGTCGCTTCGCGACGGCATGGGTGTGCTGACTGACGCGCTGATCGCCGCCCTCGCCGATCGGGCCACGATCACGACTCGGCGTTCAGTCGAGTCGCTTACGCGTAACGGCAAGGGGTGGAAGCTGAAGACCGGCAACGGACCCGAAGTCGAAGCGGATGCCGTGATCCTCGCGAGCTCGCCGGCGGCGGCAGCCGACCTGGTCGCGCCCGTTGCGCCTGAGGCGGTCGCGGATCTCCGGTCGGTGAACCTGATATCCAATCTGTCGGTCTCGCTGGCGTATCCACGGCCGGCTGTCTCCCACGCGCTCGACGCGAGCGGAATGGTCGTCGCCCCCGACGAAGACCTCGAAGGTCTGCGCGCGTGTACCTTCAGCTCTTCCAAGTTCCCCAATCGGGCTCCTTCAGGAAGTGTGCTGCTGCGAGCCTTTTTCCGCCCCGAAGGCGCGGGCATTGCCGGGAGCGACCGCGTGTGGGAAGAGCGCGCCGCCCGCGCCTTGCAGCGCGTCCTGGAAATTCGTGGCGAGCCCGAATACGCCTGGACCGCCGGATGGCCCCAGGCGCTTCCGATGTACGGCCGGGATCATGTCAAGAAGATGGAAGGCGTCTCGGAGCGCTTACGGCGCGTCGGACCGATCGAGCTGGCGGGATCGGCCTATCATCCCGGGGGCGTACCGGGAGCGGTGCGATCGGGGCGCCTGGCAGCGCAACGAATACTTAGTTCTCAAGAATAGAGCAGGCCGCGCCCGTCATCCCAACCCCGAGCGAAGCGAGGGGGAGGGAGCGGGGCTCGGCCTAAACCCAGACCTCAATCCAACTAGGGCCGGAACTCCACCAGCGTCATCTGGATGCCGTCGCTGTTATTCTCATTCATCGTCACTTGCAGCGGCAGGGCGACGTTGGGAGACAGACAGGTCTGTTGCATGACCTTGTTGTTCTCCCGGACAACCGTCAACAGACCGTTCACGCCGCCGAACTGGCACTGACTCTCCACCTTGACCGACGTACTCTGGCCACCGCTGCTCGAGCTCCAGCCGTCGCCGATCGACAGTTCATGCCCCATGAACATCATGCCCCACGCCGGACTGAAAAGGGTCATGCCAATGGGCCCCAGGGCCATCAATCCGCCCATTCCCATGGCACCCATGCCGCCAGCGTTGGGGTCGGGCGCGGTGACGGTGGAAGAGTACGCCTCGTCACCCAGCTTGCCGTCCACCTTCATGCGATACTTGCCGCCCGCCGCGGGCTGAATGTCGAGCACGTAATAGCCGGTCTTGACGTCCCGACCTTCCGTCTGCTTGACATCGTATTTGAAGTGCTCGGTTCCCTTGAACTGATAGGGAGCCCACGCCCACGGGCCGGTGGGCAGCGCCGAGATCGCTCCCAGCGACACACTGGGAGCGGAAGGCGCGGC
>JACQVB010000161.1 GCA_016209985.1 Gemmatimonadota bacterium | reverse complement strand
GATCGTAGTGGCCTGTGGGGGAGACCCGGTGACGGTGGACGGGATCGAGAAGGTCGCCGACACCGACAACCAGACGGTTCCCACCGAAGCCCGTCTCCCGATTCCGCTCGCCGTGATTACCAAGGCGAGCGATGGAAGAGCGCTGGCGCGGGTCAAGGTGCGCTGGATTGCCGGAGCCGGCGGCGGCCAGCTCTCGGATTCGGTGACGCTTTCGGATGGGAACGGGCGGGCGGAGGTCACGTTTACCACTGGCCGCGCCGTCGGCGCCTACGAGGTTCGGGCGCAACTGGTGCTCAAGACTTCACGCTCCACTGACTTCTCGATCACGGCGGTGGCGGGCCCGAGCATTGCCTCGGTAGCGCCGACCCAGTTTACCGGTGGGGATTTGGTGACGCTGCAAGGGAGCGCGTTCGGCCCCTCGCCGGTGGTGGAAATCGGCGGCGCCCCCGCCCGCGTCACTTCCGCCAGTGCTACCGCGATCTCGGCTGTGGTCCCGGTTTGCCTCGCCCCGGGACAGGCGGCGATACGGGTCCGCGTGAGCGGGGCGAATTCGAACACCATGAACGGCGTGTATGTGGCATCGACGTCGCCCGTCAACCTGGGGGTTGGTGAGTACGCTTCCATCGACCCCGCGCAGCTGGCGGGGTGCGCGACCTTCCCGGCGGCCGATGTCGGCGGCGCGGAGTACTTGCTGGCTCCCCAGGCAGCGAGTACCTCGGTGGGCGTTTCGGCGGATTACCGCCTCGCCGGCGATGCTGTCCTGGTGACCATTTACCCACCCGCGCCCCAGCCGAGCCCGGCGGACCCGGTGCGCGAGTTTCACGAGTTCCTGCGCCAGAGGGAGCGTGCGCTCTCGCTGGCGCCCCGACCGGCCACTCCGGGTGGCATCGCTCCGGCACCTGCGGCGGCGTCGGCGCCCCCCCAGGTCGGCGATCAGCGTGAGTTTCGGGTCTGCAACAAGCTCCCGTGCACGGAGCTTCCCGACTTCACCAAGGTTCAGGCCAAGGCCAAGTACGTCGGCTCCCACGTTGCGATCTTCCAGGACCTGAACGTTCCCCCCGGGGGCTTCACCGACGACGAGTTCGGGCCGCTGGGACAGATATTCAACGACGTCCTCTATGATGTAGACACGCGGGCCTTCGGGGTCGAGTCGGACGTGGACGGGAACGGCATCGTTTACATGCTACTGACCCCGGTCGTGAACGGGCTGACCCAGAAAAGCCAATGCAGCAGCGGCGTCATTACGGGCTTTTTCTTTGCGTTCGACATCGATCCGGCGTATTCCAACGACGCGCGCTTCAACCAGGCGGAAGTATTCTACGGTCTGGTACCCGATCCGCAGGGCACGGTGACCTGTACCGTGGCAAAGACGCGGATCAATCAGATCATCCCCTCGACGTTTATTCATGAGTTTCAGCACATGATCAGCTACAACCAGCACGTGCTGCAGCGTCGTGGGCTCTCGGAAGACATCTGGCTCAATGAGGCGATGTCGCACCTGGCGGAAGAACTCGGCGGGCTGAAATTCAAGGAAACGGGGAACGACCAGACGTTCTCCGACTTCGTGATCGGCGATCTCTACGACGCGTTCCTATATCTGAAAGCGCCCGGAGCGAACTACGTGCTCTGGGATCAGGGCGGTGGGACGCTGGCGGAGCGGGGTGGTCCGTGGCTCTTCCTCCGCTGGGTGGTAGACAAGTTCGGCCCGGGGGTCACGCGCCGGTTGGAGGAGACCTCCTTGATCGGAACGGAGAATCTGGCGAACGCGATAGGCGAGCCAGTGAGCCGTCTGCTGGGCCAGTGGTTCCTGGCCAATTGGGTCTCCGATCTTCCCGGCTTCACCGCGCCGGCGCGGCTGCGGTATGACACCTGGAGCTTCCGCACGACGTTCGCCTCGCTGAACCAGCAGCAGCCGTCGCGCTTCGACCGTCCATACCCCCTGGTGCCGCAGCAAGTCGTCGGCGGCACTTTTTCGGCCACCGGAACGCTGAAATCGGGATCGGGCGACTACTTCCGGGTAACCCAGGGTCCGAGCCAGGGCGGATTTACCGTGCGTCTCACCAGCTCCGCTGGCGGGCCCATCGACACCAAGGTGCTCGCCCGGCTCAACGTCATACGCGTGAGATAGGTATTTCACGCCCCCGGCTTCGCGGGGAATGGCTCCTCGCGGCCGCGCTCCTCGCCGCCGCGCCGGGGCTCGCCGCCCAGACCCCCGGGTTGGCCCCGCTGGTTCTTCGGGTCCCCGGATCGGTCCGCTACGCGGGACTGAACGGGGCCGGTGGCGCCCTGGTGGGCGACGCCGGCTCGGTATTCGGGAATCCCGCCGGTCTCGCCACCATTCGGCACATCGCCCTCGAGGGAGGGTTTCGCCCGGAGCCGTTGCGCGGTCACACGGTGACCGCGGCGGCCGCGTGGCGTCTGCAGCAATTCGACCTCGGTGGCGGGATTCAATATCTCTCCGTGGGCATGGATCCGGCGCTCGGCGGCACCAGCCGGCCGCATGAAGCCCTCGCCGTGGGGTCGCTGGTCTATCGATTCGGACTGCTGGCGGCGGGTGTTTCGGCCAAATGGATCGGCACGACCACCGGCGGCGTGCGACAGCGGGCGTGGGGCGGGGACCTGGGGCTCGCCATCGCCGTGTTCGATATCATGGCCATCGGTTTTTCCATTCAGAACGTGGGCGGCAATTTCGATGCGCAGTCGACGCTGGTGCTGCCGCGCCTCACCCGGCTCGGGTTCACCATGAACTATGTGGACCCGCAGGAATCGTTTCGTCTGCTGTCGGCCGTCGAAGTCCAATGGCCGGAGGGACGGAAGGCGCGCGCCGTGGTCGGTGGTGAGGCCGGAACGGTGCTCAGAGGCGTGGGCCTCGTGGGGCGGCTCGGCTACGGGTCGCGGTGGCCGGAGTACCAGCCGTCGTCGGTCACCTGGGGCGGCAGCGTGGTGCTCACCCGAATGATCTTCGATTACTCCTACGAGCCGTCGGGCTTGATCGGCTCGCGCCACCGGTTCGGAGTGCGCTTCACCCTGTGAGCTGGAGGCGCTCGCCGGCCGCGAAGCGCGCGGGCCGAATGCTCGCGGTGGCCGCGGCGGTCTTGGTGCTCGCGCTCGGAATCGCGTACGCCGCCAGCACCGACGTTCGATTCGTGGTGCGCGCCGGATACGAAGAAGCTCGCCTGCTGCTGCGCCGGCGTTCTCTTGAAAAGCTCATTGCCGACCCCCAAACGCCGCCGGGACGCCGGGAGCGCTTCCGCCAGGTCCTGGACGCGAGACGCTTCGCCGCTGATTCCGTGGGCCTCGCGGTCGGCGGCACCTATGCGACCTTCGTCGATGTGGGTCGCGACACCCTAGTGCTGGTGCTGTCCGCGAGCCCGCGGTTTCAGCTCACGGAGTACACCTGGTGGTTTCCCATCGTGGGCGCGGTGCCCTATCACGGGTACTTCAGCCTGGACGCCGCCCGGCGCGAGGCGCGACGGCTGGAACGCACCGGTCACGACACCTACCTGCGACCGGCGGCGGCGTTCTCGACACTGGGCTGGTTCAGCGATCCCCTGTTTTCCACCGCTCTTTCCCGCGACACGGTCCAACTGGTCGAGACGGTGCTCCACGAAGTCACCCACAACACCGTGTGGGTGCCGGGTGCGGTGGCGTTCAACGAGAGTCTGGCGATGTTCGTGGGCTTCCGCGGTGCCGAGTGGTTTTTCCGTGGGCGCGGCTCCGCGACGGCGGCCGATCGTGCTGCGGCGTCATGGGAAGACGAAAAGCAGATTGCCGCGTTCGACGCGCAATTGGCCGGATCGCTGGATTCCCTCTACCGCTCGGGTGCCGACAGTGCCGCCCTCGGGGCTGGGCGCGATGCGATTTTCGCAGAGGCGCGGGCGACCATCGACCGAGCGCTGCGCCGATCGTTGCGGTGGTATCCGGTGGACTGGCTGCTGAGACAGCCGCTCAACAATGCGACGGTCGTGGCCGCACGGGTATATCACATGCGGCTGGATCTGTTCGACCGGGTGCTCGCCGCGCAAGGCGGAGACCTGCGACGGACCGTGAGCGCCATCGTCCAGGCGGTAAAGAACGACCCGCGGCGGGACCCCTATCGCGCCGTCGAAGCGCTGGTGCCGCGGTTCAACGACCTCGCGAGCCGCCGAGCTCCGCGTGCCGGTAACAGCCGACCAGGTGATCGTTGACCATTCCGGCCGCCTGCATGAACGCGTAACAGATGGTTGAACCCACGAACTTGAATCCCCGCCCGTAGAGCGCTTCGCTCATCCGATCGGATTCGCGGCTGCGCGCCGGGAGCTGCTGCAACGTTTTCCATCGGTTGTGCCTGGTCCTCCCGCCCACAAACTGCCAGATGAACGCGTCGAACGAGCCGACTTCTTCCTGGATGTCGAGGAAGGCACGGGCGTTGGTGACTGATGCCGCGATCTTCAGGCGGTTGCGGATGATGCCCGGATTCTTGACCAGGCGCTGGATGCGGGCCGGCGTGAAGCGAGCCATCCGGTCCGGCTCGAAGTTGTCGAACGCGTCCCGAAACGCCTCCCGTTTCTTCAAGACGATGGCCCAGGAGAGCCCGGCCTGGAAGGCATCCAGCACCATGAACTCGTTAAGCTTCCGGTCATCGTGGACCGGCACGCCCCATTCCCGATCGTGGTAGGCGAGCATCGCCGGATCTGCGTCGATTGCGGGCCAGCAGCGTCGAATCATGAGTCGGAGGCCGATGGGGTCGGCTGGTGCGCCGCCAGGTCCGGGAGGGGAGCCACGCGCGTCGCGGCCACCCAGGCGGCGCCCATCACGGCGGCCGCGGCGAAAAACGCGGAACGTGCTCCGATGCCATCGTACACCTGGCCGATGACGACCGGGCCGGTGAGGCGTCCGAGGGCGGAGACGGCCTGGGCCGCACCCAGCATCGTCCCCTGCTCCTGCGCGCCACTCAAGCGCGAGATGAGCCCGGTCGCGGCGGGGGAGGCGATACTGTTCGAAAAGGCCAGCACGACGGTCCAGGCGTAGAGTGCCATGGTGGTCTGCAGAAACGGCACCGCCCCAATAGAGACCGCCATCCCCAGCGCACCCAGGATGACTAGCGTGCGATCGCCCACCCGCTTCACGATGCGCCCGAAGAGATAGCCCTGGACCAGGGCGGCGATGAAGCCGACGATGGTAAAAAACCATCCCAACTCGCGCTCCCGCCATCCGAAGGTTCTGCCGGCGTACAAGGGGAGCGCCACGGTGTATCCTGCGAAGGCGAGCGGCATCACCCCGAAGAACACCATCAGGCTGCGCAGGTGCGGTTGCATGACTGCCCGCCGCAGGTGACCGAGATCGAGGAGCGGGCGGTGGGAGCGGCCGGACACCGGAAGCGATTCGGGCAGGATGAAGTAGGCCGAAATCAGGTTGGCGATGCAGAGCGTCACCGCGACCCAGGCGGGCGCCGAAGGGCCGCCATAGTGGCCGGCAAGACCGCCCAGCGCGGGGCCGACGATGAAGCCCAGGCCGAACGCCGCACCGATGAACCCCATGCCTCTGGAGCGCTCCGAGGGTGCGGTCACGTCGGCGATGTAGGCCTGGGCGACCGAAATATTCCCGCCGGAAAAGCCCGAAATCATTCGAGCCAGGAACAGCACCCCGTAGGTGCCGGCCAGCCCGAACATGGTGTAGCCCACCGCACTCACCGTGATCGTCGCCAGCAGGACGGGACGGCGCCCGACGCGGTCCGAGAGCCGGCCGAGGATCTGGGTCGCGAGAAACTGCATGGCCGAGTAGATGCCCACGAGCGCCCCGAACCCCACGCCGCCCGCGCCGAGACGCTGGGCATAGTAGGGCAGGATGGGCAGGATCAGCCCGAAGCCCGCCAGATCGATGAAGACGGTGAGGAAAAGGACTCCAAACCGGGACCGGGCCGACCGGGGTGGAACGGGGTGAAGTGGGGCGGCGGGGCATTCCGGCATGGGCGCAGAAATCTAAGTGGGGCGGGGAAGCCACGGCCGTCGAGATGGCGACGCGAAAATTACCCGAAATCGGTGTGTTCGCGCTGTCTTGCACGAAATGCCGGAAATAACCATCATTAGCGTCGATTTTGGCCTAGAACATGCACGATGTGCTAGCTGATGTGCGTAAAATGCACAAATCGAACGACACCCAGGAGGTGCCAACCGATGAAGCTCATCACCACCATCCTCCGCCTGGAGCGGCTGCCCGAAGTAAAGGCCGCGTTGTTTCGCGCCGGCGTTACCGGCATCACGCTCTCGCGCGTCTCGGGACACGGGGGCGAGCGGGAAATCCTGGGCCAGTACCGCGGCACCACCGTCGTCATGGAGTTCCGCGACAAGGTGAAGATCGAGATGGCGGTGTCCGAACCCTTCGTCCAGCCCACCATCGACGCGATTCTGTCTTCGGCGCGCACCGGCGAAGTCGGTGACGGCAAGATCTTCGTGCAGCCGCTGGAGCGGGTGATCCGGATCCGGACCGGCGAGGAGGACAATGCCGCGTTGACCGCGATCAACGCCGACGAGGTGCAGCGGGCCGCGATCGAAGTCGCCGCGGCGGAAGTGGGGGTCATGTGATTTCGGCCGGCGATACCGCCTGGGTCCTCATGTCCAGCGCCCTGGTGCTGCTCATGACCGTAGGGCTGGCATTCTTCTACGGGGGGCTGGTGCGTCCCAAGAGCGCGCTCAACACCATGATGATGAGTGTGGTGGCGCTGGGCCTGGTCGGCGTGCAATGGGTGCTGGCGGGCTACTCGCTGGCCTTCGCGCCCGGTTCCTCCTGGATCGGGGGCCTGGCGTGGGCGGGCCTGAAAGGGATTGGGCTCGAGCCGCATCCGGCCTACGGCTCCACCATCCCCCAGCAGGCGCACGTGATGTTCCAGGGCATGTTCGCCATCATCACGCCGGCGCTCATCTCCGGCGCCATTGTCGAGCGGATGCGCTTCCGCGCCTACGCGGCGTTCATCGTGCTCTGGGCCACGTTGATCTACGATCCGCTCGCCCGTTGGGTCTGGGGCCAGGGTGGCTGGCTCGCAACGCGTGGCGCCCTCGACTTCGCGGGCGGAACCGTGGTGCATATCAGCGCCGGCGTTTCGGCCCTGGTGGCGGCTCGGATGCTTGGCGCCCGGAACGATTATCGGCGCTCCGCGCTGGTGCCGCACAATGTGCCGTTGGTCATACTCGGGGCGGGGCTGCTCTGGTTCGGGTGGTTTGGGTTCAATGCCGGATCAGCTCTCGCCGCCAACGGTCTCGCCGCGCTCGCGTTCACCAACACCAATACGGCGGCCGCCACCGCGCTGGTCGCGTGGGCGTTGATGGATGTGCGGAGAACGGGGAAAGTGACGGCGGTGGGGGCGGCGACCGGGGCGGTGGTCGGCCTGGTAGGCATCACACCCGCGGCCGGATTCGTGGGCCCGGTGGCGGCGATTGCCATCGGGGCGATCTGCGCGGTCATCAGCTACACGGCCATGCAACTCCGCTCGCGGACCGCGCTGGACGATTCGCTGGACGTCTTTTCCTGCCACGGCCTGGCCGGCGTCAGCGGCGCGCTGCTCACAGGCGTGTTTGCAGCGAAGGTATGGAATCCGGCAGGGGCCGATGGTGTCCTCGCCGGCAACTGGAGCCAGCTCGGCGTGCAGGCGCTTGCCGTCTGCGTCGCTGCGGCGTTCGCCGGTCTGGGCACCTTCGGCCTCCTGTCGTTGGTGCAGGCGACCCTGGGCGCGCGGGCGACCGTGCACGATGAGCTCACCGGTCTCGACCTGTCGGAGCACGGGGAGGAAGCGTACTTCGGTGGAGAGCTCGGAAGCCTGGCCGGATCCGGTCTGGCGCTGGGCGACAGCGTGATACTCGCGCACGACCCCGAACCCAGCAAAGAGCCGCTCCCAGCTAGCGCCTGAAGCAGGGAAGAGGGAAGAGGGAAGAGTAAGGAGCTTCCCTCTTCCCTCCTCCCTCTTCCCTATATTTGGGGCATGTCCAACCTCGATACGTTCGTCCTCACTGAGGGCTCGCGCTTCCTGGACGAGCTCAAGGCATTCCTCCGCATTCCCAGCGTCTCCACCGACCCCACGCACGCGGGAGATTGCCGCCGCGCCGCGGAGTGGGTGCGAGACCAGCTCAAACACCTGGGCTGTCCCAAAGTCGAGCTGCTGGCGAGCGAGACCCACCCCATTGTATGGGCCGAGGGCCCCGAGGTGCCGGGAAAGCCGACCGTGCTGATCTACGGCCACTACGATGTGCAGCCGCCTGACCCGTTGAACGAGTGGGTCTCGCCGCCGTTCGAGCCGGTGGTGCGGGACGGCAACCTGTACGCGCGCGGGGCGACCGACGACAAGGGCCAGGTCTTCGCGGCGATCAAGGCGTTCGAGTCGGTGAACCGGGGTGGGCGCCCACCGGTGAACGTCCGCTTCCTCATCGAGGGGCAGGAAGAGTCCGGCAGTACGGCACTGTTTCAGTTTCTCTCGCGCGAGCCGCAACGGACCGTGGCCGATGCCGTGCTGGTTTCCGACACCGCCTATTATGCGCCTAAATGGCCTTCGGTGGAAACGGGTTTGCGGGGCCTCTGTTACGCCGAGATCACGGTGCGCACGTCGAAAACCGATCTTCACTCGGGATTGTACGGCGGTGTTGCCCCCAATGCGCACGATGCGCTGGTGCAGCTCCTGTCACGGCTCAAGTCGCCGGACGGCAAGATCAATATTCCGGGACTCTATTCCGCGGTGCGGCCGCCCAGCCAGGCTGAGCGGGAGGGGTGGAAGAAACTCCCGTTCAACGAACGGAAATTCCTGCGCGAGGAAGTGCAGGCCAAGGCGCTCACCGGCCTGAAGAAATTCTCGATTTTCGAGCGGACCTGGGCACTACCGACGTTCGAGATTCACGGAATCATGGGAGGATTCACCGGCGAAGGAGCGAAGACGGTGATTCCGGCCGCCGCAACGGCAAAAGTGAGTCTGCGCCTGGTTCCGAATCAGAAGGAGAAAGCAGTCCAGAAACAACTGATTCGTGCGGTGAAGGCGCTGGCGCCAAAATTCGCCGACGTATCGGTCCGTTTCCTGCACGGCGCCGATCCGGTGATCGTCGACATCACGGCCAAGCCCTTCCAGCTGATCGACCGCGCGTTCAAGGAAGTAGAGGGCCGCGGGGTGGTACCCACCCGCTCGGGCGGCTCGATTCCCGTCGTGCCCGCCCTGGGGCAGAAAGGGGCACCCGTCATCCTGGCCGGCGTTGGCCTGCCGGACGACCGCCTGCACGCGCCGAACGAGAAGATTGCGGTGGATCAGTTTTACAAAGGGATCCGCGTCTTCGGACGATTTCTCCAGTTCATGGGGCAGTAGCCTCACCCCTGTCCCCTCTCCCGCCCGGGAGAGGGGAACGCGAGAGCTCACCGAGGTCCTCGGCGCATGCGAACCGGGTCCGGCCTGCCGTAGCGTTGCTCCTTCCACGGGTCGCCCAACATGTGGTAGCCGTTCTGCTCCCAGAAGCCGGGATAGTCTTCTTGCAGGAGCTGCAGTCCGGTCACCCATTTGGCGCTCTTCCAGAGGTAGAGATGAGGAACCAGCAGTCGAGCCGGGCCGCCGTGTTCGGGCGTCAGCGGCTCGCCGTTCCATGACAGGGCGATGAGGTTAGCGGGACGGTCGAGGTCTTCCAGCGGAAGATTCGTGGTGTAATCAGGCGCGGCGTGCACCAGGACGTATTTCGCAGCCGCCAGCGGAACGGCCCGCCGCAAGAGATCGGACACCCGCACACCACCGAACGTATTGTCGAACCTGCTCCACTGGGTCACGCAGTGGATATCGCAGTGAGTGCTGGCTTGGGGAAAGTGCTGCAGCTCGCGCCAGCCGATCTCGAGCGGATTCTCTACCTCGCCCCAGACGCGCAGTATCCACTGGGACCGGTCGATCCGGGGCACCGCGCCGTAGTGGAGGACCGGCCATTTGCGGGTCTCGACCTGGCCGGGCGGAAGTCGGGGGCTGGTATCACTCATCGGGCAGCAGACCCGGCCAGCGGCTTATCGGGTCAGTGGTGAGATGAAGGACTGGCCGCCGAGCTGGTCGGAAGGAGCTCCTCGAGCAGGACCGCCTGCGGGCGCTGCCCGAATGTCTCACTGAAACCGACGATGGTCGCGTCCAGCGAGCGGCTCCAGAGGTCCCGCGGCGCGCGCTCTCCCAGCTCCCGATGGATGCTGGTCATCACGACGTCGGGAATCCCGCACGGGACGATAAGGTCGAAGTAGGAAAGCTCGGTCGCGACATTGAGCGCGAACCCATGCCACGTCACCCACTGTTTCACGTGGATCCCGATGCTGGCGATCTTGCGCCCGCCGGTCCACACCCCGGTGTAGCCCTCGCGCCGTCCTCCCGGGATACCGAACTCCGAGAGTCCGACGATGAGCGCCTGTTCCATCCGGCGGAGGAACCAGTGTAGGTCCGGGCGGTGCTCGCTCAAATCGAAAATGGGATAGCCGACCAGCTGCCCGGGGCCGTGGAACGTCACGTCGCCACCGCGGTCGATCTCGAAGATTTCGATCCCTTTCGCTTCGAGGAACTCGCGCGGCAGGGGGAGGCTGTCCGGGCGGAAACCGCGGCCGAGGGTCACGACCGGTGGGTGCTCGACCAGCAGCAGGAGGTCGCGATCGATGCTCTTCTCGATCCGGCGAAGCGCGAGGGTGCGTTGGAGCTCCAGCGCTTCGCCGTAGTCCATGCGGCCCAGTCCCACCACGGCCAGGTCGGTACTCAAGCCAGCGACACCGTCGTCGGTGAAGCCAACAGGGCTCGACCGTGCCGCCGGGCCACGCGCGCGGCCACGATGGCGATGATCGCCAGCAGCACCAAGTATCCGGGTACCAGCAACTGTGCGATGCGACTCATCATCATGAGCGAGTAGACGCTCAGCAGGTAGGAGGCCCCCCCGGCGGCGACCGCGCCGAACGTTGCGACCACCGCAATGGCCGCCCGGCGCCACGTTTCTTCCAGGCCGGCCGAGCAGGTCCAACCGACGAACAGAGCCAGCAGCAGGCCGACCGCACCGCCGAGAAAGACGGCATTGCGCGGATCCCCCAGGGTCATCTTGCCATTCATCATGAGCCAGTTGCCGGTCCAGACGCCGGCGGCAACGACCGCCGCTCCTGCGGCCGCCCCGGCAAAAATGCTGCCCAGGGTGAGAGCCACACGATTCGGTCCAGTCATCGAGACCTCCTCAGGAAGTGGAGAAGTGCCACTGCATCTCTACCCATGGATGACCCTTCCCATTGCGTCCAAAGCCGCTTCCGCCACCGCTTCCGAGAGGGTGGGGTGGGCATGGACCGCCAGCTCGATTTCCTCGACGGTGTATTCGTTCTCCCGCGCGACGGCCAGCTCGTGGATCATTTCGCTGGCGTGCGACGCGACGATATGGGCCCCGAGGATCTCCCCGTACTTCTGGTCGCGAATGATCTTGACGAATCCTTCGGTCTCGTTGGCCGCACGCGCCCGTCCATTGGCGCTCAGATTGAACCGGCCCACGACGTACTCGAGCTTCTGCTCCTTGCACTGGTCTTCGGTGAGGCCGATGCTTGCCACTTCCGGATGGCAGTAGGTGACGCTGGGAATGTTGTCGTACCGGATGGGATGGGGCTTTTGCCCAGCGATGACCTCGGCCACGTGGACACCCTCCCGGCTTCCCTTGTGCGCCAGCATGGGCGGGCCGGCAATATCGCCGATGCAATAGACCCCCTCGGCCGTGGTCCGCAGGTGCTGGTCGACTTTCACGAATCCCCGCTCGTCCAGCGTCACACCGGCAGCTTCCAGCCCGACGTTCTGCGTGTTGAGCGCGCGTCCGGCCGCCATCAAGACCTTTTCGACCTCGAGCTTCTGGGCGTTTCCGCCGACCTCGAGCTCCAGGATCACCCCGTTCTTGCCCACGGTGGCCGCCTTGACTTTGACGCCAGCGAGCACGTCGATACCTCGCTTCTTAAAGACCCGGGCGATGGTGGCGGAGGATTCGGCATCTTCGATCGGGAGCATCCGGGGCAACACTTCGATCAGGGTGACCTTGGTGCCGAAGGCGCTGAAGATATCGGCGAACTCGGTACCGACAGCGCCGGCGCCTACGATGGCGAGCGTCTTGGGCACGGTTTCGAGGAACAAGGCTTCGTCGGATGAGATGACGGTCGTCTGGTTGATCTCGAGACCGATCTGGGGAATCCCCTTGACTCGGGTGCCGGTCGCCAGCACCACCGCCTTGGCGGCGGCGTGGGTCTCGTTGCCGACCTTCACCTTCCGGCCGGCCGCCAGGACGCCTTCGCCCTTGATGACGGTGACCTTGTGCTTCTTCATCAGGAATTCGACGCCCTTGGAATTCTGCTCGCTCACCCGGCGCGAATGCTTGATCGCGGTGCCGAAGTTGAGGGTCACGGTTCCCGGTTCCACGCCGAAATCCTTGGCGTCGTGCCGCACCAGGTTGGCGACGTAGGCGCTGTGGAGCAGCGCCTTGCTGGGGATGCACCCGACATTGACGCATACCCCCCCCAGCTTGTCTCGCTCGACGACCGCGGTGTTGAGGCCGAGCTGTGCGGCGCGGATGGCGCAGACGTAGCCGCCGGGTCCGCCACCAACCACAATCACATCGAAGTTTGCCATAGACTCAGTCGGCTCGCGTCAGAGACGGTTGTTCACAACCCGGTGAAGAGTGAAGCGTGAAGAGGGAAGAGTAAAGCATACTGAGCCCGTCGTACCCTTCCCTCTGCACTCTCCACTCTTCACGCCTTTTCTCACCACACCATTGCCAGCGGATTCTCCAGCATCCTCTTCAGGGTCTGCAGAAATCTCGCCCCGGTGGCCCCATCGATTACCCGATGATCGCAGCTCATCGTGACCCGCATGCGGCGGCGCAGCACGAGCTCTCCGTCGTGTGCGACCGGCCGTGGCGCCATGGTGCCGACGGCCAGGATTCCGGCTTCCGGAGGATTGATCACGGCGGTGAACTGCTCGATATCGAACATGCCGAGATTGGAAACCGAGAAGGTGCTGCCGGTGTACTCTTCCGGCTTGAGTTTGCGGGCGCGGGCGCGTTCCACGAGGTCGCGCGACTCGATCGCGATTTCCCGCAACGATTTCGCCTCGGCGTTCCGGATGACCGGGGTGATCAAGCCCTCCTCGACGGCGACCGCCATGCCGAGGTGCACGTCCGAGAAATACCGGATGTGGTCGTCCTGCCACCAGGCATTGCACTCCGGATGCTGTACCAGGGCCAATGCCACCGCCTTCACCACGATGTCGTTGAAGGAGATTCGCTGCTCATCGCCGAGCGCATTGAGTGCTTCCCGGGCGTCCCAGGCGCGCTCCATGTCGATCTCGGAAGTGAGAAAGAAATGCGGAATGGGCGCGAGCGACTGGACCAACCGCTTGGCAATGGTCTTTCGAATCTGACTCAGCGGAACGTCGCGAACGGCGCCGGGTGCGGTGCGTGGTGCGTGGCCTGCCCTGAGCGGAGCCGAAGGGTGCGTGGTGAGTGGCGCCGCCGTAGCGCCCTCCAGGTCCCGTTTCACGATTCTGCCGCCAGGACCCGTACCAGACATGACGGCGAGGTCGACGCCGCGGTCCCGAGCCACCTTGCGGGCCAGCGGGGAAGCCTTGATCCGTTCTCCTGGTTGAACCGGCCGTTGAGGTTCGGGCTGGGGCTTTTCCGGCTTGGGGGTGTCCGGAGGAGCTTTCGGCGCGAGTTGTCGCGCGGCGGTGTCGCGATGCCCGGGCGCCTCCGCGGCGGGAGCCTCGGCGGGCTCGGGTGATTTGGGCTCCGCCGGCTGGGGCCTCGGTTTCTGACCGCCCGTGGCAGCGGCGATGCCGGAAATATCCTCCTCCGGTCGGGCAATCACCGCGACCAGCTTGCCGACTTCGACGGTCGAGCCTTCAGGCACCACCACCTGGCGCAGCACCCCATCGCCGCGGGCGCTCAACTCCATGATGGCCTTATCGGTCTCGACCTCCGCCAGTGTGTCACCCGCGTGGACCTGATCGCCCTCATGCTTGAGCCACTTCATGACCTTGCCTTCGGTCATCGTGGGCGAGAGGGCTTCCATCAGGACCTTGGTGGCCATGGGATCAGCTCTGGTAGGTGACCGAGCGGACCGCTTCGATCACCAGGTTTACGGTAGGCTTGGCGGCCCGCTCCAGATGCTTGTTGTAGGGCATCGGAACGTCCGCGCCGGTCACGCGCAGGATAGGAGCGTCGAGGTGATCGAAGGCCTCCCGCTGGATCTCGTCCACGACCTGCGCACCGACCCCGCAGAAGGGCCACCCTTCCTCGACCACGACACACCGATTGGTCTTGGCTACCGACTCGACCAGCGCATCCCGATCCAGCGGCCGGATGGTCCGCAGATCCAGAATCTCGGCTGAAATCTGATGCTGTTCGGCCAGCTCGGCAGCCGCTTTTTCGACCACGCTCAGCGTCTTGGAGTGGCACACGATGGTCACGTCCGAGCCGGCGCGCTTGATGTCGGCCTTGCCCAGCGGCACGATGTGCTCACCTTCGGGCACCTCGCCCTTGGTGTTGTACAGCATCTCACCTTCGAGAAACACCACCGGGTTATCGTCGCGGATGGCGGACTTGAGCAGGCCTTTCGCGTCGGCCGGCGTCGCCGGTGCCACGACCTTGAGGCCCGGCACGTGCGCGAACCACGACTCGAATGCCTGGGAGTGCTGCGCGCCGAGCTGGAGGGCCGCCCCGCCCGGCCCGCGGAAGACGATCGGGATCGGAACCTGTCCGCCCGACATGTACAACATCTTGGCAGCCGAGTTGACGATCTGATCCATGGCCAGCAGCGCGAAATTGAAGGTCATGAATTCGACGACCGGACGCAGGCCTACCATCGCCGCGCCGACGCCGACTCCGGCGAAGCCGAGCTCGGTGATCGGCGTATCTACCACGCGTCGCTCACCGAAAGTCTCCAGCAGCCCACGGCTCACTTTGTAGGCGCCCTGATAGACTCCGACTTCCTCACCCATGAGAAAGACGTTGGGGTCGCGCTCCATCTCTTCGCGGAGCGCGTGGTTGAGGGCGTCGCGGTAGGTGAGGGTGGGCACGAATCTAGATCCCGCTGGACGGCACGACGGCACGACGGCACGACGGCACACCGTCGGTGCCGTGGGGAAGGGCGGAGTGGGCTGGTGGATGCCGTTGGGCCCTCACTGGTACACGTCCTGGTACAACTGATCCTCCATTGGCTCCGGGCTTTCTTCCGCGAAGCTGATGGCGTCTTCGACCTCCGCCACGACCTCTGCGTCCAGCGCCGACAGCTCGTGTTGCGACATCAGACCGTCGGTCTCGAGACGGTGGAACAAGCCGGGTATCGGGTCCAATCGCTTCTGCTCCTCCACCTCCTCGCGGGTCCGGTAGTGACCGTGAATGGGGTCGGACATCGAATGCCCCATGAACCGGTAGGTGCGCACCTCGAGTAGCGTGGGAAGCTTTTCCGAACGGGCGCGCTGGACCGCACGCTCGGTCGCCTCGTGCACCGCCAACACATCCATACCATCCACCGTCTCGGCGTGCATGTCGTAGGAACAGGCGCGCTCGGCGATGTCGTAGATCGCCGACGCCCGCTCCAGCGCCGTTCCCATGCCGTAGCGGTTGTTTTCGCAGAGGTAGATGGCGGGGAGCTTCCATAGGGCGGCCATGTTCAGGGCTTCGTGGAATGCCCCGTTGTTGACGGCCGCCTCACCGTAGTAGCAAATGGAGACCTGGTCGGTACCGCGATACTTGATGGCGAACGCAGCACCGGTGGCGAGCGGGATATGTGCCCCGACAATCGCGTGGCCTCCCAGGAAGCCGCGCGACACGTCGAAGAGATGCATGGAGCCGCCCTTGCCGGCGGAGCAGCCCGTGCTCTTCCCGAGCAGCTCGGCCATGACCGCCCGCGAGGCAACCCCGCGAGCCAGCGCGTGCCCGTGCTCCCGGTAGCTGCACATGATGTAGTCGTCGTCCCGCAGGGCGGCGATGGACCCGACCGCGACCGCTTCCTGGCCGATGTAGAGGTGGCAGAACCCGCCGATCTTCCCGAGCGCGTAGGCCTCGCCGGCTTTCTCTTCGAAGCGCCGGATCAGCATCATCTGTCGCAGCAGGCCACGGTAGAACCCGAGGCGCGCGCGGTCGAGGGACGGGGTGGTGCTCAGGCCGGTCATGGATGCGGGTGAAGGTCAGACGGCCGCAGTGGCCTGCTGCACCTGTTCCCAGGCATGGTAGGACGAACGGACCAGCGGCCCCGCCTCGACGTGCTTGAATCCCAGCGAGAGACCATAGGCCCTGAGCTCGGCAAACTCCTCGGGCGTGTAGAAGCGCGCGACCGGCAGATGTCCGGCGGAGGGCCGGAGGTACTGGCCCAGCGTCAGAAGGCTGACGTCCTGGGCCCGCAGATCCCGCATGGCCACGAGGAGCTCGTCCCATTCCTCGCCCAGACCACAGATGATTCCCGACTTGGTCATCAGATCGGAGCCGAGCTCCCGCGCACGCGCGAGCAGACGGAGCGCTCTGGGGTAGCGGCCGCCGGGGCGGGCGATGCGGTACAGTCGCTCGACGGTCTCCAGATTGTGATTGAGGATGTCGGGCCTCGCTTTGACCACGATGGCGAGCGCTTCGTCGGATCCCTTGAAGTCGGGGATCAGGAGCTCGACCGACGTTTGGGGTACCAGCTTGCGGATCTCCGTGACACAGCCTGCGAAGATTTCGGCGCCGCCATTGGGAAGGTCATCGCGGTCCACGCTGGTAATAACCACGTGTCGGAGATTCATCCGTGCGACCGCTTCGGCCAGACGTTGCGGTTCGACCGGGTCGTAGGCCGCCGGCGTTCCGTGCGCGACCGCGCAGTAGGCACAGTTCCGGGTACAGACGTCGCCCAAGACCATGAAGGTCGCCGCTCGATGCTCCCAGCATTCGCCGATGTTGGGGCAATGGGCCTCTTCGCATACGGTGTGGAGCTTGAGATCCTGCATGAGCTGCTTGATCTGCACGTAGTTCTGCCCGCCAGGCGCCTTCACCTTGAGCCAGGCAGGCTTCCGGAGCGCGGTCGACTCGGGTGGTGTCGGGTAGCGCGGGCTCAGCTGTACTAGGTCCATGGGCGACCAAAAGATAGCCGATTCCGGTAGGGTGAACCACGGGACATTCAACTAGACGGTTGAATACCTCTTTCGGGTGGATCGGACCGACGAGTGCGCAGTGAGGAGACCCCGGGTCGGCTCAAGACTTCTTCAATACACTCCATTCTTGTCCTTCAGTATGCCCAGAACCTGCTCGGACTCACTCCGCTCAAGTCGTGCTCGATCGGCTGTTTGCAGTAGAGGGCGGCGATGATCTCGGCGGTAACGGCGGCCAGGAGGATGCCGCTTCGGCCGTGCCCGGTGGCATACCAGAGGTCCTGCAGGACCGGATCGGGACCGATGATCGGACGTCCGTCCGGGCAGCCGGGACGAAGCCCGGCCCATTTGCGACGGACGGGGCGTCCGTCGAGGGCAGGGTAGAGTTGTCCTGCCGCATCGAGGAGCCGGGTGACGCCATCCACGGTCACCGAGGGCTCGAAGCCGGCGTATTCCATGGTTGAGCCGACCAGGGCTTCGTCGCCCCGGCGCAGGACGTAGCCGGCGCTGCTGACCGCGATGCCGGTGGGCTCACCGGCGGGCCACTCCAGTGCAATCATCTGGCCGCGTATCGGCTCGACGGTCAGCGGCCGGGGCAGGCCGGCGATTCTCCCGGACCAGCAGCCGGCCGCGATGAGGACCGCGCCGGCCGACCGGGGTCCCGCGGTGGTCAGCACCCCAGTCACCCGGTCGTGATTGCGCACCAGGGAGTCCACCCGCTGGCCCTGGGTGATCTGCACGCCGGCGTTCATGGCGCTCACGCGCAGCGCTTCCATGAACGCGACCGGGTCGAGCGCGCCATCCTCCGCACCGAGCAGGGCACCGAGTGCCTTGCGAGAAATGCCCGGCGCTCGCTGATGTACGTCATGGGCGTCGAGCCAATCGGTGATCAGGCCCTGCTGCCGCTGCCAGGCGATGGCCCCGCGGATGCGGTCCACTTCCGCCTGAGTGAAGGCGACATGAAGGATGCCACCGGTCCAGAGGTGAGCATCGATCCCGGTCTCATCGCGGAGCTTGGGCACGAGCTCCCGATACAGATCCCGCCCACGAATGCTCAAGGTCAGCACTGGATCGTCGGGCTTGGCATTGTGGAAGGGCGCCAGCAAGCCGGCCGACGCCGGGGTGGCGGCCCCGGGGCGGGTGCCGTCGTCGAGAACCTCCACCGAGGCCTCGCAGGCGGCCAGCTCGCGGGCGCAGGCCAGACCCACGATCCCGCCGCCGACGATGATGACGTCCGGTTGGCTCATGTCGCCATGCTTGTGATGAAACTGGGTGAAACATACGTTCGTAGGGAGATCAAGGCGGATTTCCCTGGGAGGGAAGACATGTTCCGGACGATTTTCGGGTACGCCGTTCTGGCGATCATCGGCTTCCTTGCTCTGAAGCTCGTGTTCGGCCTGCTCGGCTTCGTGGTCTCGCTCGCGATCACGCTACTCTGGCTGGCCGCGATCGGTTTTGTGTTTTATCTGGTGCTCAAACTTATCAGTCCGGGCACCGCTCGCCGAGTGCGAGAGGTAGTCACCGGCCGGGAACGTCCGGCGGCATGACCTCACCCCTGCCCATTCCATGCAAGTGAGAAAGTGAGAAGTGAGAAGTGAGCAGGAAGGTGGTCTGGAGTACTTCTCATTTGTCACATCTCACTTCTCACTTTGTCTGATTTGGAAGTTTTGGGGCCGCTCTCGATGCGGATGAGGCGCATGGTGAGGTAGCCGACTACCGGGAACCTGGATTTGAGCTGCACCATGAGGTGGCGGTCATCGTCGGAAAGCCACATCCGCGCGTCGGACGTTTCCTTCAGTATTCCCTGGCCCTTGATAATCGGTTGGAGCACGATGGACGGGAACTTCCCGGCCGGAACGTCCAGGGTATCTCGCGACAGGACATCGAGGATCACGGGGTTGCGGTCCGGCCGGAAATACCGGTTGATCTCGTATTTGCGGCCGGGCTCGAGCCCCATGGTCCGCACGAAGTAGAAGAACGCGGCATCATCGAGCGGGTTCTTGACGCTCGGCCGCGGGCCATCGACGCCCTTCTCCCGATAGTATCCGGAATCGGGAAAGATGTCGTACCAGGCGTGGCGTTCCTTCCTGTTTTCCTGGAAGTCCTGGGTAAAGCGCCTCGAGGTGGTGTCCGACAGGGCGATCCAGGAATCCATCCGGTTGTCCATCCGGTACAGGTAATTCGATCCCACGATCCTGAACTGAATGTGCGCTGCCGGCGTGCCGCGAATCGTGTCGATACCCACCACCCGCATCTCCGCGGTCCCGAGGGTCACCACGCCCCAGCGCACCTCGTACTTGAGCCGCTCGCCCGGTGGGAACGGCGTACCCGCGGTGGGAGGGGATGTCGCGCTGTCCTGCCCCACCGCCGGAGTCAGCGCTCCCATGGCGCACAGGAAAAGGATGGCGAGGTGAATCATGATGCTCGCCGCACTTCGGCGGCCGGCGCCGGGATCTTGAGACGGCGTCCCCAGCGGAACAGCTCGAGCGCGAGCCTCAAGGCCGACCCATCGACGCTCTCGACCCGCTTCTGCTCCGGTGGAATAGTCACCACCGAGATCTGGCGGGACACCGCCGCCGTGCGCGCGACCAGCTCGGCCCAAGCGCTCGGCCCCCGCGATTCGAGGAGGCTCTGCTCGGAGTCGTGCAGCCAGGAGCGGAGGGTGGCAAGGCGGACTGCGCAGACTCCCGAGAGCAGGTCGCGAATACCCGGCAGGTTGAGGCCGGGGCGCAGCAGCCACGGCGCCGACCGCCGGACCAGCCGCCTGGCCAACGACCGTTCGCCCTCCAGGGCTTCGGCCACGACCAGATCCGCCCCGGATTCCATGGCCCGCACCAGATCCGGGAGGGCGGAGGGTGAGACCGAGAAATTCGCGTGGATGGTGATCGCGAAATCGCGCCGGGGCCGGTCGCTGCGCGTCAGGGCATCGCGGAGCAGCGCTTCGACGCTGGCGGCATACCCTACGGGCCGCTCCTTCCGGATGAGTGACATCGGGAGCGCGCGCTGGTAGGGCTCCAGTACTTCCGGCGTCGCGTCGGTCGAGCCGTCGTCGGCCACCAGCAAATGGTATTCGCGGGGAAAGACCGAAAAGACCTGGCGAACCTTCCAGAGCACCAACCCGACGGTTACGGCGGCGTTATATGTGGGAATGCAGATGTAGATCATTGGTTCTCGAAAGAAGTACGAGGAAAGCCCGGTAGGAAAGGGGGGCGGCAAACCCCGCGGCCAGCTATTTTGTTCCCCTCGATGAAACGACTGCGGAACAATGGACGTACGGCCGGGCAATGACCATAGTGAGAACGTGAGCGGACCGGTGCATGACCTGGGACGGCTCCGGATCGATCGGGACCGGCCCGGCCCGGCTATGGCGCGCGCCTTGAAGATTTCGATCGGCATTGCCGTGGTGGCCATCCTGCTCGTGGTCGCGGTCTTCTTCGTGCTCCGGCGCGGTGGGGCGGTCACGGTGCAAGTGACCCGAGCCGAAGTGACCGGGGCGGGCGGCGGCGCCGGCATCACGGCCAACGGATACGTGGTGGCCCGCACCAAGGCCTCCGTGTCATCCAAGATTCCGGGGCGGCTGGAGTATCTCGGCGTGACCGAAGGGTCCCGGGTGCGGAAGGGCGAGATCATCGCGCGACTGGAGCACGAGGATTATGCGGCCCAGGTCTCACAGGCCGAAGCCGAGTTGGCCCGGGCGCGAGCCGCGCTGGCCGAGGCGGAGACCACGCGAGACCAGCTGCAACGCGACGTGGCGCGGTCCCAGGATCTCCTCGCCCGAAATCTGATTTCCGGCCAGCAGGCGGAGACGCTCGCCTCGCAACTCTCGGCCGCGGAGGCGCGGGTAGAGCTCCAGAAGGCCCAGGTACAGTCGGCCGAAGCGTCACTCAAGGTTTCCCGCGCAACGCTCCAGAACACCGATATCCGGGCGCCGTTCGACGGAACGGTGTTGCGGAAAGACGCGGAAGTGGGCGAGATCGTGGCTCCCTCGGTGGGTGGCGGGCTGACGCGAGGCGCGGTGGTCACGATGGCCGACCTGAAGACGCTCGAGGTGGAAGTAGACGTGAACGAGTCCTACATCGCGCAGATTCGCGGGGGCCAGCCGGCGCGGATCATGCTCGATGCCTATCCCGACACGTCGTATCGCGGGTCGGTCCGCCAGATCGTGCCCACTGCGGACCGACAGCGCGCGACGGTCCTGGTGAAGGTCGGGATTCTCCAGCCCGATTCCAGGATTCTTCCCGAGATGGCCGCCCGGGTGGAGTTTTTGAACGAGATGTCCGCTTCCGGGCCGGGGCCGGCGCTCCCTTCCCGGATCTTTGTTCCTGGCGCGGCGGTGCACGAAGAAGGCGGGAGGTCCATTGTGTGGGTGGTGCGAGACGGTAAGGCGAGGCGGCAGGCCGTGACCGCGGGGCCGGTCTCGGCCGGCAAGCGAGAGATCCGGTCTGGTCTTTCCGGCGGGGAACAGGTGGTGGTGGCTCAATCGGGAACACTGGAAGACGGTAAGAAGGTCACTGTCGCCGGGCCCTAACTTCGAGGAGCGAGCGTCCATGGCGCTGGTCGAAATGCGAGATGTCACCAAGGCCTATCACCGAGATGCGCAGGAGATCCCGGTATTCTCGCGCGTGAATCTCGATATCGCCCAGGGGGAGTTCCTCGCGCTCATGGGTCCGTCTGGGAGCGGAAAGAGCACGCTGCTCAATCTGTTGGCGGGCCTGGACCGTCCTACCTCGGGGCGCATCACAGTGGGTAGCGACGATGTGACGGGCATGAACGCCCGGCAGCTCGCCGCCTGGCGGGCGCGGCACGTCGGCTTCGTGTTCCAGTTCTACAACCTGCTGCCGGTGCTGACCGCATTTCAGAACATCGAGCTGCCGCTATTGCTCACCAATCTCTCCAAGAAAGCGCGGCGGGATCACGTGCAGGCATCGCTGGAGATCGTGGGACTGACGGATCGGGCGGAACATTTTCCCCGGCAGCTCTCGGGCGGGGAACAGCAGCGCGTGGGAATCGCGCGAGCGATCGTGAGCGATCCCACCATGCTACTCGCGGATGAGCCCACCGGCGACCTGGACGCGCGGTCCGCCGAGGAGATTCTCGCACTGCTGCAGCGGCTGAACCAGGAATTCGGAAAGACCATCGTGATGGTGACCCATGACGCCAGGGCCGCGGAGCACGCCCACGCGACCATGCACCTCGACAAGGGAGTGCTCACCCGATGAAATTCGCCCGCCTGGTCCTGGCCAATCTGGGCCGCAACAAGCGGCGTACGGTGCTGACGGTCCTGTCGGTGGCGCTGGCCTTCTTCCTGTTCGCCACCTTGCGGTCGGTGCTCACCACGCTCGACGCCGCGAGAGAATTGGGCAGTGAATCCCGCCTGATCGTGCTGAACGCCACCGGGCTCACGTTCCCGGTGCGTCAGTCGCAGATCCCGCGCTTGGAGGCGATGGAGGGAGTGAAGAGCGTGTCCTGGGCCAACTGGTTCGGCGGACTCTACCAGGAGCGGCCGGAGGATTTCTTCGCCAATTTCGCGATCGATCCGGCGTCGTATCTCGCCCTGTACCCCGAAGTCCAGCTGCCCCCCGATCAGAAGACCACGTTTCTGGCGGAGCGGACCGCGGCCATCGTGGGCAAGGGCCTCATGGAAAAATTTGGCTGGCGCCTCGGACAGACCGTCACTCTCAAGGGCACCATTTTCCCGGGCGACTGGGACTTCGTGATCCGCGGCGTCTACACGCCCACCGACCCGGCCTATGGCGACCAGAACTTCTTCTTTCGCTACGACTACCTGTACGAGCGCTCCGGGCGGCGAGCCGAGCCCGGCTGGTTCGTGTTGCAGCTGACCGATCCCGCCAGCGCTGCCACGATTTCGGCGCGCGTCGATACCATGTTCAAGAACTCGCCGACGCCGACCAAGACCGAGACGGAGAAGGCGTTCCAGGCCGGCTTCGTCACCATGTGGGGCAATGTGGCGTTCCTGATGCGGGCCATCGGGACGGCGGTGTTCTTCGCGATTCTGTTCGTGGCGGCGAACACCATGATGATGGCTGCTCGAGAACGCATCGGTGAGATCGCGGTTCTCAAGACGCTCGGTTTCCCGGACGGGACCATCTTCGGCATCGTGATCGCCGAAGCGGGCGTCATGACGCTCCTGGGCGGCGCCATCGGCCTGGTCGGTGCGCGGGCGCTATTCGGCTCGACCCACGCGCTGGATGCCTTCCTGCCGGGCTTCCGGGTGGAAGGCGGCACCCTCGCTTTGGGATTCGCCATCGCGGCCACCCTGGGAGTCATCAGCGGCGCGCTGCCCGCGTGGCAGGCCGCCCGGCTCTCGGTGGTACAGGCACTCCGGAAGGTGGCCTGACATGAAGATCCCGCTGATCTACAACCTGCGCTCGATCCGGCAGCGGCCGGTTTCGACCGCGGCGACCGCGTTGGGAATGGCGGTGGTGGTGGCGGTATTCATCGCGATGATGGCGTTATCCAACGGATTCAAGGCGGCGCTGGTCAAAACGGGCTCTTCCGACAACGCCTTCATCCTGCGCAAGGGCGCCCAGGCGGAGATGAACAGCGGTATCGACCGGCACACCGCGAGCGTGATTGCCAGCCTGCCGTTCGTGGCGGCCGATGAAACCGGGCGTCCGCTGGTCAGCCCGGAGATTTTTGTCGTGGTGGGCCTGACCCGGTTGAACGGAGGCTTCGCCAACGTCGTGGTGCGTGGGATCAGCCCACAGGCCCTGAAGGTGCGTAAGGGTATCACGATCACGGACGGGCGAATGTTCCAGGTGGGCGCGCCGGAAATCCTGGTCGGCGCCACACTGGCCCGCAGCTTTCCCAACACGGGCCTGGGTGATCGCATCACCTTCGGGGGTCGCGACTGGACCGTCGTGGGCCACTTCACCGCGAACGGCTCCTCCTTCGAGTCGGAAATCTGGGGGGAGAACGAGCAGTTCATGCCGGTGTTTCGGGGCGAAGTCTTCCAGTCGGTCACCTTCCGCATGAAGGATCCGGCCGCGTTCGACGGCGTGAAGCAGACCCTGGAAACCGACCCCCGCATCACGGTAGACGTGGCGCGGGAGATCGAGTTCTACGAAGGACAGTCGCGGCTACTGAGCCAGGTGCTGGGCTTCATCGCGGTGTTCATTTCCGGTGTGATGGCGGTGGGGGCGATCTTCGGCGCCGTGAACACGATGTATGCCGCCGTGGCCTCGCGGGCCCCCGAGATTGGCGTGTTGCTGACCCTGGGGTTCCGGCCCCGCAGCGTGATGAGCTCGTTCCTCGCCGAAGCGATGATCATCGCGCTGATCGGCGGGGTGATTGGTGCGCTCCTGGCCCTGCCGATCAACGGCCTGGTGACGAGCACGACGAACTGGAATTCATTCAGCGAAGTCGCGTTTGCGTTCCGAGTGACGCCGGCGCTGCTCCTCAGTGGACTAGGATTCAGTGTGGTGATGGGGCTACTGGGTGGGTATTTCCCGGCGCGGCGGGCAGCGAAACAGGAGGTGGTCGAGGCGCTCAGGGCCGAAGGGTAGAAGCCAGCGCCGACCGCAGCTCGGCCAGCGAAAACGGCTTGTGCAGGAAGGGGCGTCCCAGAGACTCCAGGAACGCCAGCGTATCCCCCCGTACCGTATCGCCGGTGCTGAACACCACCCGCTTGGCGACGTCCGGCCGTTCTTTTTCCAGCGTCTCGAAGAATTCGCGCCCGCCCAGGTGCGGCATGCGCACGTCCGTGATGATGACGTCGAAGAGCTCCGAACGGGCGCGGGCGAGCGCCTCGTCCCCGTCGGCGGCGAGCGTTACGGTGTGACCCCACGCCTCCAGGGTCGCCTGCATGTAATGCAGGATGTGGGGCTCGTCGTCGACCACGAGCACGCGCAGCTTCCCAGTTTCCGCGGACACTGCCGCCACCGGCCGTTCCTCGGGCGCCGTGCCGCCCGGCAGCTCGACCCGGAAGGCGGCGCCGCCGCCCGTGCGCCGGCCCAGGGTGATGCGACCTCCATGCTCGGCCACGATACCGTGGCAGATCGAGAGTCCGAGACCAGTTCCCTGGCCTTCGGGTTTGGTCGTGAAAAACGGCTCGAAGACCTTCGCCTGAATGGCCTGAGGCACGCCGGGACCATCGTCCTCGATAGTGACCGCAACGCCGTCCAGCCACCGGGAGGCGTGGACCCAGACGTTGCCCATCCCATGGGTTCCCTGGATCGCCTGCGCCGCGTTGTTGATCAGGTTGACGAACACCTGCTGGATCTGATTCGCCTCGATGGTGACTTCCGGCAGCGAGGGGTCGATGGTCAGGTGGGACTCGACCTTGCAGGCCATGAGCTGATTGCGAAGCAGCAAGAGAGTGGCCTCGAGCACGGGACCGATTTGCTGGCTCCGGCGGCGCCGGTCCTGCTTCCGGGCAAACGAGAGCAGGTTGCGCACGATGTTGGCGGCCCGTTCGGCTTCCTGTTGGATGGCCCGGAGCGGCTCGAGCAGGTGGGGCGGGGCGTTGTCCTCGCTTTCGATCAGGTAGTCGGCAAACCCGACCACCGAAGCGAGCGGATTGTTCAGATCGTGCGCGACACCGGCAATGAGCTGGCCGATGGCAGACATCTTCTCCGATTGCACCAGCTGCTCCTGGAGGCGCCGTTTCTCGGTCTGGTCCGCGAACACCAGCACGACCGCGCGGTCCTCTGCCGAGCCGATGCGCAGCGCGGAGACGGTGAAAAGCCTTCCGGCCATCGGAAGCTCCACGACGGTCGACGGCTGCGCGAGGACTTGGGTCACGGACGGCACCCAGGATTCGGGAAGCAGGGTCGACCACTGTCTTCCCGCCAGGGTCGTCAGCGGGCGCTGGGCCAGCATGCCGAACGCGCGGTTGGCCCGGCGTACCACCCCCGCCCGATCAACCACACAGAAGGCCTCGCTGATCGCGTCGACCGTCTGCTCCCACTCCCGCTTGCCCTCCGAGAGCAGCTGAAGCAGCCGGGCGTTTTCCAGCGCGATCGCCGCCGAGGTGAGAATCGCGTTCAGCACCACGAGGTCAGGTGGCAGGTAGCGGCGATTCGGCCCTGCGAACAGCGAGATGGCGCCGAGGGTACGGGCGGCCGCCCCGCGAATGGGTGCACCCATCCAGCTGAGGGGAACCGGGACGCGAGCGACCGCCAACCGGGCGAGGGCCTCCCGCTGCAGGATGCCGGATTGGTGCAGCGCCAGATCGACCAGTGGATCATCGGGCCCGGGAGTTGCATAATTGTGGGTGTAGGCGACCCGTCGCGTGTTTGCGGCACCATCGATCAACAGCACGGCGAGCCCATCGGGCTCGAGCAGGCGCAGGACCGCTTGGCCGACCAGTTCGGCGATGGTCGTGGAACGAGATGCGCCCGCCAATTGCTGCGCGAGCGCGATCAGTGTCGCGAGGGTTTCGGACCCGGTCACTGGACCGGGGGTACGATCAGGCACGGGAGGTTGTGACATGATCCTCGCGAATTTGCGGGAACGTCTGACCGCTGCCGACATTCAGCTGGCCATCGACCTGCTGGCGCGCGGCAGCAGCGCCGACCGCCGCTATTACACGGAGCTGGTGGAGGAGGAGGGACCCGACCGCCTGCTCGACGATCCGGATCTGATGCCGCTGCTCGGCAGCCACCCACAGCTCACGGCGCCCTCAGCGCCGCTTTTCTTGTACGTCACGCTCCGCCACGCGCTCCGCAATTACGGGGTCGATGATGCCCGGCTCGCGGACTATCTCGGAGCGCTGGTGCTCGACTTCGGGATGCGGGACCGTGCTTATCGGGTATCGCCGCACGACGACGATACCCGCCGCTACCTGGTCGATATCGTCGCCGATCTGAGCGGCGCCGAGGGGCGACGCGCGTTTCTCCTGTGCGCCCACCTGGGAAACTTCAGTCTCTGGTTGTCCGGAATTTTCCCCGATTATATCACCGCGCAGAACGCCCGCAAAGGAGCGCCGGGGTTCGCCTACTACGACGAAATGGGGACGCTGGGCTTTCGCCGCGCCGCGGACCACGGCCTGGCCCGTGAGCTGGAAATGGACGCGGTCTACGCCAGTGTGGCGGATCTCTTCGCCCGCATCCGGGTGGCGCTCAACCAGGTCTCCGACCGGGTGTTCTTTCCCAACTTCTCGAGTCCCGACCGCCTGATGCGGCAGGTGAGCGAGGAGTTCAAGCTCTCGGCCTGATAATACGGCATAACGGCATAACGGCAGAGGGCCAGTGGGCGCGAGAAACGACGGCCATTGCGTCCGAGGTCTGCCGTCGTGCCGTGGGGTCGGGCGGAGGGGGGAAGGGATGCCGTTATTGGTTGTCGGCGCTGTCGCTCGCGGGCGCGGCGAACAGGGGGCACCGCACGTCGCTCACCGAGGGCCAGTTGACCCGTAGCCCATACAACGGGATGGTCGACGTACTTCCCGAGATGGTGCCGATCTTGGGCACGTTTTCCTGTACTTCCTTGTCGTAGATCATCACGCCGCGGACCACTTCAGAGGAATCGTCCACCAGCAGCAGGCCGAATCCGGGAGTGGCCGGGAAGCCGGCGCCTTCGTAGCCGAGGACCAGCCCGTCGGGGCTATCGGTGACCAGCACGTGAGAGGTGCCGTATCCCACGACCCGTGCCGGAAGTGACGATGGCAGGCCACCGGGCGGGGCGGCGAGCCGGGCGTGTTCGTTGGGCAGGTATTGCAGCACCATGGTGGCTCCGGCGATGCTGGCAAAGCCGCAGACGGCGCTGTTTTCCGAGCTTTTTCCGCAGGAGGCCACGAACAGGGCCAGAAGCATCAAGGAGGGGCGGCGCATGCCGCAGAATAGTAAGGTACGATTGACCCCCCTACCACCCCCGCGTATCGTTTGCTCAATCAACCCGAAAACACAGGGGAAGGCCCCATGCCCACCTACGAGTACCGCTGTGACAAGTGCGGCAAGCAGTTCTCCCGCATCGAGTCCATTTCAACGCACGGCCGGAAGAAGGCGTCCTGCCCGAAGTGCAAGTCGGCCAAAGTCTCGCGGGTGTTCACGCCGTTCTACGCCAAGACGGTCAAGAAAAGCTAGTGTTCGAGCGCCTGCGGGCGGCCATCGACGCCGCGCTGGCGGCGGCGACGCCGGCCCAGGACCTGCGCGACCTCGCCGGGCAGATGCGAAAGGCGGTCATCGAGCTCAAGGCCGCGGTGGGCAAGATGCGTGACGATCTCGCCGCCACCGAGCGGCAGCTCGAACCGGAGCGACGCAGCCTGAGTGACGCGCAACGCCGGGGCCGCCTGGCTGAGGGGATCAGCGACCACGAGACGGTGGAAGTGGCCCGCCGCTTTGCCGTGAAGCATGCCGAGCGGATCTCGGTCCTGGAGCAGAAGCTCTCGGCTCAGCGGGCCGAGCTGGCCCTGGCCGAACGCGAGTTGAGCGAGATGACCGACCGGCTGCGGTCGGTCGAGCGCGAGCGACCTCCCGGGTCGCCCGGATCCCCTACGGAGCAGGCCTGGCGAGACATTCAGGCGGCCGGTGGGGCGCGGCCGGAAACCGACCTGGCTGACGAGCTGCTCAAAGGCAGCATCGACCGGCAGGCGCGAGAAGCGGCGGCGGAGGCCCAGTTGCGCGAACTCAAGAAAAAGATGGGGAAATGACCGCCACCACGGGGGATACCGCCGGCGATCGGTCGGGCTGGGCCGGTCATCCGCGCGGCCTCTCGACGCTCTTCTTCACCGAGATGTGGGAGCGCTTCAGCTACTACGGGATGCGCGCCCTGCTCATCCTCTACATGACCGCGCCGATCACCGCCAACGGGCTGGGGTTCGACACGGCGCGCGCGGCCTCGATCTACGGGTGGTATACGTTCGGCGTCTATGCCGCCGCCATTCCCGGTGGGTGGGTGGCCGACCGCTTCCTGGGCCAGTATCGGAGCGTCTTCTGGGGCGGGGTGATCATCGCGCTCGGCCACTTCAGCCTCGCCATTGCCGCTCTGCCGTTCTTCTATCTCGGCCTCGCCCTCATCGTCGCCGGCACCGGACTGCTGAAGCCGAACGTGAGTACCATGGTCGGTTCCCTCTACCAGCAGAACGATGCCCGGCGCGACGCCGGGTTTTCCATTTTCTACATGGGAATCAACATCGGCGCCGGTGTAGCCCCGCTGGTGGTCGGTACGCTGGGGCAGCGGGTCGACTGGCACGTGGGATTCGCGGCGGCAGGCGTTGGCATGGTGCTGGGACTGATCCAGTACGTGCTCGGAAAGAAACGACTTCAGCCTGCACTCACGCGGCTCGACCAGGCGGCCCGGGCGGGCGAGGCGGGCCGGGTGGGAGTGGCGGAGCCACCCGGATTCACCGCGAAGGAATGGAAGCGGATTGGGGCGATCGGGGTGTTTTTCGTGGCCGCCATCCTTTTCTGGGGGGCCTTCGAGCAAGCGGGCTCGAGCCTCAATCTCTTCGCGGACCGGATGACCCGGCTCACGGTGTTGGGTTGGTCGTTCCCGTCTACCTGGTTCCAATCGCTCAACTCGGCCTTTCTCATCGCGCTGGCACCGGTGTTCGCCTGGCTGTGGGTCAGTTTGGGCCAGCGCGAGCCAACCAGCCCGGTCAAGTTCACACTCGGATTGCTGTTCGTGGGACTAGGATTCCTGTTGCTGGTCCCGGCAGCATCCATGGCGCAACAAGGGGTGCTGGTGAGCCCGCTGTGGCTGACCGGCGTCTATCTCCTGCATACGATCGGCGAGCTGTGCCTGAGCCCGGTGGGACTCTCGGTGGTCACCAAGCTGGCGCCGGGCCGCATCGTCGGGCTCATGATGGGGGTGTGGTTCCTGGCCACGGCATTCGGCAACAAGCTCGGTGGCTGGGTGGCGGGATTCTTTGACACGCTCCCGCTCCCGATGCTGTTCGGAGCGGTTGCGGCGACGACGATCGCATCCGCGTTGGTGCTGCTGGCATTGGTGAGGCCGGTGAAGAAGCTGATGGGAGGGGTGCACTGAGCCGTCAGCCATGAGCCATCAGCCATCAGCCTCAATGCCGGGACGTTCTCCGAGTTTACGGCCTGCAGCGATTGACTGACGGCTGATGGCTGACGGCTGATGCACAGCGCTACCGCCTGATTCTGACTGATCGCAACTCCCCGCCTTCCCCGTTGGACACTTCGTAGGTGCCGTTTAACGAGTCCGCCACCGCCTTCAGGCGGAGCGTTACGGTCCCGCCGTCTCCGATCGAGGCGAGTACCAGGACGTTGATTCCTTCGGTTGTCACTTTGGTGATCGGGGCCGGCTCATTCCCATCGGGCGCCACGGTCCCGCTGTAGCCCGCCGGTCCGACTTTGATCACCAGCCTGCCGCCCACCTTGTTACCACCGGAAGGGCCGGCCTCGAAATCGTAGACACCGATGGGATCCACCACCACTCGGCGGCCGTGCAGCGTGCCCGATTGGGGACCATCATAGGTGCCGCTGAAGGTATCGGCCACGAAAGCCAGGTGGATGGTATAGCGGCCTGCGGGGTTGTCGCTGACGACCAGGGCGCTGGAGCCATCGGCGGTGAGTTGGGTGATCGTTGCCGAGTCGGGGCCGTTCGGGCTGGCCCAGCGGACTGTCCCCGCAGGGGGTGACACGCTGGCGATCTCGATTTCGCCGGGGATGATGCCCCCGTCGGGAAGAGGCGCTTCGAACGCATAGCGGCCGGTCAAGCCGGCGGACTGATTGGGAGCTGACTGCGCGTGCACGGGCAGTGCGGCGGCAGCCAGGGCGGTTGCTGCGGCAAGTGCGAGGCGCATTTCGATCCTCCTCAACGATCCGTATGTGAGATGCTCCTTCATACGAACCCCGGCCCATGGAGTTTCAAGCCCGTGGTCTACCACTGATCCGCGTAGTGGCATGCCGTCGACTGGCCGGCGGTAATGGGACGCAGCTCGGGGCGCTCTTCCACACAGCGGGCATCTTTTCTGGGGTGGAAGCAGCGGGTGTGGAACGGGCACCCGGATGGCGGGTGGACCGGAGAGGGGGGGTCGCCGCTGAGGACGATGCGCTCGCGTTTCGCGGTGGGATCGGGAACCGGGGCCGCCGAGAGCAGGGCTCGGGTGTAGGGATGGCTGGGCCGCTGGTAGAGGACTGATGCGTCGGCGAGCTCCATGATGCGACCGAGGTACATCACGGCCACCCGATCGGCCACGTGCCGTACCACGGCGAGGTCGTGCGCGACGAACAAGTAGGTGAGCGCGTGCCGGCGACGAAGATCGGATAGGAGATTCAGCACCTGGGCCTGAACCGAGACGTCGAGGGCCGAAACCGGCTCGTCCAGCACCACGAATTGCGGCTCGACCGACAAGGCGCGGGCGATGCCGACGCGCTGCCGCTGGCCGCCGGAGAGCTCGTGGGGGTAGCGGTCTACATAAGAAGGATCGAGCCCGACTTCGCCGAAAAGCTCGGCCACCCGCGCCCGCGCGCGGCTCCCGCGCGCGATGTCGTGCACCTCGATCGGTTCGCGGACCGCATCGCCCACCTTCATGCGGGGATTGAGCGATCCAGAGGGATCCTGAAACACGAGCTGCATGCGGCGGCGAAACCGGCGCAGATCGCGGGCCGACAGAGTGGCCAGATCGGTTCCCTCGAACATCACCCGTCCGTCGGTAGGCTGGATGAGCCGAATGGCGCAGCGGCCGAGCGTCGTCTTTCCGCTGCCGCTTTCGCCCACGAGGCCGAGGATTTCGCCTCGGCGGAGAGCGAGAGAGACGTCATTCACGGCCCGGAGCACATCGCGCGTGGCCAGAAGCCCGCGCTCGACCGGAAATTCCTTTACCAGACGATCGATCTCGACGAGGATGTCCGTCGAGACCCGCGGCGATTGCGCGGGCGCGCTCATGCGGTGCCGGTGACGGCAGTGGTCGCGGGGCGGCGCCGTTCGGGTTCCACCACCAACCAGCAGCGCGAGGACCGTGTCGCACCGGCCTGCAGGAGCCCGGGCTCTTCCCGAATGCAGCGATCCCACGCATGGGGACAGCGGGGATGGAAACGGCAACCAGATGGCCACGCCGTGGCCGAGGGCACGGATCCCGGAATGGCAGCCAAGGCGGCCTGCGGCCGGTCCACGCGGGGCGCGGCCTGCAGCAAGCCTTCGGTGTACGGATGCCGGGGCCTGGCAAACAGGTCCGCAGTCGTGGCCTCCTCGACGATTCTTCCGGCGTACATGACCGCCACGCGGTCGGCGATCCCCGCGACGAGCCCCAGGTCGTGCGAGATGAGCAGGACGGCGAGTCCCAGGCGTTTGCGGAGGTCGGAGAGGAGTTCGATGATCTGGGCCTGAATGGTGACGTCGAGTGCGGTGGTGGGTTCGTCCGCGATCAGGATCCGGGGCTCGCAGGAGAGCGCGATGGCGATCATGATTCGCTGTTTCAGTCCTCCGGAAAGCTGGTGCGGATAGCTCCCATAACGCTCTTCCGGTTCCGGAATGCCCGCCAACCGCATCATCCCGACCGCGCGCTCCCGGGCCCCGGCACGATCGGTCTCGCGGTGGGCGCGAACCGTTTCCGCGATCTGGGAGCCGACCGTGAGCACCGGGTTCAGGCTGGTGGTCGGTTCCTGGAACACCATGGCGATCTGACCGCCGCGCACCTGGCGCAGGGCTTCTCCGCCGAGTGCGAGCACGTTGGTTCCCGCGTATTCGACCCGGCTGCGCGGATCGGTTCTCCCCGGGGGCTCGGGAATCAGCTTGAGGAGGGAGAGGGCGGTGACCGTCTTGCCGCAACCCGACTCGCCGACCAGCGCCAGCGTTTCGCCCGGCAGCAAGTCGAAGGAAACGTCATCCACCGCGCGCGCCACTCCCCGCGGCGTCGCGAATGACACGCTCAGGTTCCGGACCGAAAGGAGCGGAGTCACGCGCTTCTCGGATCGGAGGCCTGGCGCAAGCCATCGCTCAGCACGGAGAAGGCGAGCACCGTCACGATGATGAAGACGCCGGGGGTGATGGCGACCCAGGGGGCCCGGAGAAGAGCGTCCTGCCCGTCTCTGATCATGTTTCCCAGTGACGCGGTGGGCTGAGGCACACCGAACCCGAGATACGAAAGGCCGGCTTCGATCAGGATCATGTTACCGACGCCCAGCGTGGCGGCCACGAGTATCGGGGCTACCACGTTGGGGAGCACGTGCCGCAGGGCGATGCGCGACGAGCCGAGTCCGAGGACGCGTGAGGCGGTGACGTACTCGCGGTTGCGTACGCTGAGGACTTCCGCGCGGACCAGACGGCTGGTGCCGAACCAGCTGGTGAGGCCGAGTACTAGGATGAGCGCCGTGACGCTGAACCGGGGCCAGAGGGCGGCGATCACGAGCAGCAGAAAGATACGGGGAATGGCGAGGCCGGCATCTACCAATCGCATGAGGACGGCATCCACGGCACTGCCGGCAAATCCCGCACCCAGCCCGACCATGGTTCCCACGGTCACCGAAAGCAGAACCGAGAGGCAGGCGATGGACAGCGAGATGCGCGCTCCATACAGCGTCCGGCTCAACACGTCACGGCTGAAGAAGTCGGTACCCAGCGGATGGTTCCAGGAGGGCGGAGCGTATTGCAGTCGGACGACATCCGGCTGGTCTACGGGACTGTGCCGTGAGATGGCGGGAGCAAGAGCTGCGGATGCAAACAGCACGGCGAGGAGCAGGAGGCCGGCACGGACCCGGCGGTTCACGCGATGGACCGGGTGCGCGGGTCGGCCGCGTGTGCCAGGATGTCGGCAACCAGGTTACTGAGGACGACCAGGGCGCCTGCCAAGACCGCCGCTCCGGTTACCAGGGGATAGTCACGGCGGGCAATGGCGTCCGTCGTGAGCAGTCCCATTCCGGGCCACGCGAATACGGTCTCGACGAGTACGGCCCCCGAGAGCAGAGCCGGCAGCGAGAGGCCGATCAGGGTAATGGTGGGGAGGAGCGCATTTCGCAGGGCGTGCCGCCACAGCACCACCCGCTCTGCGAGGCCCTTGGCGCGGGCGGTGCGCACGTAGTCCTGCTGAATGACTTCCAGCAGCTGGGCGCGCTGGTAGCGGGCGGTTCCGGCCGCTCCTACCAGCCCCAGGGCGAGGGCGGGCAGGAACAGATGCCAAAGCAAATCAGCGCTCCGTCCCAACGGGGAGCGGAACGCCCAGGTGACCGGATCGTGTATGCCGCCGGTGGGCCACCAGCCGAGTTTCTCGCCGAAGACGACCATGAGCACCTGGGCCAGCCAGAATACCGGCATCGAATACAGGGTCAGGGTGGCGATGGTGGCCCAGCGATCGATGCGCGATCCCGACCGGCTGCCTTGTGCCACGCCGAGTCCTATTCCCACGGCAAAATCGATCGCGAGCGCCGCGATGGCCAGCAGCAGCGTGTTGGGTACCCGCTCGCGGAATGCGTCCCACACCGGCCGGGACTGCGAAAACGAGTAGCCCAGGTTTCCGCGCGCGAGGTTGGAGAGATAGAGCCGGTACTGGACCCGGATCGGCTGATCGAGGCCGAAGTTCTGCCGCATTTGCTTCACGACGTCGGGCGACGTGTATACCGATTCCGAAGCGGAGCTGAACGGGTCACCCGGGGCCAGATGGAGGAGCACGAACGTGAGGCTGGCGACCAGGAACATCACCGCAACGGCTTGGAGAAGGCGACCGGCGACGTAGCGAAGCACCGTCAGCGGGCCGCGACGCGGTCCCGTTCCGTCAACCGATCTGCCGGTATCCGCCAGGTCCACAGCGTGGCGGACCATTGATCCGCCCGGATGGTCACATTGTCATACCGTTGGTGAATGCCCGCCGGCTGGATGAGGCTCGTCAACCAGATGCCGGGTGCATCCTCGATGACGGTCGAGAAGACCGCTCTCCATTTCTGCACCGCCGTAGCTGGATCGGGAGCGAAGGACGCCTCATCTACCAGGCGGTCGAACCGGGGATTGGCGTAGCCAACGAAGTTCGCGTCACCGATGGCCTTGCTGGTCCAGGTCTGGCGTATGCTCGAGGGCGTGGGATCGTCGTTCCAGCTCAGCATGGCGGTCTCAAACTTCCCGTTCCGGGTGCGGTTGCCGAACAGGTTCAGCTCGATCACCGAAATGCTGGTTCCGACGCCGACTTTCTTGAGCTGCTCCTGCAGGATCACCGCCATCCGCTGCCGGACCTGGCTCGAGCTCGGGACCAGGATCTCGAACTCGAGCTTCCTTCCGTTGCGCTCCCGGATGCCGTCCCCGTC
>JACQVB010000162.1 GCA_016209985.1 Gemmatimonadota bacterium | reverse complement strand
CCCACGTTCCATCCAGCCTCTTCGCCACCTCCGGCTTCACCGCCTGCGTCACCGTGAGCGCCGGCAGGGCCTGTTTGTGCTTGGTCGCCCGCGTCAGGATCAGCGCCGCGTTGGCGATGCGCGACGTCACCGCGTTCGCCGCGTCTTCGTTGGTGATGACCACGGCACCGATTTTCTCGTCCGGCATCATGACCAGCTCGGTCGAGTGGCCGCCGAAGGCGGCCGAGTGCCCCACGGTCCGCGTCCCGTCCACCGTGGAAACGCGGAACCCGAGGCCAAAGGCAGGCGCGCCGGTGCCGGCGGAATCGGTCGCCGCTACGCTCCACATCTGCGCGACGGTTTCCGGCTTCAGCAGTCTGCCCCTCCCCTGGCCTCCCTGCAACAGGACGCTCATGAAGCCGGCCAGGTCGGTGGCCGTGGAATACAGCCCTGAGGCCGGCGGCACACCGAGAACGACCTTGGGCGCGGGCATGGCGCGGCCGTCATACGTCCAGAGGAATCCCTGGGCGAGGGAGCGATCGAGGCTCAGGTCCGGCGAGAAGGTGCTATGGCCCAGCTCCATCAGGTCGAGGACGGCGCCCTGGGCGGCCACGGCGAACGGCTGCCCGCGGAGCTGCTCGATGACCCGCCCGGCAACGGCGATGCCGGCGTCGGAGTATTTGACGCGCGAGCCCGGCGCCAGGACCACAGCCGTCTGGTTCAGGCTCTCGACCGCATCCGAGACCGCGACTCGCGAGGAGTCGAAGTAACTCCCTACCGGCGGCTCACGCACCAGACCGGAGCGGTGCGACAGCAGCTCGCGCAGCGTGATCGGCTTGCCGAAGGAATTGGCCGGATGGAAATCGGGGAGGTAGCGCTCGATCGGCGCGTCGAGGTCCACCTGGCCATTCTCGACCAGCTGCATGACCCCGATGGCGGTGACCAGCTTGGCGATCGAGCCGACCCGGTAAAGTGTCCGGGCCGTGGCCGGGGTGCTGTCGGCCGGGTTGGCGAACCCGAAACCCTGCGCCCACACGATGTCGTCGCCGTCCACCAGCGCAATGGAGAGCCCCGGCAGGTCCTTGTCCGCCATCTCCTGGCGGATGAAGGGTTCCAGCGTCCTGACGACCGCGGCGTACTCGGTGCGCGGCGCGACGCTCGCGCCGCCGTCTTCCCGGCAGGCCGTCGCGCCCGCGAGCAACACCGCGAGCGCGCAGCACGAACCCAGCTTCGGCATCCGACGTCCCTTATTTCTGCCCAATAGAGCCGGTAATCTAGCGGCATACGGCGTTCGCTGTTCGCGATTGGCCGTTCCGTCTGGCACACCGCTGCCTAGCGCGGCAGCACCAGCATTTTGAGATGGGAGGCGTATCGCGGCGAGTGGTAGACGCGCTGCGTCGCCTTCTGAAAATCAGAGGCTGCCGCGCGATAAATGTCCACAAACTTCTGCGGGTTTCGGTCAACCAAGGGGAACCAGGTGCTCTGGATCTGGACCATGATACGATGGCCCTTGAGGAAGGTGTGCAGGACGTCGTCGGTTCCGAACTCGATCTTGCTCACCGCGCCAGGAATGAACGGCTCGGGGCGCTCATAGCTGTTTCGGAACTTTCCCCGCATGACGTCGCCTCGCACCAACTGCTGGAAACCGGCATACGAGACCTGGTCGGGGGTGCCGCTCAAGCTGTCGGGATAGACGTCGATCAGCTTGACGATCCAGTCGCTGTCGGTACCGCTGGTGGAAACCTGAAGCGAGGGAGCGATGGATCCCGCGATGGTCACATCCTCGGCCAGGGGGTCGGTCTGGTAAACCAGCACGTCGGGGCGGTTGGCCGCGAAGCGCTGGTCCCGCGCCATGTAGTCCGGCTCCATATCCAGGCCCAGGCGCGCGTTGAACGGCACCGGACGGGCCGGGTCGCTCACGTATTCGTCGAAGTCGGACCGGTCGGCGCCGGTGGGGGTGTCGAATGACAGTTTGCCGCCGGCGCGCAGGTAAAGCTCCTTCGGAGTGCCGTTCGCCGGCGGCCACTCCCCGAAGGTGCGCCAGCGGTTGCTGCCGGTCTCGAACATGACGGCCTTGGGCAGCGCGACGTCACCATTGCCTTTGAGGTAAGCGTCGAAGAAGGGCAGCTCCACGCTATCACGAAAGAACATTCCGGTCTTGGAGCCGAACTCGAGATCGCCCAGCTTGTCGCCGTCCCCCCTGCCCCACTGCCCGTGCGACCAGGGCCCCACCACCAGCCGATTCGAGGTTCCGGGACTCTGCTGGGCCACGCTCTGGTAGACGTGTAACGCACCGTACAGGTTGTTGGCGTCATACCAGCCGCTCACGGCGAGTACCGCCGGCTTGATCGCCTTGAGATGCGGCAGCAGGTTCCGCGCCTTCCAGAAGGCATCGTAACTCTCATGGGACATCATGTCATTCCAGAACGGCACCGCGCCCTTGAAGTAGCGGGTGTCCGCATTGGGGAGCGGACCCAGGCGCAGGAAGTACTGGTAGCCGTCCCACGTTCCGAAGGTGAAGCGACGCACGTAGTCAGACGTGGGAACCGGCCGGAGGCGTCCGTTCACGGCGAAGAAGTTGAAGGCACTGGCGAGAAAGAACGCGCCGTGATGATGCACGTCGTCCCCCATGAACCAGTCCGCCTGCGGCGCCTGGGGCGACGCGGCCTTGAGCGCCGGGTGGGCGTCTATCATGCCCGCCGCGGTGAAGAAGCCGCTGTAGGAGACGCCCCAGATCCCCACGCGGCCGTTGTTACGCGGGACATGCCCGACCAGCCAGTCGACGGTGTCATAGGCATCGGTGCTTTCATCCACCACGCCGGCGCTTTTCGCTTCCCGCTGCGGCGCCATGTGGACGAAGTCGCCTTCCGACAGGTACCGGCCCCGGACGTCCTGGTACACAAAGATGAAGCCCTCCTCCGCGAAGCGGGGGCCGGGCCCAAGGCCTCGGCGATACGCGTCCGGGCCGTACGGGGCGATGCTATAGGGTGTACGCGTGAGAAGAATGGGGTAGCGCTGGGTGGTATCCCGCGGCGCGTAGACCGCGGTGAAAAGCCGCTTCCCATCACGCATCGGGATCTGGTATTCGAACTTGGCGTAGTGGGACCTGATCCAGGTGGAGTCCTGGGCTCGCAGGGACCATGGCCCTGCCGCCGAGACCGCCAGGAGTAGGGCCGCCGGTCGCACGATCATCATGGCCTCCACTGATCTATCGCGTCGCGCGCTCCTTCATCAGCTGGTGGGTCTGGGCATCACGTTCACCCGGACACCGGACGGCAGTCCCTTCGAGCGATAGACCCGCTGAGTGGTCTTCTGAAAGTCTTCCGGTTTCGCGTGATAGATGTCCATGAACTTTCCCGGATTGCGATCAATCACCGGAAACCAGGAGCTCTGCACCTGGACCATCATCCGGTGACCCTTCAGGAAGGTGTGGTACTTGTCCCGGAGATCCCATTCGATCTTGGTGGCTTTGTTGGGCACCATGGGCTCCGGCTTGGCGTAGCTGTTCCGGTACTTGGCGCGGAACACCTCGGCGCCCACCAGCATCTGATAGTCGCCCAGGCGGGGATCGGGATAATTGCCGGGGAACACGTCGATCAGCTTGACGATCCAGTCGGCGTCGGTTCCGGATGTGGCCAGGTTCATGCTGGCGATGATCGGACCGGCAATGGTGAGGTTGTCGGTCAGCGGGTCGGTCTGATAGACCAGCACGTCAGGGCGCGTCGCGGCAAACCGCTGGTCTTCCACCATCCAGAGATAGCCTTGCGTCGGGCGCTGCTCCTGGGTAAACGGCACCGGCTTGGCCGGATCGTTCACGTAGCTGTCGTAGACCTGGCCGGTATCAGTGGGCGGCGTGAAGGACAGTTTGCCGCCGGCATTGAGGTAGAGCGTCTGCTGGGTCGCGGCCGTCGGAGGCCAGTGGTCGTACGTCTTCCAGACGTTGGTGCCGGTCTCAAACACCACCGCCTCGGCCGGCTTGTAGGATCCCTTATCCTTCAGGTAGTACTGGAAGAAGGGGAACTGGACCTCACGCTGGAAATGGAGCGAGGTGGGTGAGCCGAAGCTGATGAGGCCGAGCGAGTCGCCCGTCATCGAGCTCCACCCCCCGTGTCGCCAGGGCCCCACCGCCAGCGTGTTCTGGTTGGTCGGATTTTTCTTTTCGATGGTGTAGTAGATGCTCATCGGACCGTAAAAGTCCTCCTGGTCGAACCAGCCGGCCACGTTCAGGATCGGGTGCTTGATCCCGTCGAGGCTGTTGAGGAGGTTCTGGTCGGTCCAATAGGAGTCGTAGTTTGGATGCTGCATGAACTCGTTCCACGTCGGCACCTGATCGTGGAAGTAGAGTTCGTTGACTCGTCCCACGGTTCCGATATCCAGGTAGAACCGATACGCATCGGGCGTTCCGTAGTCGAACGGCTTGACTCGCTCCTCGGTCTGCCCGCTACGAACCCGCGCGTTCCCCGACAGCCAGTTGAACACGTACATGAAGCGAAACGCGCCGTTGTGGTGGAAGTCGTCGCCGATGAACATGTCGGAGGGCGAGGCTTGCGGTGAGGACGCTTTCAACGCCGGATGGGCAGCGATCATGCCCATCACCGTCTCCCATCCGGGGTAGGAGATTCCCCACTGCCCCACTCGACCGTTGTTGTTGGGGATGCTCTTCAGCAGCCATTCGATGGTGTCGTAGGTGTCGCTGCTCTCGTCGGTATCCTGCGGGCCGCGTTTGACCGGCTGGTACGGCTGCTGTACCTGAAAGACCCCTTCCGACCTGAATTTGCCGCGGGCGTCCTGATAGACCACGATATAGCCGTCGCGGTCGAATTCCGGTGAAGGCCCCAGGAGCCGCCGGTACGCATCAGGTCCGTAGGGCGGGATGCCGTACGGTGTCCGGTTCATGAGGATGGGATACTTCTGCGAGGTGTCCTTTGGCGTGTAGACGATGGTGAAGAGTTTGACCCCGTCACGCATCGGTATCATGTAGTCTGACTTGGTATAGTGCTGGCGAGTGTAGAGCGAGTCCTGTGCCTGGGGGCCGACTGCCTGCGCCGGAGCCGGTGGCGGGCTGAACGTTAGGATGGCCCCGAGTGCAACCAGCGAGGTCGCCCCTCTGCCGTATCCTCTGCTCATGATGTCACTCCTTCAGGTGTCTTGAGAACAGCAGAACCCTGCACGGTCGCGGCCGGCGGAGCGTACCGATGTCCGGCGCTCCGCCGGCCGCATCTGCAGCAGTACCCTATTTCCCGGACAGCGTCGGGTTGTTGTCCCGTTCCACATCCGGGAGCGGGAAACACCTCATGTCGCCGTAGAACCCGCCCTTGTATCCGTACGACGTCCCCGGGGCGGGGACCAGCGGCAGGTTGAACCGGTTGATGTCGTAGAAGCGCTGGGACTGCAAGAACAGCTCACGGCGCCGCTCATCGATGACCTGATTCATGATGGTGGCCGAGTCGCCGCCCGCGAAGTCGGGCAAGCCGCGCGCGGCGTGGAGCGTGTTTATGATGTCCACCGCGGTCTGGCCACCGGAGACTTCCGCGATGATCAGTTGGGCTTCTTGCCAGCTCGCCAGCGGGATCGGGGCATCGCGCGATGTGTACTTGCTTTGAGTCCATAATGCCGTGGTATTGTCCGAGCCGAGCCGGTTGGCGTTGGTCACCGGCACTCGCGGATCCGCTACGCCCCCGAAGGTGAGATTCCGAAATGCCGATCCGATGGACTGTGATGCACCCTGGTTGACGGCGTT
>JACQVB010000159.1 GCA_016209985.1 Gemmatimonadota bacterium | reverse complement strand
GGCCACCAGCCAGTCGATGATGCGCTGGTCGAAGTCGTCACCACCCAGGTGGGTATCACCGTTGGTGCTCTTCACCTCGAACACGCCTTCGGCCAGCTCCAGCACCGAGATGTCGTAGGTGCCGCCGCCCAGATCGTACACCGCGATCTTCTCTTCCTTCTTCTTGTCCAGACCGTAGGCGAGCGCCGAGGCGGTAGGCTCGTTGATGATCCGCACCACGTCGAGTCCGGCGATGCGTCCGGCGTCTTTGGTCGCCTGGCGTTGGGAGTCGTTGAAGTAGGCGGGGACGGTCACGACGGCCTTTTCGACCTTGTGACCGAGATAGTCCTCGGCCGTCTGCTTCATTTTTTGCAGGATCATGGCCGAGATCTCGGGCGGGGTGTAGGTCTTGCCGCCGATGTCGACCGATGCCAGACCGCTGGGACCCGGATGCACTTTATACGGAACGCGCTTGATCTCCTCGGTGACCTCTTCCATGCGCCGGCCCATGAAGCGCTTGATCGAGAAGACGGTGTTCCTGGGGTTGGTGACGGCCTGCCGCTTGGCGACCTGGCCGACCAGCCGCTCACCGTCTTTCGTGAACGCCACGACCGACGGGGTGGTTCGCCCACCTTCGGAATTGGGAATCACGACCGGGTCTCCGCCTTCCATGACGGCGACCACCGAGTTGGTCGTCCCGAGGTCGATGCCGATCACTTTCTGAGCCATTCGTTCTTGCTCCTCACAAGAGATTGGATTATGCACTTCGATTGGTCGGTCGGAGGAGCAAGGCTCATACCACATATACGCGCCAAAATGGCATAGTGACGCTGGCCGCGATGATTCATACATTGACCTAGAGCCATGTCCTGCATAATGTTGCGCGATGTTCCCCTACCGGGACGACAACCCCACCCTCCGTACGCCGTTTGTCACGGCAGGGATTATCGCTGTCACGACGGTCATCTGGGTCGTGGTTCAGGGAGCGGGGAGCCAGCCTGCGCTCGCACGGTCGGTCTGCGAGCTGGGGGCCATTCCGGGGGAGCTCCTTGGGCGGTTGCCCGAGATCATGCGCATCCCGCTCACCGAGAATCTCGCGTGCGAAGTGGGAGTGAGGGCGACGTGGTATACCGTGATCACGTCGATCTTCATGCACGGGAGCTGGTTCCATCTCATCGGCAACATGTGGTTTCTCTGGATCTTCGGAAACAACGTCGAAGACTCCATGGGCCATGTGCGATTCGCCGCCTTTTACCTGATCTGCGGGACCATCGCGGCCTTCGCTCAGATCTTCGCCAGTCCCAGCTCGCCCATCCCGATGGTCGGTGCCTCAGGCGCGATCAGCGGCATCATGGGGGCCTACCTGGTGCTGTACCCGCGAGTGCGAGTACACATGCTGGTGTTCCTCGGCTTCTGGGTGACGACCGTCGCAGTGCCGGCTTACCTGATGTTGTTCTATTGGGCGTTCCTCCAGCTGATCGGGAGCCTGCCCGCGCTGGGAGACGTCGCGCAGGAGAAAGGCGGGATCGCGTTTCTCGCTCATCTTGGCGGCTTCGTGGCCGGAGCGGTCCTGATCAAGCTCTTCGCCAAGTCTGAGCTGGTGGATGCGCACCGCCGGGCAATCGCGGCACAGGTGTTCAACGAGCCCTGGCGCAGCGGCTCGGGGTGGGAATAGGCGATGTATCTGGCGCGTGTCGTCGGCCGGGTGGTGGCCACGGTCAAGCAGGACACCTTGTCGGGGCAACCGTTGCAGTGGATTCAACCGGTGGACGCGTCCGGTCGCGACCGGGGCGGCGCCATCGTTGCGGTGGATCCCATCGGCCTCGGGGCCGGTGAGCTGTGCTACTACATCACCGCTCGGGAAGCGTCCCTGACCCTGTGGGAGACCTTTGCGGCGGTTGATGCAGGGATTGTCGGAAAGGTGGACAGGATCGATATGAAAAAAGGGGAAGAGCGAAGAGGGAAGAGGGAAGGGTAAGACATGCCGCTCTGCCGCTCTGCCGCTCTGCCGCCCCGCCTGGGGCTCGCGGAGGATCGGTGTACCTAGCGAGAGTCGTCGGCGACGTCGTCTCCACCCACAAGAACGATCGGCTTGTGGGGAAAAAACTCCTGCTCGTGAAGAAGCTCACGTTGGATGACGAGTTCGATGACTCCGTCGAGGTCATCGCGCTGGATGTGGTCAGCGCGGGAGTGGGCGACAAGGTGTTGGTCGTTCAGGAAGGCAGCTCGGCGCGCACCATTTTCAACGACCAGAAGATTCCGGTGCAGGCGGTGATTGTCGGAGTGGTGGATAGGGTGGACATCGAGCGATAGAGGTGCGTGGTGCGTGGTACGTGGTACAGCCCCTCGTTAGAAGCCACGCACCACGCACCACGCACCCTCCGTTCCGAAAGGGTGACCAATGAATCAACGCGAAATCGACGACCTCGCGCGCGCGGTCGCGGCAAAGCTGCTCTCGAAGCAGGCCCGGCGGCCGCCGGCCCGCCCCGACGGCTCGGACGCCGCCGTTCTCCCCTTGCGCCGGCCGAGTCAGGGGGGGCCGCCCGAGGCGAAACCGGTCCTCCGGCAATGGCAGACACCCGATATCTCGTGGAGAATGCCGCTCGGTGGCGAGCGGGAAGCCGTGGTGCCGGCGCCAGAGCCGCTCCGCGCCGAGGCCATCCGGGTGGCAGATTTCGTCGACCATACGCTGCTCAAGGCGGAGGCCAGGCGGGCGGAGATCGACAAACTGTGCGCCGAGGCGAGGCAATACCGGTTCGCCGCGGTATGCGTCAACGGCTGCTGGGCAGCGCATTGTGCCGGTCTGCTCAGGGAGAGCGGCGTGAAAGTCGCGGTGGTGGCCGGATTCCCGCTGGGCGCCATGACCTCGGGAGCCAAGGCGTCCGAGGTGCGCCAGCTGGTCGACGATGGCGCCGATGAAATCGACATGGTGGCCGCGGTCGGTCACATCCTGGACGAAGACTGGGATTACGTCGAGGATGATATCCGCGCCGTGGTCGAAGCGGCGCGCGGGCGCGCGGTGAAAGTCATTCTCGAAACCGCGGCGCTCACGCCGATGCTGATCGTGAAGGCGGCTGCGATCGCGAAGGAAGCAGGGGCAAGCTATGTAAAGACATCAACCGGCTTTCACCCGTCGGGAGGTGCCACCGTGGAAGCGGTCACGCTGATGCGAGCCGCGGTGGGGCCGGATCTCGGGGTCAAGGCCGCGGGCGGGATCCGCGACTGCGCTACAGCCCTCAAGATGATCGCCGCGGGCGCCACACGGCTCGGCACCTCCAGCGGGGTCAAGCTGGTTGATTGCCTCGGGGACCGTGAGATGGGCCTGGACGAGCTGCTGGCGGGGGCCGACGGGCACGGGGCGAGCTGCAAGACAAAGGGCTGCAAGACCGAGGCCTACTGAGACCTCATTCGCTCGCTATTTCAGCACCCCGGCCAGGAGCGCGATGGCACCGACCGCACCCACCCAGAAGACGAACGACCACTTGATCAAATCAGCGCTGCGCTGCTCCAGCTTGACTTCTAACCGGTCTACCTTGCTCTCCAAGCCATGAAGATCACCACGGAGCTTGATCTCCAAGCCATGAAGATCACCACGGAGCTCGGCGACCTTCTCGTTCAACAGCGAAGAAAAACGCGAGAAATTGAGTTCATTCAGCTCGTGCAGCTCGCTCCGCTGGGCGTCTATCTGCTGCATCCAGTCCACCATGTCATGAGCAGCATCGTCCCCGAATGTTTCGTAGAGCTTGCGGGACAACCTTGCTGAAACCGGCATAAACGGTCCTCGGAAGGTGAGTACCGTCCAACCTAAACATAGGCTCCTGCAAGATACGGATCAATTCTTCGCATGGTGGCGCCGTTTTACGCGTACAGGTGAGAAGTAAGAAGTGAGAGTGGAAAGTCACAGTCCGAAGGGCCGCTCGGCGCTGGGCCGAAGTGCGGCCTGTCGCCCGGGACGCACTTCTCACTTCTCACTTCTCACTTTATCCTCCGCATGATGCTTGATGGTCTTCCCCTCGACCAGGAACACCACGTCTTCCGCGATGTTGGTCGCCAGGTCTGCCACCCGTTCGAGATTCCGGCTCACCAGAACCAGCTCCATGGCCGCCCCGATGATGTGGGGGTCTTCCGCCATGTGGGTGAGCAAGATGCGGAACATGGAATCGTTCAGCGCGTCGACCTGGTCATCCCTGGCGCAAACCGCGCGTCCCAGGGACGCGTCTCCCCGAATGAAGGCGTTAAGTGACTCGGCCAGCATCTCCCGGGCGATTCGGGCCATCTCGACCAATTCCGGGACCGGCGTGATGGCGCGGTAAGCGAGCAGATGTTCCGCGCTCTGCGCGATATTGACCGCGTGGTCCCCGACGCGCTCCAGATCGTTGGCGATCTTCAGGGCGGAAAGAATCAGCCGCAGGTCTCGCGCGACCGGTTGGTGCAGTGCCAGGAGATTGGTCACCGCTTCCTCGATCTCGATCTCGAGCGCGTCGATGAGCCGGTCATCCGCCACGATCTGGGCGGCCGCGGCGGCATCCCGATCCAGCAGCGCCTGCACCGACCGGTGGAGACTCTCTTCCGCTTGGGCGGACATGTCCAACAGGCGGTCCTTGAGCCGGCCCAGTTCGTCATGAAAATGCCGATGGGGTTGGGCGTTCATCCGAACCTCCCTGTCAGGTAGGCCTCCGTCCGTTCGTCTCGAGGCCGGGTAAAAAGCTGTTCGGTCCGGCCGTGCTCCACCAACTCGCCGAGATAAAGGAAAGCGGTGAAATCCGCGATGCGCGAAGCCTGTTGCAAGTTGTGGGTCACGATGATGATGGTGTACTGCTCCTTCAGCTCGACCAGCAGCTCCTCCACCCGCTGGGTCGCGATGGGATCCAGCGCGGAACAGGGCTCGTCGAGCAGCAGGACCCGAGGCTCGTTGGCCAGCGCGCGGGCGATGCACAGGCGCTGCTGCTGGCCTCCCGACAATGCCGTGCCCGGTTCGTCCAGCCGGTCTTTGACTTCTTCCCACAGCGCCGCCCGCTTCAGCGCCTCCTCCACTCGGTGAGTCAGCTCGTCCCGGCGTCCCAGGTGATTGAGCCGGGGGCCGTAGGCCACGTTGTCGAAGATCGATTTGGGAAACGGGTTGGGACGCTGAAACACCATGCCGACCCGGCGCCGCAAGTCTACCAGGTCGGTCCCGGGCTCGAAAATGGAACGGCCGAACAGCAGGATCTCGCCGCGGTGGCGGGTATCCGCGATCAACTGGTTCATCCGGTTGATCGAGCGCAGTAGCGTGCTCTTGCCGCAACCCGAGGGTCCGATCAAGCCGGTCACCGCCCGCGCCGGGACGTCGAGCGACACCCGGTGCAGCGCCTGGTTCGACCCATACCAGAAATCGAACTCGCGAATGGAGACCGCGTCGCTCGCAGCACCCGAACCGGAGGCGCTCGATGGCGCCGTCGCCGCCGAGGTCATCCGAACCTGCCGGTGATGTACGCGTCGGTTCGCGGATCGTTCGGGTTGGTGAACATCTCTTCCGTGAGGCCGTACTCGATCAGCTCACCGAGGTAGAAGAACGCGGTGTATTCGGACACCCGCGCCGCCTGCTGGAGGTTGTGGGTCACGATCACCACGGTGAATTCCTGACTCAGGTCCTGCACCAGGTCCTCGATCCGCACCGTGCCGGCGGGATCGAGGGAAGCGGTCGGCTCGTCCAGCAGGAGTACTTCCGGCTCGGGTGCGATGGCCCGGGCGACACAGAGCCGCTGCTGCTGGCCGCCGGAGAGGGCCAGCGCGCTCTTCTGTAGCCGGTCCTGGACCTCGTCCCAGAGGCCGGCCCGCTGCAACGCTCGTTCGACCAGCGCCGCAACGTCCCTGCGTTTCTGGCCGCCGTTGACTCGCAGCCCGGCCGCCACGTTGTCGAAGATGGACATGGTGGGGAAGGGAGTCGGCCGCTGAAAGACCATGCCGACGCGCCGTCGCAGCTCGACCGGGTTCACCTCCGGGGCATAGATGTCGTGCTCGTCCAGCAGTACCCGGCCCGAGATCGCCGCGCCTTCCGACAGCTCGTGCATGCGATTCAGGCACCGCAGGTAGGTACTCTTGCCGCAGCCGGAAGGTCCGATAATGGCCGTGACGCTGTTCACCGGAAACCCCAGCGTTACATGCCGGACCGCGGTGTTGCCGTTGAAGTAGGCCGAGAGGAACTCGGTCCGGAGCCGGATGGGGCGCTCAGCGGCCATGGCTGAAACGGGCGCGGGTGGCGTAGCGGGCTGCCAGCCCGAAGACCAGCACCAAGGCCATCAATACCAGCGCCGCTCCCCAGGCCAACCGGTGCCATTCTTCGAACGGGCCGGTGGCGTAGACGTAGATCTGCAGCGAGAGCGTCTGCATGGGCTGAAGGATGTCGAGCCGGAAGTTCAGGTTGCCCAGCGCGGTGAACAGGAGCGGCGCGGTCTCGCCGGCGATGCGGGCCACGGCCACCAGGGCGCCGGTCATGATACCGGGCCAGGCGGTCCGCACGGCGATGCCCAGCGACGTGCGCCAGCGCGAGTAGCCGAGGGCCAGGGCGGCCTCGGTGAGGGAATGGGGAACCAGCCGGACCATTTCCTCGGTGGTGCGGGTCACCATGGGGATCATCAGCAGGGCGAGCGCGACGCCGCCGGCCAGCGCCGAGAAATGACCCATGGGCTTGACCATCCAGGTCCAGGCGAAGATGCCGACCACGATCGACGGCGTGCCGTTCAGCACATCGGCGACGAACCGGACGATCCAGGAAAACCGGTTGGTGCCATACTCGGCGAGGTAGATGCCGGCGCCGATCCCGACCGGGAGTCCGGCGAGCGCGCCCAGCCCCACGATGATCAAGGTGCCCACGATGGCGTTGGCCACGCCGCCACCAGGCTCGCCGGGCGCCGCGGGGCTGTTCACGAAGAAATCCCAGTTGACGCTCGACACACCTTTGGCGACCAGATCGCCGAAGATGAGCAGCAGGGGTACCACCGCGAGCACTGCGGCAAGAACCGTCGCGGCCGTCATGATACGGCTGACCAGGCGGCGGCGGAATTGACCGGGCATCAGAGCGCGCGACTTCCCACCGCGCTGCCCCGGGCGACCCGCCAGACCAGCAGTCGCGCTGCGGCGTTGACCGTCACGGTGACGCCGAAGAGCACCAGTCCGATCTCGAAAAGGGCCGCGAGGTGCAGTTGGGTGGTCGCTTCGGCGAACTCGTTGGCGATGGCCGCCGCCATGGTGTAACCCGGCTGGAGCAGCGACGCGGAAATCTCATGGCGGTTCCCGATGAGCATGGTCACCGCCATGGTTTCGCCCAACGCCCGTCCCAGGCCCAGCACTACGGCTCCGATGATGCCGAGGTGCCCGTAGGGCAGCACGGCAGACCATACCGCCTCCCACCGGGTGGCGCCGAGCGCCAGGGCGGCCTCGCGTTGCGCCGGTGGCACCGCCAGCAAGACCTCGCGAGACACCGAGCTGATGTAGGGAAGAATCATGATGGAAAGAATGATTCCGGCGGCCAACATCGAGTTTCCGTAAAAGACACCCTCGAAGAACGGCAGCCAGCCGAGTGCCGCCCTGAGGGGCGGCACGACGTGAGAGCGCAGCAGCGGGATCAGGACGAAAACGCCCCAGAGTCCGTACACCACGCTGGGAATGGCGGCCAGCAGCTCCACCAGACTGGCGACCGGCTTGCGTAGCCAGCCCGGTGAAAACTCGGTGAGGAAAATGGCAACACCCAGCGCCAGCGGCACGGCGATCAGCAGCGCGAGCAGCGAGGAGATCACCGTCCCGAGGATCATGGGTGCCGCGCCATACACCTCCGCGACCGGGTCCCAGGTCGATCGGAACAGGAACTCCAACCCGAAGGTCCTGACGGAGGGCCATGCGTTCCACAACAGCCCTCCCAGAATGGCGATCAGCGCCGCTGGCAGGGTGAGCGCCAGCAACGTCAGGGCACCGCGGTAGACCCGGTCGCCGGTGTTGCGACCGCTGAGCGAGGTAGCTCGCTCAGGGCCAGGCAGGCTTGCCACCGGCCTGGACCGTCTTCAGCCGAGCCTCGATCCACGGCAGCATTTCCTTCGGGAGCGGGGCGTAGCCCAACGGTGGAGCCTCCGACTGTCCCTCGGTGAGCGCCCACCAGACGAATCTGACCAGGGTGCCGCCCTTCGCCCCGTCGTCGTAGTTCTTGCGGACCAGCAACCAGGTAAAGCTCGCGATGGGATAGGCATCAGGCCCATCGGGGTTGGTGATGGAGACCCGAAAATCGGTGTCGGGCCCCATCGTCTTCATGGCGCCCGAGGCCGCCGCCGTGGTGGACTCGATCGTGGGCGAGACGAAGGTGCCGGCCTTATTCTGCACCTGGCCCACCGCCATTTTGTTGAGCAGCGCGTACCCCAGCTCTACGTACCCGATCGAGCCCGGGGTCTGGCTGACCGTGGCGGCGACGCCTTCGTTTCCCTTGCCGCCCAGGCCTACCGGCCAATTGACCGTGGTTCCGCGGCCCACTTTCTGGAGCCACTCGGGACTGACTTTCGAGAGATAATCCGTCCAGATGAACGTGGTGCCCGATCCATCCGAGCGGTGCGCGACAACGATGTCGCTTCCCGGCAGCTTCACGTCCGGGTTCACGCTCGCAATCCGCGGATCATTCCATTTCGTGAGTTTGCCGAGGAAGATGTCGGCCAGGATCGCGGGGGTGAACTTGAGGGCGACGCTCACCTGGGGAAGGTTGTAGACCGCGACATCCGCGCCCAGGACGGTGGGGATGTGCAGCACGTCTCCCTTGATGGCGGCGATCGCGGAATCGGTCATCGGCGCGTCGGTGCCGCCGAAGTCGACCGTGCGATCGGAAAACTGGCGGATCCCGCCGCCCGACCCGATCGACTGATAGTTCAGCTGGGCGTCCTTGAATTCTTGGTTGTAGGTGAGGATCCACTTCTGGTAGATGAGATTGGGGAAAGTGGCTCCCGCGCCGTTCAGTCGAACCCCTACCTCGGCGCGGCGGCAGGCGATGGTTGCCAATGCCGCCAGGGCAAGCAGGCGAAGCACCTTCATGTGCGGATCTCCTGAATGATCAGAAGGTGAACTGGACTTGAAACAGGGCTTGCGATCGGACCGCTTCGAGCGCGGGCGTCGGGGTGCCGCCTTCATAACTCACGTGGTCGAGGTCTCCCAGCAAGCGGAGATTCGGGCTCAGTTGATACGAAGCGCCCGCGATCACGCGGGTCTGCCGGTTGCCGGGGGTGGCGGTGTTCGGGTCGGTCACGTCGATGCGGCCGAGCACGGCGACCTTGGAGTCGGGCACCCGCACCACGCCGAAGACGCTCACCACGCGCCCGGTACGCGAGCGGAGCACCGGGGTGCTGACGGAGTCCTTGGTCGCGGCCACCTCGGCGGCGAGGGTGAGACGCCGGCTCCGGTAGGACAGCATTCCGAGAAGTCGATTGCGAGTGACGCCGCTGGTGGGTTTGCCGAGCTGGCCGTACGTGGTCAGTCGCAGGCCCCCCACCCGGCTGCTGTCGTCGGTCTTCATCACGCGAACCGAAAGGCGACCCATGAAATCCTTGTTCCGGTCACCCGGTGAGCGGTTGTAGTTCTCCCCGTTGACGACCGCGAGCTGTCCATTAACGCGATCGGGCCCCCATTTCCCATCGACGCCTGCGCCGAAGTCGGACGAGGACACGTAGCTCAGCGGCGTGATCAGGTCGCCGCGCTCGAGGGCCATCGTGCCCTGCATGCGATAGTCCCACAGCGCTTCTTCCCAATCCAGCCACGCGGTGTGGATCTGCCCCAGCTTGAAGGTGAGCGGGCTGCCTTTGGGGGTGTAGGTCGCGTACGCGTACTTCAGCCGATACGCCAGCGATCCATCGGCGGATCGATAGATGTCGGCGGTGACCCGGGTACCGACCTGATCGAACCGGCCAATGACGTTCAGGTAGGCGCGGGTCACGTCGAAATTGTTGACGTGAGTCGCGGTATCCTTCAACTGGTAGTAGTACTGAGCGTACGCCACTCCGCCTACCGTCACGGCGGGCGTCTGGGCGTGGGCGGACCGCGCCACGGCGACGGCTGCAAGGCACAGCGTGGCACCTGCGAGTCTCGAGGATGGCATCAATTCGTCCGTTTTGAATGTTGAGGGGAATCTCAAGAGGCAGGGTCTCGTCTGTGGGACGGATTTGTAACGGTCAGGTCACGGGGGCCTCGCTCCCGGCGGGGAGAAAAATCCGCATCGTCGTGCCCTTTCCGACCATGCTCTCCACGGAAATGCGTCCGCCGTGCGCCTCGACCAGGTGGTCATGGCCACCCGCAAGACCGCACTGACCCAGATGGTGGGGCTGTTCGCCTCCGAGAACGGGATCTTCTTCACCGCCATGGCGGTCACCCAGGGCATGCCGCTCATCATGGAGATCGGCGTGATCTTGGACGTCATCCTCGCCGTGCTGGTCATGGCGATCATGGTGCTCCGGGTCCGGTCGACGGTCGACGCCGACATCGCGGATCTGGAGGAGTTGAGGGGATGATCCGTGGCTGAGACGCTCCTCTGGGTCTTGGCCCCACTGCCAGGAGGCCCACCACGCGCCGTCACCGCATCGGTAAAGGTGCCGTCAGGTCCTCAGGGGTAGGCCCTGGTGTCACCCATGGGACGAGACCAATGTGTTACTGTGATCGGCACACATTACCAGGTTACAACCGCGGCGGGAGCCCAGCCGGCACCCGCCGCGCGCCTGGGGCAGCTCCAGGGAATAATCGTTGCTGAGAATTAGCCGAGCTTGATCAGCGCGATCATGGCGCCGAGGAGCGTGGCCCAGGCGGCGAAGATGGTGCCGAACATCCACTTGAGCAGCTCGGCTTTCATGTTATGCATGGCGCCGATCAGGCGCCCTTCCATGCCTTGCATTTCGGCACGGAGCTGGGCCGCGAGGCGATCGATCTTGGCGTCGAGCTGAACGACGCGCTGCTCCAACTTCGCATCGAACCGCGCGAAGTTGAGCTCGTTCAGCTCTCGCAGATCGGATCTGTATGTGGCATCCACTTGATTAAGCCACTCCACCAGCTCGTTGGTGATATCGTCACCGAACGTTTCGTAGAACTTGCGAGACAACTTCGCTGTGACCGGCATGGAACCCATTCCCGAAGAGACCGGCCAACTATCCAATACTATGCCGAGCCGGGGGCATAGGCAAAAAACCGCGGCTCACGCCCCATTCGATGTCACCGCGACGGATCGGTTCCGCCAAGGTTTTCCCACCAGAGCATCTCCGACGCCCGCGTGAGCTGTTCCCCCTGCGCGGGGGTTAGATAGAGCTGAACGAGGAGGTATAGGTTGCCACCGTACTCGACTTGGGCTCGCAGTTCCAGTTTACCATCGAGTATTTCGATCTGAGGAGCCCGTAAAGCTGGTGTAAGTAGCCGGAGGAGATCCGATCGAGTAGCGGACCGAACCGTGGTGTTTTCCCTCCAGGGGACTTCGAGTGCTACCGGACCCGCTCCCTTTTGTCCAAACTGAGGATTGCGAACTACAAAAGGAACACGGGCTCCGTCGAAGAGCAGAGCTATGACGCGGCCGCCGTCGTACGGCACTCGCAAATCCATGACGCCGGGTGCGACGCCATCGAATAGGGGCAACACCCGTTGCCACCACGTGGCGTGATCTGAGTTTGGTGACGTTAGCTGGCCGGTTTTCTCATCGATCCCGATGATCCAAAGAACCGAATCGCCACGCGCGGCATTTAGGTGGCCTGCGATCCTCCTTGCAGCGTCGGCCGATTCTGGGAACTGTGCCTTGAGTTCTATACGCGAATCCTCAACCCGTAGTCGGTTACGGACACGGTCGATGGTCGCTATGACCCACGTTTCCAACTGTGCTGGTGTCATTGGTTATTAGCAGCGTGTGTTCCGCCTAACGCGTCTCGCTTCAACTATGGGCGATCCGCCCGCAGGCGAGCCCAGCCGGAACGTACCCGGGTGCGCGGCAGCGCACAAACCAAGCTCTTCTTTAGTAACGGGTGCGCCCGTCAGCTGCGCCAGTTAGGCGGCGTGGCATGTCCGCGCCACTATCTCAAGGAGTTCCGCCGAGGCACTCGCCTAACTCCAGGCCCCCTCGCAGAACCCGAACAAGCGTCAGGCCGGCTACTGCCGAGTCTCAGATAGAACCGTGGTTCGCGCCCGCGCGACCCCAGCGCTTGCATTGGTCCAGGT
>JACQVB010000022.1 GCA_016209985.1 Gemmatimonadota bacterium | reverse complement strand
TCTTCGGCAATCAGGTCTTCCACGCTGAAGGCACCCTGGTCGGCGACGATTTCCGTGCGGCGGGGATCGCCAAACTGCTTGACCAGGTCGTCCAGCTCTTTCTTGAGGATGCCCATCCGCTTCGGTCTGGACGCGAGGATGCTCTTCAGCTCCTTGATCTGCTTGGCGACGTCCTTGAGCTCATCCTCCAGCTTGTCCACTTCCAGCGCGGTGAGCCGGGCGAGGCGCATGTTGAGGATGGCTTCGCTCTGTTTCTCGGACAGCCCGAACCGCTGGCGCAGCGCGGCGTCGGCCGAAGGAACGTCCGCCGCCTGGCGAATGATCGCGACCACTTCGTCGATGTTGTCGACGGCGATCTTCAAGCCCTGGAGGATGTGCTCCCGGGCCTCGGCCTCGTCGAGATCGAACTTGGTGCGGCGGGTGATGACCTCGTGCCGGTGGTCGATGAAATGCTGCAGCAGCTCCTTCAGGTTCATGACCTTCGGCTGCCCATCGGTCAGGGCCAGCATGATCGCGCCGAAGGTGGCCTGCATCTGGGTGTGCTTGTAGAGCTGATTGAGCACGACCGACGGATTGGCGTCCCGCTTGAGCTCGATCACGATCCGCATGCCGTCGCGGTCGGATTCGTCGCGCAGGTCGCTGATGTCCGCGATCTTCTTGTCCCGCGCCAGCTCGGCGATCTGCTCGATCAGCCGCGCCTTGTTCACCTGGAACGGGATCTCGTTGACGATGATCTGCGACTTGCCGGTCGATTCTTTCTCTTCCACCGCCGCCCGGGCGCGCATGACGATCCTGCCGCGACCGGTCTCGTAGCATTCCTTGATCCCGTCACGGCCGTAGATGTAGGCGCCGGTCGGGAAGTCAGGGCCTTTGACGAACTTCATCAGATCGGCGATCGAGGCCTCGGGATCGTCCACCAAGTGGTTCACCGCCGCCGCCACCTCGCTCAGGTTGTGGGGCGGGATGTTGGTGGCCATGCCCACCGCGATGCCCGACGACCCATTGACCAGCAGGTTCGGCACCTTGGCGGGGAGTACCGTCGGCTCCTGGAGCCGGTCGTCGTAATTGGCAACGAAGGTAACGGTGTTCTTCTCGATGTCTTCCAGCAGCGCGATGGCGAGTGGCGTCAAACGGACTTCGGTGTAGCGGTAGGCCGCCGCACCGTCTCCATCCACCGATCCGAAATTCCCCTGCCCATCCACCAGCGGGTAGCGGAGCGAGAAGTCCTGCACCATGCGCACCAGCGCGTCGTAGACCGCCATATCGCCGTGCGGGTGATACTTGCCGAGCACGTCGCCCACGACCGTGGCCGATTTCTTGTACCCGCGGCCCGGCACCAGGCCGAGCTCGTTCATGGCGAAGAGGATGCGCCGGTGCACCGGCTTCAAGCCGTCCCGTACATCGGGCAGCGCACGCGACACGATCACGCTCATCGAGTAGTCGATGAACGACTCCTTCATTTCGTCTTCGATCAGGCGGGGAAGGATGCGTTCGCGCTGATTTGGTGCGGTCATGGTCGCCTTGATGGAGTGCCTGGATCAACAAGAAACGGGGCCGAAATGACCCCGTCAGAGGTCCTCCAAATATAGCAGGTTAGGAGGTGCGGGGCAACGCCGTAATCGCTTGTAAATCAGTGATTTACAGGACCAACCGGAGGGGTAGTCCGAAGCGTCAGATCTGGACCACGATTTTGCCGAATCGATGAGCGGACTTCAGCTCTTCGAGCGCGGCGGCGGCGCGCTCCAGCGGGAAGGTCGCATGGACGGTGGGACGCAATTCACCCTGTCCCAACAGTCGAACGATTTCCTGGTATTCCAGGTGGTTGCCCATGGTCGAGCCCATGATGGTCCACTGATGCCAGAACAGCCGGCGAACGTCGGTAATCAGGTTGTGGCCCGTGGTCCCCCCGCAGGTCACCACCCGCCCGCCGCGACCGAGGGCGCGCAGGGATTGCTCCCAGGTGGCCTCGCCCACGTTTTCCACGACAACGTCGGCGCCGCGGCGGTTGGTGAGCTGGCGAACTTCCTTCGCGACGTCCCCGGTGGCGTGGTTCAGGGTGACGTCCGCACCGATCTCCCTGGCCTTGGCGAGTTTGTCGTCGCTTCCCGAGGTCACGATGGCAAAGGCGCCGATCAGCTTGGCGATCTTCAGCGCCACGAGCGACACGCCACCGCCAACCCCCCAGATCAGGACCACCTCTCCGGGGCGGAGCCGCGCGCGGGTCACCAGCATCCGCCACGCCGTCAACGTGACCAATGAGAATGCGGCGGCTTCGGTCCAGGAAATCTCCGGCTGCGGTGCCGGCGGCCGCGGGATGAGGGCCAGGTTCGGCTCGGGAATGGCGATGAACTCGGCCAGCGTGCCGGGAACGTGCTCTCCGAGCAGGCGGTAATCCACGCAGAGCGAGTGGTCGCCGGCCAGGCAGTATTCGCAGCGATAGCAGGAAATGCCGGGATTGAACATGACGCAATCGCCCGGTTTCACGCTGCGAACGTCGCTGCCCACCTCTTCCACGATCCCGGCGCCATCACCGCCGAGAATATGCGGGAATTTGAGCGAAATGCCGGGCACGCCCGCCAGAGTCCACAGGTCGAGGTGATTCAGCGCGGCAGCCTTGAGGCGAACCAGGGCGTGGCGACTGTCGGGGAGCGTAGGGCTCGGGGTCTCGCCCACCGCGAGGGTGGACAGATCTCCGTGGGCGCGCATGAGCAACGCTTTCATCGGTGTGCGGTGCTGACGGTCAGACGGCCAGACGGTCACACGGTCGGCTGCGAGGCCAAACGACCGTCCGACCGACCGACCGACCGACCGTCACTTCCGGAAAGCCGGAGAGAACACCTGCTCGCCGGCAGCCGGTACCGGCACCTCCACTGGGACGGAACCCGTTGCTGCAGACGTCAGATAGAGCTTGCTCGACATTGCGCCGCCGGGACCACTACTGCTGACGACCAGCGCCAGTGATTCACCGTCGCGCGACACCGCGAAATCGGTCACGACGAGATTCGCCGGCGTCAGCGCCGTGGCGGGCGCACCGCCGGCGGGGTCGGCCTTCATCACCACACTGGCGATGCTGGCGTTGCGGCCGGTGCCGGTCCGCTGCTCCGTCAAATAACCCAACTGGCCGTTGGGGAACCACTGCGGAATGGTCTCCCTGCCCGGGCTGTGGGTGTAATTCCGCTGGCTGGTCCCGTCGATATTCATCAGGTAGATGTCGTAGTTCCCGTCGCGAGTCGACGCGAAGGCGATGGTCTTGCCGTCCGGCGAAACGGCCGGTTGGAAATTGAACGCCGGGCCGTCCGTCAGGCGTCGCTGCTCGGTTCCGTCCGCATTCATGATCCAGATCTGATAGCTGCCGGTCGCGTTCGAGGCATACACGATCTGCTTGCCGTCCGGGGTCCAGTCGGGCGAGTCTTCCTGCGCCGGGGTACTGGTCAGCCGGCGCGGATTGGTCCCATCCGCATCCGCGACATAGATCTCCTGATTGCCGTCCCTGCTCGACATGAACACGAGCTCCATCCCACCCGCCGCGAAGGACGCCCCGCTTTCGTTGGACGGCTCGGTGGTAACGCGGGTCCAGCCGGCGGGATCGGGTGAGCGACGATCCAGCGCGTAGATATCCGGATTACCTCCCCTGGTGGCCGTCACCAGCAGCTCGCGCTGCACGATCACGGTCAAGGTATCACCGCGACCCCAGGGTGAGAGGGCGACGATCGTGGAACGCCCGGGCGCGGCACCGGCGACGTTGCCATCGAGATCCACCTGGGCCACCTGCGCCGCCGAGGACGTCCAGCGAAGGCCGGTGGCCGCGGCGATGGGCCGGCCGGCGTCGTCGGTGAGCGAGGCGGTCACCTTGAGCCGGTCTCCGGTGGCGAGCCCCGCGCGGTGCAGCGGGAACCTCACGCCGCCGGCGATCACGCTCACGGTCCAGGCGGTATCGAGGCCGCCGCCGGCCACGCTGATCCGCAGGCGCGTGGTCCCGATCCGCTTGGGCAGCATCAGGCCGCTGGAGGAATCGAACGACACCACCGACGTATCGAGCAGCTTCCACGAAATGGGAGCCTCGGGCACCGGGCTTTGGTCCGCGGCCTGTGCCTCGGCCACGAACCTTACGGACCCGCCCAGCGGGAGCCGTATCGTATCTCGAGCGGAGGGAGAAAGCCGCAGGAATTCGACGGCCTTATGCACGCTCACCGGCACCCGGAGTTCCTGAAGGAATCCGGAGGCGACCACTTCGGCCCGCCCACCGGCTACCGCGCTCACTACACCGAACGGTGAAACCCGGACGACATTTTCATCGCTGGAGCGCCACTGAATGTTGGTGGGAGGCAGCGGACGATTATTCTGCTCCGGCACGGTGACCACGAAGGTGTCCACCGAGCCCGGAGACATCGTCTGGAGGCGGCGGCTCAGCGCGATCTTGCTCAGCGACACCGCGACCGGGAGCCGGCCCGCCAGTGGGCCAGCGGTCGCTTCGATCAGCCCCTGTCCCGGAGCAATCGCGACGACCGTTCCTTCGGCATCCACGGTGGCCACGGTGGGGACCAGCGATTTCCACGAAAGCCTGGCCGGGGCCGCGGGAGTCCCATCGTCTTTCAGGAACACCGGAGAGACCCGGAATGCTTCCGCCGGCAAGAGGAAGAGCGAGCTGGGCTCGAGCTTGAGCAGACTGGCGGCACCGAACCCGGTGGGAGCCGGCGGGCCGGATGGAACAGCGGCTGCCACCGAGACCGGGCCGGCTCCGGCGACTTGCACCGTGGCGGTTCCCCGCCGGGTTCCTACCCGCGCCTCTACGGTAGCGGCACCAGCGGCGAGGCCGACCAGGATTGCGATCTCCGGAGAGGTGCTGTCGGCCTCGACCTTGAGCACCGCCGGGTTGGAAGAGCTCCAGGTGATTTTCTGAATCGGCACCACGTTGTTCTTCCCGTCAAAGGCCGTGGCGAAGACGTTGGCATGCTGGCCGATATTCAGGGAAACGTTGGGCGGAGCGACCTGCACCTGTGCCACTCCGGTTCCCTGCGCCGGGGCGAGCGAGGGCAGTCCGGCAACCAACACCGTCACCAAGATGGCAATCGTGGGTACCGTCCGAGACATGCCCCGGGCCCCCATACAGAAAACGCGTAAATGCAAAACCTGTCAGGAGATATGCGATTGCAGCGCGATCGAACCTAAGGCGATCTGACGGGCGGTGTCAAGCAGAATCCCGTCAGTTCCTCTTGCGTAGCCTCGTCGCACCCACGACTCTATAGCCGCACTCGCCACACTCACCTGGAGGTAGATCACATGAGTCTCCCGTCCGAAATCAGCGGGTTGGGCGGTCCCGGAATGTGGGATCCAATGCCGCTGACGCCACCCGTGAAACCGGCTCCTGCGGAAACGCCGCTGTGGTCGCAACCCTCTCCCGCGCCCTCGCCGAGTGCGGCACCAGCCGCCCCGGCGGCCAAGCCGGCCGCGAAGCCGAAGCCGAGAAAAGCGGCGAAGAAGGCGAAGAAAGCGGCGCCGAAGAAGAGCGTCAAGAAGGCGAAGAAGGCGGCGAAGAAAGCGAAGAAGAAAGCGAAGAAGGCTGCCAAGAAGTCGAAGAAGGGCAAGAAGAAACGCTGACCTCCACGGTTGGCGGGTGAAGATCGCGGGCGGCGCCACTGCATCGAGGCGTGCGCCGCCCCGCGAGTCCCTCGGAGCCGCCCTCCTGGACACCTCCGGAGCTCATTTGATGTATTCCGCGCCATCCCACTGCACCCGAGCGCTGTCCGGGGCCGGGCTGGTCTTGCTGGTCGCCTGCACGGCCCCCGGAAAGGGAAAGACGGCGTTCGTCGATGCGCTGCTGTTCGACGGCAGCGGCTCGGCGCCGATCCCGAACGCGACCCTCATCGTGAGCGGCAGCCGTATCGAGCGCATGGGCCCGGCCGGCAGCGTGTCGGTTCCCCGCGGCGCAACGGTGATTCACCTGGACGGCAAATGGGTAGTGCCGGGATTGATCGACGGGCACACCCATGTCGAGCGCTGGACCCTCCCGCGCTATCTCGCCTCCGGGGTGACCGCGGTACGGGATGTCGGCGGCATCACCGATAGCCTGGTGGCGCTGCGCTCAGAGATCGGGTCCGGGGCCACGGCCGGCCCGCGACTCTTCATTTCGGGCGCCATGATCGACGGCGCTCCCGCGACCTGGCCGGACGCCACGGAGGTGTTCAAGCCGGAAGACGCGCGGCGGGCGGTGGACCGGTTGGTGCTCGCCGACGTCTCGCAGGTCAAGGTGTACACCAAGGTCGACCGGCGCCTGCTCGAGGCGGTGCTCGACGAGGCCAAGACGCTCAACGTGCCAGTGACCGCTCACCTGGGGAAGGTGGATGCGGTCACGGCGGCCAGGATGGGTGTCAGCGCCATCGAACATCTGAGCGGCGTGGTCGAGTCATCGGTGCGCAATCCGGCGCCATTCTTCCGGGCGCACGACGATTTCTTCACCGGCTGGATCGCCTTCGAACGTGGCTGGGCGCCGCTCGATTCGGCAACGCTCGATCGAACGGCCCGGGCGCTGATCGGCTCGAAGGTCACCATCATCCCGACGCTCATCCAGCATCAGACGTATGCGTTTCTGGAAGATTCCGCCTACGCGAACCGTCTCGATCTGACGGGCGTGCCGGCCGATGTCCGGAAAGACTGGGACATCCCGGGACTGGTGGAGCGCGCGCGCCTCAAGCCGGTCGATTATCCCGTATTGCGGCGCTCGCGGCCGGTGGAAAACCAGTTCGTTCGGATCTACGCCCGGGAGGGTGGACGGGTCGTGGTGGGAACGGACTCACCCAACCAGCTGATCGCCCCGGGTGCTTCGCTGCATGAAGAGATGGCGCTCTTGGTGGAGGCGGGCCTGAGCCCGACCGATGCCCTGCTCGCCGCCACCCGCGACGCGGCGCGGCTGCTCGGCATCGATTCCCTCGGCGTGCTCGCAGCGGGAAAACCCGCGGACTTCATCGTGCTGGGCGGGAATCCACTTCAGGACGTCGCCAACACGAAACGCGTCGAACGCGTGGTGCAATTCGGCGTGGATCGAACCGTCGCAGACCTGCGGCAGGGCTGGTGACCGAGCCGGTCGAACCACCCAAGGGGATGGGGTTCTCGTTTCCCCTGGGAATTCCGCTCCTGCTGCATCCCCTGCTGTTGATCGGCATGGTCGTCGGCCGCGGCAAATGGTGGGTTTACCTGCTCCACTCCGTGTACTTCGGGGTCATCGGAGTGTTTTTCTGGACGGCGGTCAGTCGCGCACAATGGGAGAGGATGCGCGCCAAGGTGCCCACCTTGACCCGGGCCAACTGGGTGCTCAACTGGATGATCTTCTTCGTGGTGCTGCCGCTGTTGCTCTGGGTGTTCTTCGGGTTGCGGACGTTGATCAGGAAGAATTAAGCTCCTTGGCCGCTTCAAGTGTCGCGCCCCAGAAACTATCTTGTAGATATCATATCCCCTGACCAACTGAAGACCATGGCTGCTGGCGGGCGCGAAGTCGCCGAAGCAAGAGCGCGCGCGGCGGAATTCTTCGCCGGACGCCAAAGCCGCGCGGGATTGCTCGCGCGCCGTTATCTGGGCATTCCGGCGGAGCGGGATCCGGTGTTGAGCGATCATCTGGTACGCGAGCTGCGGCAGCGGACCCGGATGGATGGCAGCACCGAGGGCTCGCTGGTAAAGACCGCATGGACGCTGCTGGAGTTGATGCAGCTCGACAGCCCGCCGGACCATGCGGCCGTGGTTCGGGTGGTGGGCTGGCTCCTCGCCCGGCAGGCCCAGGCCGGCCGGTTCGGCGAAGGATGCACCGACGAGCGGCACGCCCGCGGCCTGTGCCAGCACTTTCTCTCCGGGTTTTTCTCTCCCGCCGCGCCCGAGGACACCGTCTCGCCGCTGGATTTCCCGATCGGCATCACGGTACGAGACGAGGCGGAAGCGCGGTTCGCGGCCAGCTGCTTCGCCCTGCGCGCGGTGCTCCGCGCGCGCCAGGAACGCCGCCAGAGGGTGCTCGATCACCTTGGCGCGCTGCTCAACCTGGGGGACGTATGGGGTGGATGGGGCAGCCCGTGGTCGCCCGACCTGGTCCTATTCGCGCTCGGCGGGGTGGCGCACGCGCCCCTCGATTTCCGCGAGCGGGTGGAGCGGCTGGCGAGCCAGGTGGCCCGCCGCCAGCGCCCGGACGGCAGCTGGAACGGCGCCCATCCGCTGCATGCCCTGGACGTCATGCTCTCCATTCCGAGCGCTCCCGCGCAAGCCGCGGTCCGCGCCGCCGTTCCCCATATCTGCGCCCAGGCGCGCGACGGCACGCTCTTCGTGGAGGGGACCGAAGAGCACTCCTTGATCGCGCTGCGGGCGTTGGCCGCGGGGTAGCGATCAGCCGCCGGTGCCCACCGCGCTCGCCAACAGCCACCACAGTCCCACCGCCACGCTCGCCGCCGCGGTAGCGAAGGCCACGGCCCGGGCCAGCTTGAGTGACGCGCCCGCGCGGGACAGGCCGAGTGCGGCCAGGGCCGCGTACGCTCCCATGCCGACGGTCGTTCCGATGCCGAAGGCCAGGAGATACCCCACCGCCGCGCCGAAGCTCGGCATCAACGTGACCGGAATCAACGCCACCACCGGCGCGGTGCCGGACAGCCCATGGACCGCCCCCACGACGGTCGAGAGATGGGCGTGGCGCCGGTCGGTGTCGGCGGGGTGGTCGCGGTCGTGATCGGGTGGATGCGCGTGCTCGTGATTCGCGCCCGTCCCGTCGTGGGCGTGAAGGTGGCCGTGGCCGCCGTGGCGCCGCGGATCGTGGAGGTGCAGGCGCCGGGCGTTGTGCCACGCCCACACTCCTACGCCGATCAGCGCCAGACCGACGCCGAGCTCCGCCCACCGCTGCGCCACCGCCGGGACGGTCATGCCGCTCCAGGCCAGCAGCGATCCCGCGACCAGCACCGTGAGCGCGTGGCCGATTCCCCAGCGAATGCCGAAGGACGCCGCCGTGCCGAAGCGGGGATTCCCGCCGACGAACGCGGTGACCGCCACCATGTGATCCACCTCGAGGGCATGCGCCACTCCGAGCGTGAAAGCCGCCGCATAGGCGGCCGAGAATGCGTCCATGATTCCTTTTCGGGAGAAGCCTGATGGATCGCCCACCGCGTGACCAGAAGCCCCGCATCCGGCTGACGTCACTGTCGCACGGCGCGGGTTGAGCCTGCAAGCTCGGCCCTGACGAGCTGGCGCAGGTCCTGCGTCACGTACCGGCAGTCCACGACTCTCGCGTGCTGGTCGGCACCGCTACCAGGGACGACGCGGCGGTCTTTCAGCTTTCCGATGACCGCGCGCTGGTAGCCACCGTGGACTTCTTCGCGCCGATCGTGGACGATCCGTACGCGTTCGGCGCCATCGCCGCCGCGAACGCGTTCAGCGACCTCTACGCCATGGGCGCAACGCCGCTGATCGCGCTGAACATACTCGCCTGGCCCCGTAAACCGGAGATGCTGGAGCTGCTCGCCGAGGTGCTGCGCGGCGGCGCGGACGTGGCACGCGAGGCCGGTGCATTCATCCTCGGCGGCCATTCGATCGACGACCCGGAACCCAAGTACGGGATGGTCGCCATGGGTGAGGTGCATCCGGGCGACATCATCAGCAACGCCGGCGCCCGGCCGGGCGACTCGCTGGTTCTCACCAAGGCGATCGGCACCGGCATCCTGAGCACGGCGCTCAAACAGGATCTGATCTCGGAAGCGGACATGGAGCCGGCGATCCGCTCGATGCGCGCGCTCAACCGGTCCGGCATGCAGGCGATGCGGGCGTTGGGTCCCGCAGTCCATGCGGCGACCGATGTGACGGGATTCGGCCTGATCGGGCACTTGCGCAACCTGCTTACGGCGAGCCGCTGCAGCGCGCGGATCGACGTCGCGCGCGTGCCGGTGCTTCCCCGCGCGCGCGCGCTGGCGGCCCAAGGCGCCGTGCCCGGCGGGAGTGACCGGAACCGCACCGATACCGCCGCGTCCACCCGCTGGGGAGCGGGCGTCGACGAGGTCGACCAGATCCTTCTCAACGATGCCCAGACTTCGGGCGGCTTGCTCATCGCGCTAGATTCTTCGCGGCTGCCCGACCTGCTTTCGCGGCTCGAGCAAGCCGGCCCCCCGGTGACCGCGGTGGTCATCGGCGAGATCACAGCAGGGGCGGACGCGATGGTGGAAGTGACGAGAAACTAGCCGGTGTCCGGTTTCAGGAGTCCGGGCCCCACCCGCACCACCGAGCACCGGACACCGATCACCGATCAAGGAGCCTTTCTGGCGGCCGAAGCTCCAGTCAACACGCGATCCACGCAGGCGGTACGCAGCCTTGCGGTCGTCCACGCGGACGAGAGTTGCCTCGGCAATGGACGCGACCGGGCGACCCCGGGTGGCGCCGGCTCCCTGATTGAGATTCGGGTGAGCGGTCGGATCACTCGGCACGACGTGTACATTTCGGCCCCAGACACCACCAACAATCGCATGGCCCTGGCGGGAGCAATCGCGACGTTCGCGCTGCTCTCGAGCAAAGGCCGCCGCCTTCGGGTGCTGTACGTGTCCGACTCCGAATACCTGGTCAAGGGAATGACGTCGTGGGTCCCGAACTGGGAAGCGCGCGCCTGGCGCCGCAAAGGCGGGGCGCTGGAGAACCTGGAGCTCTGGCAGACGCTGGTCAAAGTCAGCCGCAATCACGAAGCGGTGTGGCGCTGGGTCCGGGGACACGCGGGGAATCCCAAGAACGAGTACGCGAACGACCTGGCGATGAAAGCCGCGACGGAACAGATCACGTCGGATGGCGCCGTGCCGTCGGGATTCGACGAATGGCTGGCGCGGCGCGTCACCAAGGGCCAGTTCGTGGGCTATGATCCCGACGCGGATTTCGCCGCGCTGGCAGCAGCAAAGTGACCCGCCGATGACGGTGTCCAAGGACGGAGTGCCCGCCAACAACCATCCCCTGAATCTTCTTCCCGATGGCGCTCAACCGGACACCGAGCGCATCCCGCTGTATGAGGTCTACATGCGCATGGCGGAGGAACTGGGGAAACGCAGCACCTGTGTGCGGCTGCAGGTGGGCACCGTGGTGACCGATGCCCTGCTGCAGAACGTGCTCGCCATCGGCTACAACGGCAACGCGCGCGGGCTGCCCAACCGGTGCGACACCACCGTGCCCGGCCAATGCGGCTGCATTCATTCGGAGGTAAACGCCCTGGTGAAGGCCCCCGGGGCGGTGCGTGACAAGGTCGTCTTCGTCACCAACAGCCCCTGCGTCATGTGCGCCAAGCTGATGATCAATTCGGGCGTCACGCACGTGTTCTACCGGCGAGCCTACCGCGATCCCAGCGGCGTGGAACTGCTGTCGAGCGCGGGGGTCACGCCGGTGCTGTACGACAAGTGGGAGAAAGCATGGCGCTGACACATCGTCGCGCGCGGGATGCTGATCAGGTCGGTCGGTACGAGCAGCGGGCAGGCTTCGCTCATCTCCGGTCGCCGCTCGGATTGCGTGATAGCTCCCGGGTGCATCTTGAGCGGCGACTTAACGTTCGCTCCGCCTGCCCATCGCGCACGTTGCTGGTTCCGCATTCCGCACGCCGCACTCCGCACTCGACATGAACGACGTCCAACGCATGTTCCAGCGCCTGGTGGAGGTCCTTGCCGCGAGTGGCATGGACAGCCTGCGGGAGCCGATCGAGCTGCCGGCCCTTTACCAGAAGATCATTCCCTACCGCACCAATCGCGGGGTGCTCCGGTTTGACACCAACGAAGACTACGAAATGACGCTGTTGCGCCTTCTCGCGGGCGAGCAGGGCTTGGTCGAGGTGGAGCCGGCCGAAGCCGCCGAAGCGCTCGCCCGGGAGGCACACTCGGTCAATCCGAACCCCGGCGCGTTCCGGTCGTTCGGCACGGCACGCGCACGGCTGAGCTTCAAGGCGGTGAAAGAACTGCTCGAGGCCCGCGAGCCGTATGCGCCGGTGGTCGAACCCGAGATCCGACGACCGATGCCCACGCCCGTGCCGCCGGTTTCCCAGGAATCGACGGTGGTCCCCGAGACCTGCCCGCAATGCAGCGGGCGGCTGCCGATCGGCCGGGCCGTCAATTTCTGCCCCCACTGCGGCGGCAATGTGAGGGTGCACGATTGCCCCCAGTGCGGCACCCAGCTGGACCTCGATTGGAGACACTGCGTGACCTGCGGATATCGAGTAGCATGAAAAATGCCTTCCGGGTCGCGGTCATAGGCGGTGATGGTATCGGTCCTGAAGTCGTGGACGCGGCCATCCCCGCCATCGAGCGTGCCGCGCGAATCGACGGAGCCACGATCGCGTGGGAGCGGATGCCCTACGGGGCGGATCATTTCCTGCGCAGCGGCGAAACCCTGCCTGATTCCGCGTTCCAGCGGCTGCAAAACGAGGTGGATGCGATCCTGGTCGGCGCCCTGGGGGATCCGCGAGTCCCCGACCAGCGGCATGCGCGAGATATTCTGCTGGGCCTCCGCTTCCGGCTTGACCTCTACATCAACCTCCGCCCCTGCCGGCTGCTGCATCCGGATCTCTGCCCGCTCAAGGGTGACCGCAAGATCGACTTGGTGATCTTTCGGGAGAACACCGAGGGGTTGTACCTCGCACGCGGCCGGTCCAGCAACGTCGGCACGCCGGAGGAAGAACAAATCGCCGAGGACGTGCACACCGCACCCAAAGTCACCCGGATCATCCGGGCCGCGTTCGAATGGGCGAAAGCGCACGGAAAGGCTCACGTCACCATGGCCGACAAATCGAACGCCATTCCCGCCCATCACATCTGGCAGCGGATCTTCGCGCAGGTAGGCGAGCAGTTCCCCGGCATCGAGCGCGACCACTATTACATCGATGCGCTCGTGATGCAGCTGGTAAAGCGACCCGAGCAATTCCAGGTGATCGTGACCAACAACCTGTTCGGCGACATCATTTCGGACCTGAGCGCTCAGCTGGTCGGCGGCCTGGGCGTCGCCCCCAGCGGCAATCTCCACCCCGGAAAGGTCGGCCTGTTTGAGCCGGTGCATGGCTCGGCGCCCAAATACGCGGGACAGAACACCGCCAACCCCATGGCGACCATCCTGACTGGGGCTATGTTGCTGCGGGAGCTTGGACTGGCAGCCGGCGCCACGCGGCTCGAAGACGGGGTCGGCCAGGCGCTCGCCGCCGGGATCCGTACCTCCGACCTGGGTGGCAAAATGGGAACAGCCGAAGTTGGAAAATGGATTGACGATCGCATAAGAGGCTCGAACTAGTGCGATTAGCCGCTGCCAGCCCGCCCTTACGGAACACTTCATTGCGACCTTATGCGCCCCCGGGCATATTGCCTCGTTAAAGCCGTTCTTTCCTTTATATAGAGCATCCCGAGGTGGAATAGCACCTTTATGAAGACTCAAGGCAAACAATTGGACGTCGTGTTTCTGTCCGGCGTCCGTACCGGTTTCGGCACCTTCGGCGGTACCCTCAAAGAGTTCTCCGCAACCGACTTGGGCGCGATCGCAGCGAAGCAGGCATTGGCCCGTTCGGGGGTCGAGCCGGCGCAGGTGGATCACGTCGTGTTCGGCAACGCGCTGCAGACCTCCGCCGACGCCATCTATCTCGCGCGCCACGTAGGACTTCGTGCGGGCCTTCCGATCGAAGTTCCCGCCGTCACGGTCAACCGCCTCTGCGGCTCGGGGTTCGAATCCATCATCCAGGGCGCGCAGCAGATCCTGCTGGGCGAGTCCAACGTCGTGCTCGCCGGTGGCGCCGAATCCATGAGCCAGGCGCCGCACGTGGTGCGCGGCGCGCGCTGGGGGATCCGGTTAGGCACCGGCCAGCCACTGGAGGACCTGCTGTGGGAGGCGCTCAAGGACCCGCAGTGCGGACTTTCGATGGCGGAAACGGCCGAGAGTCTCGCCGAGCAATACCAGCTCACGCGGGAGGGAGTGGATCAGGTAGCTCTGCGGAGCCAGCAGCGGGCGAAGAAAGCCTGGGACGACTGCGTCTTCCAGGATGAGGTGATCGCGGTACCGGTCAAAGATCCGAAGACGCGGCAGAACATCGACTGGCACGCCGACGAGCATATGCGGCCGAATACCACGCTCGAAGTCCTGCTCTCCCTCAAGCCTTATTTCAAGAAGGACGGTCTGGTCACCGCGGGCAACGCGTCGGGAATTTGCGACGGCGCCGCCGCGACCGTGATCGCGAGCGAGGAATTCGCGAAGGCCCAGAGCCTCAAGCCGATGGGTCGCCTGGTAGCGTGGGCGGTAGCGGGCGTGGAGCCCCGGCACATGGGGATCGGGCCGGCACCGGCGGCGCGCAAGGCGCTCGCCCGGGCCGGCATGAAGCTGGAGCAGATGGATCTGGTCGAGGTCAACGAGGCCTTCGCGCCGCAGTATCTCGCGGTCGAGAAAGAGCTGGCCCTGGACCCCGATCGGACCAACGTGCACGGCGGCGCCATTGCCATCGGTCATCCGCTGGCCGCCAGCGGCACTCGGATCACGGCTCATCTGTTGCACGCCCTGCGGCAACGGAAGCAGCGCTATGGTCTGGGCTCGGCGTGTATCGGTGGTGGGCAGGGCGCCGCCGTCATCGTGGAGGCCTACTCATGAGTCCGCTCTTTTTCGCCGTCGCCGGCGTGCTGGTCTACGTGTTCGGCAGCCTGCGGGTGCTGCGGCAGTACGAGCGCGGCGTCACGTTCTTCCTCGGCAAGTACTGGGGCACCAAGGGACCGGGCCTGGTGTTCGTGCCGCTGTTCTTTTCCCACATGATGCGAGTGTCGCTGCGGACCATCGCCATGGACATCCCGCCGCAGGACGTGATCACGCGCGACAACGTCTCGATCAAGGTCAACGCGGTTCTCTACATGAAGGTGAAGAACCCCGACCTGGCGGTGATCGAAATCGAGAACTATCTGTACGCCACGAGCCAGCTGGCCCAGACCACACTGCGGAGCGTGCTGGGCGAGGTGCAGCTCGACGAAGTCCTCTCCGATCGGGAGAAGATCAACGCCATCCTGAAGAAGATCGTGGATCAGCGCACCGAGGCCTGGGGCATCGAGGTTTCGGCGGTCGAGGTCAAGGACGTCGACCTGCCGCCCGAGATGAAGCGGGCGATGGCGCGCCAAGCCGAGGCCGAACGCGAGCGCCGCGCCAAAGTGATCGCGGCGGAGGGCGAGTTCCTGGCTTCCGGAAAGCTGGCCGAGGCCGCCCACGTGATCAGCATGGAGCCGGCAGCGTTGACGCTGCGCTACCTGCAGACCGTGGTCGAGGTGGCCGCCGAGAACAAATCGACTCTGGTCCTGCCGGTGCCGCTCGATCTGCTGTCGCCGTTCATCGACTTGATGAAGTCGAGAAGCGGAGGCGACAAGCAGCTTCCCGCGTCCACCGGGATCGGCGTTCCCCGCACCGCACCGGTGACCGCTCCCATTCCCGCCGCCGCGCCGGCCGAGCTGCTGGCGAAAAAATGACCGGGGGTCTTCCCACCGGCCCCGGCGGGCCGCTGCTCGACCGTGCAGCCGTCGAGCGGATCATCCAGCGCGCCGCAGAGCTGCAGGCGAGCGAGCGGGACATCGGCGAAGGTCTCTCCGAGCGTGACCTGTTGCAGCTGGGCCAGGACGTCGGGATTCCCGACGCATTCTTGCGGCAGGCCATCCTGGAAGAGCGCACCCGCTCGGTCACCGTCGAACAACGAGGGCTCGCCGCCTGGCTGGCGGGCCCGCGGCTCGTGTCGGCGGCCCGCGCGGTGCCGGGTGAAGCCCAGCGCATCGAGGCCGCGCTCCATCAATGGATGCACGAGGGGGAGCTGCTCCAGGTCAAGCGGCGCTATCCCCAACAGACGTCGTGGGAACCCAAGCAGGGCGCCATGGCCTCGCTGCGCCGGGCCATGGGCTTCGGCGGCCGTTCCTACGTACTGACCCAGGCCCGCGAGGTCGTCGGGCAGGTGACGCCGCTCGATGCGAGCCGGTGTCATGTCCGCCTCGTCGCCGATCTCCGCAATACGTTCTCCGATCGTCTCACCTTCGGCTTCGCCACCGCGGGGGCCGGTGCCGTCACCACGGCCGTGGGCGTCACCCTCGGGGTAGCGCTGCCGGTTGCGGTGCTGCCGGTGGTCCTGGCGGTGCTTGCCGGCGGGGCGATTGCACGTGGCCGGCACCGGGACATCGAACGGGTACACGTGGCGCTGGAACAGATCCTGGACCGGCTGGAGCACGGAGAGATCGACGTCGAAACGCAGCTCCGCGGGCCGCGGCCAAGCGCGTTCATCCGGATCGCGGATGAGCTGCTGAAGAAAGGACTGGGACCAGGAAAATAGGGGCGGGTCGGCGGATGGGCGGGTCGGCGGGTCGTTTGCCGCGGAAGTGCGACCCGCCGACCCGCCGAACCGCCGAACGAAGATCCTCACAGGAGAAACGACACCAATGGCAGACATAAAGGTGGTGGGCGTCCTGGGGTGTGGCCTCATGGGCAGCGGCATCGCGCAGGTGGCCGCGCAGGCGGGATATCGGACGATCGTCCGCGAAGTGTCCGACGCGCTGAATGAAAAAGGGAAGGCCGGGATCGCCAAGTCGCTCGACAAGTTCGTCGAAAAGGGGAAACTGCCGGGAGCCGATCGCGACGCGACCCTCGACCGGCTCAGCTTCACGACCAAGGTCGCCGACCTCAAGCCGTGCGATATCGTCATCGAAGCGGTGACGGAAGACCTCGACGTGAAGAACGTGCTGTGGAAGGAGCTGGACGCGCTCTGCGGCCCGGACACGATCTTCGCCTCCAATACCTCGAGCCTCACCATCGCCGCCATGGCCGCGGCCACCAAGCGCGCCGATCGGTTCGTCGGATTGCACTTCTTCAACCCGGTACCGCTGATGAAGCTGGTCGAGGTCGTCCGCACGGTTACCACCAGCAGGGCGACGTTCGAGCGCGCGTTTGGCTTTGCCAAATCGCTCGGCAAGGATCCGGTCGCCGCCAAGGACAACTCGGGATTCATCGTCAACCTGCTGCTGGTTCCCTACCTGCTCGGCGCGATCCGGGCGCTGGAACACGGCGTGGGCACGGTTCCGGACATGGACAAAGGCATGGTTCTGGGGTGCGGGCATCCCATGGGCCCGTTCACCCTTCTCGACTTCGTAGGCCTGGACACCACGTACAAGATCGCGGAGATCATGTTCAACGAATACCGCGAGCCGCAGTACGCTCCGCCTCCGCTGCTGCGCCGTATGGTGCTGTCGGGGATGTACGGGAAGAAATCGGGAAAGGGGTTCTACGATTACTCCAGCAATCCGCCGGCAGTAGCGGATCTGGGACTCTAACGACGGCATGACGGCACAACGGCATGACGCCATGAGACCCCACCCATGACGCTCGCGGAGTGGCATGCCGCGTTGAATGATTTCCCGCCCGCGCTCTTCGTGGCGTCCGTCGTGTTCGATTTGTGGGGAGTCGCGAGGCGGCGCGAAGCGCTGGTCGCCGCGGGATACTGGTGTCTCCTCGCCGCCGGCGTGACCGCCGTGTTCGCCCTGGCATCGGGACTGTTGGCGGAGGAAAACGTCCAGCAGACGGCCGAGGTTGGGCGCATTGTGGAGACTCATGAGACGCTGGGCATCGCGCTGACGATTCTCCTGGCCGGCCTCGCCGGCTGGCGGGTCTGGCGGAAGAACCATTTCAGCGAACCGGAGCGGCAGTCCTACACCATGGTTTCGATCGTCGGCGCATTGGCCATGCTGTGGCTTGCCCACCTCGGCGGAACGATGGTCTACCGGCACGCGGCGGGGATTCCCAGCGACGTCCTGCGGACGGAGTTGCGGGACCGGGCGGACACCGCGACGCGGCCGGCTGAACGGTGAAAGAACAGGGAAGAGGGAAGAGGGAAGAGGGAAGAGTACTGCCAGCCGAACCCGACGCTCGGCGTGTCCGCATTGAGCCCCGTTTGGCGCGCCTTACTCTTCCCTCTTCCCTCTTCCCTCTTCCCCTTTTCTTGCTGGCCCTTTCCTGCACGTCGATCACCACCCGCCCCAATATCCGCCCGTTCCCCCTGGCGTCGGTCGACACCGTGGTCGGTGACCCGGCCGCAGTCCTGGAAGCCGCGCGGGATGCGGTAACGGCACTCGGCATCCAGATGCGTGCCGCCAGTCCCGCCGAAGGGTACCTGGAGACCCGGTGGTTCGACCTGGTCACCCATCGATCGCACCGGAGCAATACCAGCCCGGAGCGATTGGTGAGGATGCGTGTCTGGACCGACCTCGTCACCCCGAGCGAAACGCAGCTGGTGGTCGAAACCGTCTATCGGAGCACTATCGATCCCTCGGTGCCCGATCGCGAGGTCGAGTTGGTGGCGTCTCCCGGAAGCCCCGGAGATTCGCTCACCCAAGCGGTGCGGTCAGAAGCAAAGAAACGTTTGGAGGGAAAGGTTCCTAAGGCGGGAGGCTGAGGGAGTCATAGCCGCTGTTGGGCCCCGGCTTACGGCTTCTCCGGCACCTGCTCATATTCCCATCATGCTCCCGTCCACCGATCGCGCATTCTGCCGGGCCATGCTGCCGAGGGTCTCGCGCACCTTCGCGCTGTGCATCCGCTTCCTTCCGCCCGGTTTGGACTATGCGGTGCTGGTGGCGTATCTGCTCTGCCGGGTCGCCGACACCATCGAGGACGCCGTGCCGTTGCCGGCCGAAGGGAAGCGGCGCCTGCTGGCACATTTCAGCCGCTGCCTCGACGACCATGGCCCCGATGGCGATCCGCTCAGGGAAGCGTTTTTGGCCCGGGCGTCCGACGACGAGCGGCTGGCATTCGAGGCGGACCGGGTCCTGAACGAGTTCCGCCGTCTGCCCCGCTCGCAACGTGCTGCGATCCGGCCGTGGGTCCAGGAAATGTGCTCCGGCATGGCGGCGTTCATTGAAGGGTCGGAACCCGGGCGGCTCGACGCATTGTCGAGCGTCGACGACCTGGACCGCTATTGCTACTACGTCGCCGGAACCGTGGGACATCTTCTGACCGCGCTCTTCTGGCTGCACCACGGGCGGGGAACCGACCCCAGGCGCGAGCAGCTCGAAGCCCTCGCCACCAGCTTCGGGTTGGGGCTCCAGCTGACCAACATCATCAAGGACATCGCGGACGACCGCCAGCGCGGCCGCAGTTACGTGCCGCGCCAGCTCACCCAGCTCGTGGGCATCGATCCCGAGCAGATTCAGGATGTCACCCATCGTGACGAGTCGCGGGTGGTGATGGAACTCCTGATCGCCAAGGCGAGTCGCCACCTGCGGGACGCGCTGGACTACTGCATCCATCTTCCGCGGTCGCAGTATCGCATCCGGCTTTTCTGCCTCACCTCGCTCTATTTCGCGGTCCGCACCCTGCATCGCGCCAAACACGATCCGCGGCTGCTGGACCCGAATTACAAAGTGAAGATCACCCGCGCCGAGGTCTACCGGACGGTGTTGGTGACCCACGCGGTGGCGCCCATCAACTCGCTCGTTCGGGCATACTTCAGACACCTCGCGGGGGGGACGACCGCCACGGCGTAGTGCCTCTGCATTCTGCGCACTGCGCCACTCAGTCTCCCGATTTAGATTGGGTGACTCATGCCGACCCCGACCCCCCCACCTCATTTCCACGGCGCGTTCCCTACCGACTTTCCCACCCGGGCCGCCTATAGTGAGGGCGCCGGGCCGTATCGCATCATCCCGCAAGCAGTAGCGATTCCGAGCAACGTCGACGATCTATGCGCGCTGGTGCGTCACACCGCCGCGCAGGGCGGTTCGCTGATTCCCCGGGGCGCAGGCAGTGGATTGCCCGGCAATAACGTCGGGCCGGGAACCGTGGTGGACCTGCGAGAGTTTGCGTCTCCGCTGGTCGTGTCTGCGAAGGGATATGCCAACGTGGGAGCGGCAGTGACCTGGGCTGCGCTCGACCGCGCCGCCCATCAGGTTGGCCTGCGACTCGGTCCCAACCCGTCCAGCGGAGCCTTCTGTACCCTCGGCGGCATGGTCGCCACCAATGCCTCCGGCGCGCGCACGCTGCGCTCCGGCAGCATTCGCTGCTGGGTGCGGGGGGTCGAGCTGGTGACGGCCGAGGGCGAAGTAGGGTGGTTTGCCCGCTCCGCGGATCGGCGGCCGGTGCGGGAGGCCTTCCGGGGCGAGCGTCGCGGGCTGGATCGGAATCTGGCCGCGATCCAGCGGTTCCAATCCGAGGTCCATCCGGACCTCCTTGGTTCAGCCGTGGAGATCGAAGCGCGGTTCCCGCAAACGCGGAAGAACTCCTCCGGTTACGCCTTGGACCGCTATCTCGCTACCGGCGACCTGCTGGACCTTCTCATCGGGTCGGAGGGAACCCTCGGCCTGATCACCCGGATCGAGCTCGATCTCGAACCCGTTCCCAAGAGCGTATCCTCGGCGCTGCTGGCGATCGCCGATCTCGGCGAGCTGCCGGAAGTGATTCGCCAGCTGATCGAGCTGGAGCCCGCCGCGATCGAGCTGATGGATCGCACCCTCCTCGAGGTCGCCGGCCCGGGTATTCCGTTCGTGGTGGGCGATGTCGAAGCCGTCCTGCTGGTGGACTTCGAACGCAAGGAAGATGGTGCGGCCGAAGCTGCGATCGCCAAGGTAAGAACCAAGCTCGGCAGCCGATGCCCATTCCTGGAAACGGCGATTTCACCGGAGGATCGCGAGCGACTCTGGACCGTGCGCCATGCAGCCAGCCCCGCGCTCGCGTCGCTCCCTCCTCATCGCCGCTCGCTGCAGATTATCGAGGACGGATGCGTGCCCCTGGCGGCATTGGGACGCTACATCCAGGGAGTGCGTGCGGCAGCCCGGCGCGCCGGACTCGAGATCGTCGCTTTCGGCCACGCCGGCGACGGCCATCTCCATGTCAACGTGCTGGCCGATACCCGGGACGATGCCTTCCCGGGTCGAATCGCGCGGCTCCTGGACGACGTGACCGGCTTGGTGGCCGAGCTTCGAGGGACCACGAGCGGGGAGCACGGGGATGGCCGGCTCCGCGCCCCGCTGCTTTACCGGCTGTATGGCCCGAAGGTGATGAAGCTGTTCGAGAAGGTGAAGCAGGCGTTCGATCCGGCCGGAATCTTCAATCCCGGGGTCATCGTCCCGACGCCCGGAAGCAGCCCGATCACCGATCTCAAGGTGGGGAGCGGTACCCCGCCCATTCCGCCGGAGATCGAAGAGCGGCTGCGGACCATCGAGCGCACCGCCGCCTGGAACATCCCCAAGACCGACCTGGTCTCGCCCGGCGTCGCCCCGACATGAAGCAGTATCTGAATCTGCTCCGCCACATTCTGGAACACGGACGCCCAAAAAACGATCGCACGGGCACCGGGACGTTGAGCGTCTTCGGGTATCAGTCCCGCTTCGATCTCAGCGAGGGATTTCCCTTGCTTACGACCAAGAAGCTCCACTTCAAGTCGATCGCCTATGAGTTGCTGTGGTTCCTGCGAGGCGAAGGGAACACCCGGTTCCTGAAGGACCACGGGGTCAGGATCTGGGACGAGTGGGCGGACCTCAACGGCGAGCTGGGTCCGGTCTACGGCGTTCAGTGGCGCAACTGGCCGGCGCCGGACGGCAGCCATATCGACCAGATCGCCGCGGTGGTGGAGCAGATCAGGACGGCGCCCGACTCCCGGCGGCTGATGGTGAGCGCCTGGAACGTCGCCGACATCCCCCGCATGGCGCTGGCGCCTTGCCACGTGCTCTTCCAGTTCTACGTCGTGGACGGCCGGTTGTCGTGTCAGATGTATCAGAGAAGCGCCGACGTATTCCTCGGCGTCCCGTTCAACATCGCGTCCTACGCGCTGCTGACCGTGATGATGGCCCAGGTCACCGGCCTGCAACCCGGCGAGTTCATCCACACGCTGGGGGATGCGCATCTCTACGTAAACCATCTGGAGCAGGCGCGACTACAATTGACCCGTGAGCCGAGACCGCTCCCGGTGGTGCGTCTGAACTCCGGGGTGCGCTCGATTTTCGACTTCGGGTTCGAGGATATCGAGCTGGAGGGTTACCAGCCTCACCCCCACATTCCCGCCAAGGTCGCCGTCTGATTCTGTCGCTCATTGCCGCGATGGCGGAAAACCGGGTCATCGGGCGAAACAACACGCTGCCCTGGCATCTGCCGGCGGACATCAAGCGATTCAAGGCGCTCACTACCGGCCACAGCGTGATCATGGGCCGGAAAACGTTCGATACGATCGGGAAACCTCTCTCACGGCGCCGCAACATCGTGCTCACCCGGCTGGCCGAGTGGCGATCCGCCGGGGTCGAAGTGGTGCATGACCTCGAACAGGCCCTGGCACTGACCCGCCAGGAAAAGGAAGTATTCGTGGCGGGGGGCGAAGACATCTACCGGCAGGCGCTCCCGGTGGCCGACCGGATCTACCTGACTGTGGTGCACGCCGCAATCGCCGGTGACGCGCACTTTCCCGAGTTTTCTCCGACGGAATGGACCCTGATCGAGGAAGAACGGCATCCGGTGGACGAACGACATGCATACCCATTCAGTTTTCGGCGCTATGGGCGGGTGAGGGAATGAGACGCACCAACCTCGGTCGTCGAGTAAACCGAAAAAGTCTATTGCATATCCATTCATCTTTTCTTATTCTGTTGCGCAACGATAACTCCGATACGGAGTTCGATGCGCCTCGGGCTCGCATACAACCAACGTCCAGACGCGATTTCGGCGGAGAACAAGCTCCCCGATCCAAGAGACCCTCCCAGTACTGACGACGCGTACGTGGAGTGGGACGATCCGACCACCATTCAAGCGGTGGCCGATGCGCTCCGCGCCTTCGGTGACGTCGTTCTCCTCGAAGCACTGGATGATTTCCCGGCCGCGCTCGCGCTCACGCGACCCGATCTTCTCTTCAACATGGCGGAGGGAAGCAGCGGCCCGTGCCGCGAGGCGCACGTGCCGGCGGTTGCCGAGTTTCTCGGCGTCCGCTACACCGGCAGTGATCCGCTGACGCTGGCGCTGGCGCTCCATAAGGCCCGGACCAAGGAAGTCCTTTCTCACCGTCGCATCCCCACCGCTCCGTTCGTCCTGGTCGAGTCGGCGGCCGATCTGCCGGTCCTCAAGCGCGCCAAGATCTATCCCGTGTTCCTGAAACCGGTGTGGGAGGGGTCGTCCAAGGGAATCAGCCAGGCGAATTACGCCGAAACTCCGGACGCGGCGGTGGAACGGGCCGAATTCTTGCTGGAGGCCTACCGGCAACCGGTGCTGGCCGAGTCGTACCTGCCAGGCGAGGAGTTCACGGTCTCGATCATGGGGAACGGAGCCGAAATCAGCGTGTTGCCGATCATCCGCTACCGGTTCGACCAGCTTCCTGGGGGGGCGCTGCCGGTAATGGGATACGAGGCCAAGTGGGTGTGGGACCGTCCGGAGACACCCATGGAAGTGCTGGAGTGTCCGGCCGACATCTCATCCCCGACCGAGCAGGCCATCCGCGCCACCGCGGTGTCCGCCTATCGGGCCCTGGGATGCCGGGATTGGGGGCGGGTCGATATCCGGTTGGACCACGCCTGCGTTCCGCACGTGGTCGAAATCAATCCGCTTCCGGGAATCATTCCGAACCTGGCCGAGAACAGCTGCTTCCCCCGTGCCGCCGCTGCTGCCGGGATGTCGTACGACGAGCTGATCCATGGGGTCGTCCGCATCGCCTGGCGGCGGCTCACCGGACGAGACCTGAAGGTGCCAGTTGGCCTGGCCGGGGCGGCACGCTGAGAGTCGTCATCCTCTACGACGGCGTGGCGACCGATTGGACCGCGGAGGAAATCTCCTCGGTCATGAAGCCGGTCAACGAAATCGCTCAAATCCTCTCCGCCGCCGGTCACGAGGTCTCCCGCGTCGGCGTGCGACATGATCTGCGCTGGCTGGGCGCGGCCCGCGCGGCCGATCTCATTTTCAATCTCTGCGAAGGCATCAACGGGATCGGGAAGTGGGAAGACCTGGTCGCGGCGACCATCGAGCTGGCCGGGATTCCGGCGACCGGAGCGAGGGCGTGGACCATCACCGTCTGCCATAACAAGTCGGTGGTGAACGCGCTGCTCGAATCCGCCGGCCTGCCCATTCCGCGCTGGGTGGTCCCCCGCGGTCACAAGGTGCCCCGTGACTTTCCCCTGCCGGCCATCGTGAAGCCTTCGTCCGAAGACGCCAGCGTCGGAATCGAGCAGTCGTCGGTGGTGAAGAACAGGGCCGAGCTGGAGGCGCGAATCGCCCAGCAAAGCGAGGCCTTCGAAGAAGTGCTGGTCCAGGAGTACGTGGACGGGCGCGAGTTCGCGGTGGGCTTCGTGGGCCACACCACACTGCCCATCTCCGAGATCGACTTCGGCCACATGCCCAAAGGCAGCTGGCGGATTCTTTCGTTCGCGGCCAAGTGGGAAAAGGGCTGCGCCGAGGACGTAGGCAGCCGGCCGGTGTGTCCCGCCAAGGTGGATCGCGATCTCGAGAAGCGGATCATTGCGATCGCGGAAGCCGCCTGGCGAGCGGTAGGCGGTTGCGGTTACGGCCGGGTGGATCTCCGGGTGGACCCTTCCGGCCAGCCCTGGATCCTCGAGGTCAATCCCAATCCGGACATCTCGGACGACGCCGGGTTGTCGGCCATGGCCAGCTCCAAGGGATGGTCGTACCCCGAGCTGGTGATGCGGATCGTCGACCACGCCACCGCCGCGGCGCACGGCAAGCGCTCGGTGGAACGGCTGGCGGCCCCAGCCAGGGCCAGGAAAACGGGATGACGGTGAAACCCGGGATAGTGACGTTGCGCATCCCCGGCCCCGAACATCGCGCGCGGGCCCGCGAGATCGTGGAGGCCACCGGCCTCTTCCGCCCGGAAGAGGTGGAGATCGCCGAGGAAGTGTTCGAGAGCGCCGCGCTGGCGCCGGGCACGGATTACACCCCGCTCGGCGCGTTCGACGAAGAAGGCAATCTGCTGGGTTTTGCGTGCTACGGCCCGACGCCGTGCACGGTCGGTACCTGGGATCTCTATTGGATCGCGGTAGACCCCGGCGCCCATCGTCAGGGCGTCGGCCGGAAGCTGGCACAGTGGACGGAGCAGCGTATCGCGGGCGAAGGCGGGCGACTGATCGTCGCCGAGACCTCATCCCGGGGCGATTACGACCCCACCCGCGCGTTCTACGAGGCCTTGAACTATGAGGTAGCGGCGCGAGTGCCGGATTTCTACGCGCCCAATGACGACCTCGTGGTCTACATCAAACGCCTCGGTCCCCCAAGGGAGATTGCGAATGACTGACTGGCAGAAACTCCTGCACGAGCGAAGCGTTCGTTCGCTCCAGCAGCTGGTCGACCGGTTCGGAGCGGAACACTTTCCCGACCTCGAGCGGCTCCAGCAGGCCGCGGACAACTTCGAGTTCCGGATTTCTCCGGCGATGGTGGACCTGATCAAGGAACCGGGTGACCCGATTTGGCGGCAATACGTCCCGGATCTGCAGGAGCTGGAAGTAGTGGACGGCATCGTCGACAGCCTCAACGAAGACGCCGACAGCCCGGTCCCCAACATCACTCATCGCTATCCCGACCGGGCGCTGTTCCTGGTGAGCCCGGTGTGCGCCGCCTATTGCCGGTTCTGCACCCGCCGGCGCAAGGTCGGCGACCCCGAGAAGATTCCCATGTCGCAGTTCGAGAGCGCGTTCCAGTATCTGGAGCGCCACACCAAAATCCGTGACGTGATCATGTCCGGGGGCGATCCGCTGCTACTCTCGGACCGGCGGCTGGATCAGATCATCGGCCGCCTGCGGCAGATTCCGCACCTCGAGGTGATCCGGATCGGGACTCGCGTGCCATGCCATCTTCCCGAGCGGATCACGCCGGAGCTGTGCGCGATCCTGAAGAAGTACCACCCCTTCTACATCAACACACATTTCAATCACCCGGACGAGCTCACCCCCGCCGCGGTCAAGGGCCTGGGAATGCTGGCCGACGCCGGGATTCCGCTCGGCTGCCAGACCGTGCTGCTCAAGGGCGTGAATGACGATGTCAAGGTGATGAAGAAGCTGATGCAGAAGCTGCTGACCGCGCGGGTCCGCCCCTACTACATCTACATGTGCGACCAGGTGGCGGGCACCGAGCACTTCCGCACGGCGGTCGAGACCGGCCTGGAAATCGTCAAGGGCCTGCGAGGCTGGACCAGCGGGCTGGCGGTCCCGCACTTCGTGATCGACGCGCCGGGCGGCGGCGGCAAGATCCCGCTGCTCCCCGAGTATGTCGAGGAGATTACCGACGAGCAGGTCGTGATGCGGAATTTCCGCGGCAAGCGCTACGTCTGGAAGCAGCCCCGCACCGAAGAAGCCCTGGTCGGCGCCGGCGTGCACGAGCCCGAATACGGATTCCTGCCGAGCTTCGAGATGGAACCCGGGAAGAACGGGAACGGGAAGAAAAACGGGAAGCGAAAGAAATAGGCGGGTCGGCGGGTGGCAGAAACGGCGCGGGGTTCATTCTCCGCGCCGTTTGCATGCATTCAATCGGGAACGCGACCCGCCGACCCGCCTACTTCTTCTCCGCCGCCTCCAGCTCCTTCTTGTGCGCCTCCACCACCTTGGCGGTCACTTCCGGCGGTGTCTCCTGGTAGGCGTGGAATTTCTGCCGGTAGGTTCCCCGGCCGTGGGTGAGTGAGTGGAGTTGGGTGGCGTACCGGTCCAGCTCCGCCTCAGGGACCAGCGCTTTGACCTTGGTAAGGCGGCCGTCGCGCTCGCTGCCCAGGATCTGCCCGCGGCGAGCGGATAGGTCTCCCATGACGGCGCCGAGGTATTCCTCCGGGGTCCACGCTTCCACTTCTTCGATCGGCTCCAGGAGCACCGGCCGGGCGTTGGGCGCCACGTTCCGGAACGCCAGAATCCCCGCCATCTTGAACGACATTTCGTTTGAATCCACGTCGTGGTAGGAGCCGTCGAACAGCTCGGCCTTGAAGTCGACCATGGGGAAGCCGGCGATCGAGCCTCGCGCCGCGGCTTCCACAATGCCTCGTTCCACGGCCGGGATGTATTGGCGGGGAATCACCCCACCCACGATTTGATCGTCAAACACGAAACCTGACCCGCGGGGGAGCGGGGCGAGCCGGATCCAGCAATCGCCGAATTGGCCCCGCCCGCCGCTCTGTTTCTTGTGCTTCCCTTGGCCCTCGGCTTTCCCCCTGAGCGTCTCGCGATACGCAACCTTGGGTTTCCCGAGCGTAGCATGGACCCCGAACTTCCTCGCCAGCCGGCCGACCAGAATCTCCAGGTGCCGCTCGCCGCGGCCCCGGATCAGTGTCTGACCCAGCTCGCCGTTGTACTCGTGATGGAAGGTAGGGTCTTCCTCATGCAGCTTCTGGAGACCGGTGGAGAGCTTGTCCTCTTCCCCGCGTTGCTTCACCTCGATCGACAACGTGATCACCGGTTCCTGGAACGGGATCCTGGGCAGGACGACCGGCACCGCCTTGGTCGAGAGCGTGTCGTTGGTGTGGGTATTCCGCAGTTTGGCGACACATCCGATGTCCCCGGCATGCAGCATCGGGGCTTCGGTCCGGTCCTTGCCTTGGGACACCGAAAGGTGGTTGAGCTTCTCGACCGAGTCACGAGGCGCGTTGAATACATCCGTGCCGTTGTTGATCGAGCCGGAAACGATCCGGAAAAACGTGACGTCTCCCACGTGCGGTTCGGACACGGTCTTGAATACGTGCGCCACGAAGGGACCGTCGTCCTGGGCGGTCAGCGTGATGGGCTGGGCCTCACCCCAGGTCTTCCCCTCGACCGGCGGGCGCTCCGTGGGGGACGGGACCAGCTCCACCAGTTTGGAGAGCAGGGCCTGCATCCCGTAGGTCAGCTCGGCGGATCCGCAGAGCAGCGGGCACAGCTCGCCTTTGGCCATGCCGGCCTTCATGGCGGCCAGCGTCTCATCGCGGCTGATCTCCTCGCCGTTGAGATAGCGCTCCAGGAGAGCGTCGTCGGTCGTCGCGATGGCCTCGAGCAGCTTCTGGGAATACTGCTCGAACCGCTCGACGTATTCTGGCGGGACATCGACTTCCTCGTACTCGCCCGCCTTGGTCCCCTTCTTGTAGAGATGCGCTTTCTTGGAGAACAGGTTGACGATCCCGTGGAAGTCCGGGCCATCGCCGACCGGGATCTCGATGGGGATCACCTTTGGCGTCAGATGCTCCGCGATGTCGTTGAACACGCGGTCGAAATCGGCGTGCTCCTTGTCCATCAGCGACACGAAGAACATCCGGGGGATGCCACGCTGTTCGGCAAACTCGAAGACCTGCTCGGTACCGACTTCCACGCCGCCGGTGGCACTCACCACGATCAAGGCGGCGTCGGCGGCGTAGACGCCGGCCAGCGCCTCACCGGCAAAGTCGAGATAGCCGGGCGTATCGATGAGGTTGATCTTGGCGTCCATCCATTCCGCGTGGGCGAGCGCCAGATTGATGGAGTATTGTCGTTCGATCTCGTCCGGGGTGTAGTCTGTGAGGGCGGTTCCGTCTTTTACGGAACCATGTCGCTTGCTCGAGCCGGCCACGAACGCGAGAGCATCTACCAGGGTGGTTTTTCCGCTCGCGCCGTGGCCGAGTACGGCCACATTCCGAATCGCTTGTCCTGGGTACACCCGCATACGGGCACCTCCTGCGGTTGGTATTTCACAACATGACCGGAGGTGCAGGCGGTGTCAAACGGCAGGAGTGAGGATTTCGGGGTTGGGGGTTCGCGCCCTCAGCCCGAACTCCGAACCCCGAACTCCTTATTCCGCCTGCTTCGCGAGAGAGGAGAGGGTTGAGCTAGCGGAGGTAGTCCTGCAGTCGCTCCAGCCTGGCGTCGGCCTGAAGGGCGAAGTCGAGGGCGGCGGCCAGCCGACCGACGTCCTGAGCCGCGGCCGATTGGCGCAGCAGTCCGGCAATCTCATCCAGCACATTTCGGATTCTAGGTGCGTCGCGCGAACCGAGGCTCGCCCGGGTGTGATCCAGACCGGACCGTACGATGTTGGAGATGCGGGTGGCGGCGTTAGGGAAGACGAGCACGATGCCCTGGAGCATCTGGCCGCCATCGATCAAAGCCTTGGCCCGGGCATTGTCGCTCTCGCGTACTCCCTGCACCAGGCGGCGCAGGAGACTCACCGGCCCGCCATCGGTGGCGCTCATGGCCGTCACCGCCTCGGCCGACAACGTAGCCGCGAGACTCGTTTCATCTGCCGGGGCGGTGGTCTGGCGGTCGCAGGCGAGCGCCAGCATGGCGATTGGAACCAGCGCGATAAACGGGCGCATCAAACCTCCCAGTCGGCGGCGATCACGGGAAGCGGGGTCCACTCTTCGTGACTACGCTACGACCGGAACACCGGCGCCGCAAGCGCCATTCACCGATACCCCGCCGCCTGGAGATTGAAGAGTTCTGCATACAAACCTGCCTGATCCAGCAGCTCCTCGTGCGTCCCCTGCTCGATCAAGCGCCCCTTTTGGAGCACCAGGATGCGGTCCGCCATGCGCACCGTCGAGAAGCGGTGCGAAATGAGCACGGCGATGCGGTCGCGGGTCAGCTCGGTGAATCTCAGAAAAACTTCGTATTCCGCCCGGGCGTCCAGCGCCGCGGTCGGTTCGTCGAGAATGAGCACCTGGGCGTCGCGGAGATAGGCGCGCGCGAGGGCCACCTTTTGCCATTCGCCCCCGGAGAGCTCCACCCCGCCGTCGAAGCGGCGCCCGAGCTGCTGGTCGAATCCGCCCTTGAGCCTCCGGGCGACGCTGTCGGCCAGGCTCCGCTCGGCCGCCTGCGCGATGCGCGCCTGCTCCTCCAGGTGCTCGATCTGGCCGACGCCGATGTTCTCGCGCAGGATGAGGTCGTAGCGCACGAAGTCCTGGAAGATGACCCCGATGTTGGCGCGCAGGCTGTCCACATCGTAGTCGCGGAGATCGACGCCATCGAGCAGGATCCGCCCCTCGTCCGGGTCGTAGAGCCGGGCCAGGAGCTTGACCAGGGTCGTCTTCCCCGCGCCGTTCTCACCTACCAGGGCGACCGATTCGTCCGGCTGGAGCGAAAAACCGAGGTGCCGGACGGCGAACTCCCCCGACTGGGGATATCGGAAGCCCACGTCCTCGAACACGAACCCCTGATGGATGGGCCGGGGGACACCAAGTGCACCGGGTTGGGACGCGATCCGGGGACGGAGATCGAAGAACACGAACAGATCACTGAGGTAGAGCGCCTGCTCGTAGACCTGCGAGAGCGACAGCAGGATCCGCTGGATCAGGTCACGGCTTTGTCGAAAGGACCCGGCGAGAAACGTGAGCACGCCGATGGTGAACACCCCGGCGGCGGAGCGGTACCCGATGACGGTGAGATAAACGATGACGCCGTAGGCGGCGTAGTAGCCGATCGACCCCACCAGCGCGAGGAGGGTCGAGATGCTGGCGCGCCGGATCGAAAGCTTCTTGTTCTCCTGGTAGAACTTGTCCGCGAGACGGCGGTAGCGCTCGGAGAGGAACGGTGCCAGGCCGAAGAGCTTGATTTCCTTGACCGTGGTGTCGGTGGCGCCGACCCAGCGCAGGTAGTCCAGCTGGCGCCGCTCGGGCGTCCAGCGGAACAACAGCGAATAGCCCAGGGAGGCGAAGTGGGTCTCGCCGAGAAAGGACGGGACCACCGAAATGGCGAGCAGGATCAGGAGCCAGGGGACGTAGACCACCAGCGCCGCAAACAAGGAGGCGAGGGTGATCAGATCCTGCGCCGTGGTCAGAATGAGCGCGAGCAAGCCGATCCGGCCCACCGTCTGCCGGCGGGCCCGCTCCAGGTGATCGTAGGTGTCCGGGTCCTCGAATTGCGAGAGATCGAGCGTCGCGGCGTGCTGCAGCAGCCGGATCGACATGCGGTTGGAAAAGAGATCCCCCAGCAGGCTCTCCAGCAGGGCCGACAGCCGCGCCAGGCCTTCCCCTACCACGGCGATCAGCAGCTCGAGGCCCACCAGCTCCCAGAGTGCCGTCCAGGCCACCGGCTGGGCGCGAGAGGCCGCCTGGACGCCCGCGATGACGGCATCGATGATGAGCTTGCCGACCCAGAGCACCGCGACCGGCACGACACCGCGAGTGACGCGGAGAACGATGATGGCTACGGTGTAACCAGGATGGGTGTCGTACACCATCCGCAGCAGCGGTCCCACATATTTGAGCGCCTGCAGCCGTTCGCCCCAGGTGGGCTGCCGCTCGGGTGATCGTGGACTGCGGGAAAAACGAGGGATGCCGTGCGGGAAAAACGGAGTGGTCATGAATCCAACTTAACAGTGGCGCGGACGAGGCGTCTGTTCTCAGGGGTTGCAGTGGTGGTCAACGGCACAACGGCACAACGGCACAACGGCATAATGGCATGACGGCAGAACGGCAGAACGGCAGAACGGGACTATGACACAGAAAGCGACGCTCGCAGTATTACTCGCGGTCACGATTGCGGGGGCTCCCCGCGCAGCGGTTCATGAGCGGGGACAATTGGTCGCCGATTCGGTTGAACGGGCGCGGGCGCTCCACGCGCTCAATCGCCTCACGTTCGGGCCGCGTCCCGGCGACGTGAACCGTGTGGCCGCGATGGGAGTCGACCGGTTCCTCGATGAGCAACTGCATCCCGAGCGCCTCGCCGATCGCTCGCTGAAACGGCGTCTGGAGTCTTACGAAATTCTCCGCACCTCGCCGGCGGAGCTGGCGCGGTTGTTCGGCGAGCAACTGCGCGAGCGGCAGCAACGCCAGCAGGCGATGGCTGCCGACAGCTCCGAGCGCCGCATGATGCGGGACTCATTCACGGGTGAAACGAACAATCCGGTGCGCCGGCTGCTGGGGCAATACCAGCAAGTCACCATGGTTCGCGACGTGACGTCGGAGAGACAGCTCTACGAAGTGATGGTGGACTTCTGGACCAATCACTTCAACGTCTTCATCGGGAAAGGCGCCGACCGGTTCCTGCTCCCCGGCTACATCGAGGAGACGATCCGGCCGCGCGCGCTCGGGAAGCTCGAGGATCTCCTGCTCGCAACCGCCCAGAGCCCCGCGATGCTCTTCTACCTCGACAACGCGCAGTCGGTGGCGCCCGGCTCGCGGCCGCCCCAGCTGGACCGGCTGAACGCCGCGCGCGCCCGCGGGGCGGGACGGTTCGGGTTGCGGGGCCCCCGCCGTCTGTCCCCCGAGCGCATGGATTCGATCGCCAATCAGATCGAATCGCGCATGCCCAAGGGCATCAATGAGAACTACGCGCGCGAAGTAATGGAGCTGCACACGCTGGGCGTCGATGGCGGCTACACCCAGCAGGACGTGGAGAACCTGGCCCGTATTCTGACCGGCTGGAGCATCGCGCGGCCGCGCCAGAGTCCCGGCTTCGTGTTCAACGACTGGGCTCACGACCGCGGCGAGAAGATCTTTCTGGGACGAACCTTCCCTGCGGGCCAGGGACAGGACGAAGGTATCGAGGCGCTGAAGCTGCTGGCCCGCCAGCCGGCGACCATGCGCCACCTCAGCGCCAAGCTCTGCGCCCGTTTCGTGAATGACGATCCGCCGGACGGCTGCATCGACGCCGGAGTGCACGCATGGCAACGCTCCGGCGGCGACATTCGCCAAGTGGTGCGGGCCATCGTGACGGCACCGGAGTTCTGGGAGCCCCGGAATCGGAATGCCAAGATCAAAACGCCGCTCGAGTTCGTCGTAAGTGCGGTACGAGCGGTAGGCGCGGAGCCCGACTCCACGCTCGCGCTGGCGCAGGTGGTAGCCCGGCTCGGGCAGCCGCTCTTTGGCCAACAGCCGCCGACCGGTTACCCGGAAACCCAGGAGTCATGGGTCAATGCCGGCGCGCTGCTGCAGCGGATGAACGTGGCGTTGGGCCTCGCATCCGGAAAGTTGCCGGGCGCGGTCACGAAGCTCGATGGCATCATTCCGGCGACCGACGACGTCGAGTCGATGATCGTCTCGGTGAACGGCAAGGTCCTGAGTGGCACCGCTTCACCCAATACCATCAAGACGATGCGCGATCAGACGATGGATATTCCTTCCGCGGACATGAAGCGGGCGATGATCGTGGGATTGGCATTGGGGAGTCCGGAATTCCAGAAGCAGTAAGAAGTGAGAAGTGAGAAGGACAAACTTCTTACTGCTCACTTCTTACTAGACTGGGAGCGTAGCATGAGATGTAATGGCAACATCGATCGCCGGGTTTTCGTAAAGTCGGGTGCGCTCGCGCTCGTCAGCCTCGGGTTGGACCCGATTTTCCTGACCCGGGCCGCCTACGCGGTCAATCGGGCGGGCGGGCCGGCGGGCCGAAAGAAAACCCTGGTCTGCATCTTCCAGCGCGGCGCGGTGGATGGGCTCAACATGATCGTGCCGCACGGTGATCCCCTCTACTACCGGGAGCGACCACGCATCGCCATTCCGCGCCCGGGAGTCACCGGCGGAGCGGTGGACCTCGACCGTCATTTCGGGCTGCACCCTGCCCTCAGTCCCCTGGCTCCGCTGTATCGGAACGGCTCGCTCGCGGTGGTGCATGCGGTCGGGTCGCCCGACTCGACCCGCAGTCACTTCGACGCCCAGGACTACATGGAAACCGGCACGCCCGGCGTGAGGTCCACCGGAGACGGCTGGTTGAACCGCGCTCTGCGACATGCCCAGGACCATGCCGACACCCCTTTTCGCGGCGTGGCCATCGGCCCGCAGCTTCCGCGCGCGTTGCGTGGATCGGCGCCGGCGCTTGCGGTGGAGAATCTCGAGACGTTCGGGTTGGCTCCCTCGCGAGCGGCCATCGGCCGTCGGCCGTCGGCAGAATCCGCGTCAGCAATGCCGACGGAGACACAGCGTGCCGCCATAAGAGACCGGCTCACCGCGGCTTTCGAGGAACTGTATCAGGGCTCGGCCACCGGGCTGGTGGCGACTTCTTCGGAAGAGGGCTTCGAAGCCGTGAAGATGCTGAAGACCGCGAATCCGGCCCGGTACCAGCCGGGCAACGGCGCGGAGTATCCCCGGAGTCCGCTGGGCAACGCGATGCGGCAGATCGCCCAGCTCATCAAGGCCGATCTCGGCACCGAGATCGCGTTTGCCGACGTGGGCGGATGGGACACGCACGTGAACCAGGGCGCGAGCGATGGCCAGCTCGCCGGACGCCTGAGAGACTTTGGGCTCTCACTCGCTGCCTTCGCCCAGGACCTCGGTGAGCGCATGGCCGACGTGGTGGTGCTCACCATGAGCGAGTTCGGCCGGACCGTGGCCGAAAACGGAAACGGGGGAACCGATCATGGCCACGCGACCTCGATGATGGTCCTGGGCGGCGGGACCAGGGGCGGGAAAGTACTCGGACGCTGGCCGACCCTGGATCCCGCCAAACGATTCGAAGGCCGCGATCTCGCCGTGACGACCGATTTCCGCGATCTATTCGGCGAAGTGTTGACCCGCCACCTCGGGGCGGCAGACTTGTCGGCGGTGTTTCCGGGATACGAGCTGGATCGGAAAAGGTGGTTGGGAGTAATGGGCTGAGGGTTGGAAGGGTTGTAAGGGTCAGAAGGGTTCGAAAACCCTTACATCCCTTCTAACTCTTACATCCGTTTGGACCCTCAGAGCTCCACCTGCGCTCCCAGCTCCACCACCCGATTCGGGGGGATCCGGAAATACGCCGTCGCCCGATGCGCATTCCGGGCCATGAACGCGAAGATGTGTTCCCGCCAGATGGCCATGCCCGGCTTCTTGGTGGGGATCAGCGTTTCCCGGCCGAGAAAATAAGTGGTCTCCAGCGGCTTGCAATCGAGCCCGAACTGGCGAGCCAGCCCCAGCAGCTCGGGGACATTCGGGTCTTCCATGAAACCGTAGCGCCCGATAATGCGGTAGAAGCCCTTGCCGAGATCCTCGAACTTCATGCGTGCGGTAGTGGCAACGTGCGGGACTTCCTCGCCCAGAATGGTGAGCAGCACGACGGTCTCATGCAGCACCTTGTTGTGCTTGAGATTGTGGAGCAGGGTGACCGGCGTGCCGGCGGGCGCCTGGGTCATGAAGACCGCAACGCCGGGCACCCGAAGCGTGTTGGGGCCCACTCCCGCCAGGAATTGCTCGAGCGCCAGGCCGGCCCGTAGCCGCGAGGCCAGGATGCGACGGCCGGTTTTCCAGGTGGTCATCAGCGTGTAGATCGCCAGGGCCACGACCAACGGGAACCAGCCGCCTTGCCACACCTTGAGGATGTTCGCGCCGAAAAAGGCAAGGTCGACTATCAGAAAGCCGCCCAGCACGCTCGCCGCCATCCACGATTTCCAACCCCACAGCTCCCGCGCCACCACATAGGCCAGGAGGGTCGTAATGACCATCGTGGTCGCGACGGCGACTCCGTAAGCGCCGGCCAGGGCGCTGGACGTCTTGAATCCGAGCACCAGCCCGATGGTGGAGAGCATGAGTCCCCAGTTCACCCCCGGGATGTAGATCTGGCCGATCTCTTCCGAAGAGGTGTGGTCGACCTCGACTCGCGGGCTGTACCCGAGCTGGACCGCCTGCCTGGTGAGCGAGAACGCCCCGGATATCACCGCCTGCGACGCGATCACCGCCGCGCTGGTCGCAAGAATGACCAGCGGATACAGCATCCAGTCGGGGGCCAGGTGATAGAACGGGTTGACCGCGGCATCGGGAGCATTCATGAGCAGCCCGCCCTGCCCGAAGTAATTGAGGAGCAGCGCGGGAAGTGCCAAACCAAACCAGGCGCGGCGAATCGGCCGGGGCCCGAAGTGGCCCATGTCGGCATAGAGCGCTTCACCGCCGGTGACGACCAGAAAAACCGCGCCGAGCACCACGTAGCCGTGCCATCGGTTCTGCAGGAAGAAATCCACGGCGTGCCACGGTGCGATGGCAGCCAGGACCCCGGGAGCGCGAAAAATCTCCTTCAGGCCGAGGATGCCGATGGTGAAGAACCACAGTACCATGACCGGCCCGAACAGCGCGCCCACCTTTCCGGTGCCCCGGTGCTGGATCGAAAACAGGGCCACCAGAATACCGATCGTGATGGGGATGACGTAGCGGGAAAACACCGGGGTCGCGACGTTGAGACCTTCGACCGCGCTGAGCACCGAGATGGTGGGAGTAAGCATTCCGTCGCCATAGAGCAGCGCCGCGCCAAAGAGGCCGAGGGTAACCAGCATCCGGCGGCCGCGTATCCGGCGCTCGGGACCGACCAGCGCCATCAGGGCGAGGATGCCGCCTTCTCCCCGGTTGTCCGCCCGCATGACAAACACCAGGTACTTGACCGAGATCACGATGATCAGTGACCAGACGATGAGCGAAAGGACGCCGAGCACATTTTGCGGAGTCGGCGCTACGGCGTGCGGCCCGAAGAAGCACTCGCGAATGGCGTAAAGCGGACTAGTGCCGATGTCACCATAGACGACGCCAATGGCAGCCAGGGTCAGCACGCCGAGGCGCCGCGGCGTGCTATTGGCTTGGGATGGTCGGAGAGTCACGGGGCGCTGAGGGTAACGGCGTGTCGTCGGACCCGTCAAGCCGCTGGCAGGTTTTGGGCGCCGCGCCGCGGCGACGATCGTCCACCAGAAGTTCTCTTAACCCGTGTTTAGACTTGGCTTTACGAGGGCACAAACAGATTCGGGCCGTAGTAGAAAGTGACGCAAGTTACAGCACTCCAAGTGCAAATTGCCGCGTCCCCGTCTCCGTAGGAGTCCGTGCCCTCACCGGCCGCTTCACCAATCGAGTTGCCCAGCGGGGTTGAGCCGCCTTCCCCCAGGGCCAGCGGACGGATCTTTCGAATCGTGCTCATCTCGCTGGGCCTCGCGCTCGCAGGCTTCGGTCTCGGCTTGGGCATCGAGTATTACCTGCTTCCGCTGGATCAGCGGCCGTTTTCGCCCATGTACGCCCGGTTCCGGCCGGCCGGCACGTTCGGTCTCCGCTACGGCATCATCGGAACCTCGCTGATCATCGCCGGCGTTTTCCTCTATAGCGTACGCAAGCGACTGCACCTCCTGCGGGGGGCAGGCAAGCTCAAGTACTGGCTCGAATTTCACATTTTCCTCTGCAGTGTCGGGCCTTTCCTCGTGCTGCTTCCTGGAACGACAGGGCGACTTGGCGGTCGCCCGCGAGGATGGTTTCTGGTCCCGCCTTAGGCGCCGTGATCTGGCACTTCTCCGCCAGACCATCGCGCCGATCATGCGGGCCAAGTCGGACGCGGATTTCAAGGCCCTACGCTTCGAAACCGACATCGTGGAGCTGGGAACGGCACTGCTGGCCGCGAATCGCGACGCCGTCGAAGCGCTCCGCCTTTCCATCGTCGAACAAGTCTCCGAATTGCCGTTGGGTGTGAACCTGGTTGCCCGAAGGTCTACGACGTTCGCCAGGCGAGCTTCGTCCAGCTCATCAGGCACGTCCGGGGCGTGCAGCCGCTGGAACGGTGGTCAACCTTCGTGACGCGCGAGTTCGAGGGCTTCATGGCTGAGCACTCGAACTATTCCTCGCTCCAGCTCCGCTTTCTCCAAACCCTGCGAACGTTCCTGCTCCAGAGAGGCGAGGTAAACCGGAAGAACCTGGTTGACCCGCCGTTCACCCAGCTTCATCCCAAGGGGGCACGAGGCCTCTTCTCGGCCTCCGACATCGAAGACATCCTGAGATTCACCGGCCGGCTGGTGGCGTGAGAAGTGGTAATAGTTTGACGAATAGTGGTAATAATGCGATGTTATTACCACTATTATACTTCATTACCCCTTTTTGTTCTGAGTCGTACTGATGCACTCGCTGGCGGATTCATATCTCGATGGTCTCCGGTTAACCGCCGACCACGCCTCCACGCTCGGCGCGTTGCGGGAGTTCCGGGGTAAGCAGGAGCTTTTCCGGAAGCAAACCCCGGACGTGCTGTCCGGACTCCTCGAGCGCGCGATCGTTGAATCCGCCGAGTCCTCCAATCGGCTGGAGGGTGTCACGGCGCCACGGGATCGGGTGGAAGCGGTGGTCAAGAAGCCCACGGCGGCCGCCAATCGTTCGGAGCAGGAGATCGCGGGGTATCGCGATGCCCTTGTCCTGATCCATGAAGCCCATGGCGACATGCATTTCAGTATCAACGTGGTTTTGCAACTCCATCAACTCCTCTATCGCTACCTCCCCACTCCCGGCGGGCGGTGGAAGAGCACGCAAAACGAGATTGTGGAGCGAACGCCGGATGGATCGTTGCACCGGATTCGTTTCACGCCGGTAGCACCGGTCTCCACTCCGGGCGCGATGGAGCAATTGGTGGAGCGCTACGCCCGGGCGCTGGACCGGAACCGTGAGCCGCTGGTCCTGGTCCCGCTCGCCGTGCTCGACTTCCTGTGCATTCACCCCTTCAGTGATGGGAACGGCCGGATGGCTCGGCTGCTGACCCTCCTGTTGCTCTACCACTTTCAGTACGAGGTGGGGCGCTACATCAGTCTCGAGCGCATCTTCGAGGAGTCGAAGGAGAGCTACTACGAGACCCTAGAAGCCAGCTCGGTTGGGTGGCATCAGGGCCGACACGATGTGATTCCCTGGATCACGTATTTCTGGGGGGTGGTGCTCGCCGCGTACAAGGAGTTCGAAGCCAGAGTCGGCACGATTCGAGCGGGCCGCGGGGCCAAAACCGATCTGGTGGAGCAAGCGGTGGCCCGTCGCACCCGCGCGTTTGGCATCGCTGACATCGAGGCGGAATGTCCCGGCGTGAGCCGGGAAATGGTGCGCCGCGTCCTCCGCGGATTGAGGAACGCAGGCCAGCTTCAGCAGCTCGGGCGAGGTCCAGGAGCCAAATGGGTACCGGTAAAGGCTTGAAGGAGATCGGATGCTGAGCGGAATCCTGCGGTCAAGAACCGATGCGCTATGGGACAAGTTCTGGTCCGGTGGCATCGCCAATCCGCTCACCGCCATCGAGCAGATCAGCTATCTCCTCTTCATGCGCCGGCTGGACGCGCTCGATGAGAAGGAACGAGGGGACGCCGAGTTCACGGGCAGAGAGTTCAAGTCCCTCTTCGCCGGGAAATACGAGACCAGGAAAGGTGCCAGGCGTTCGCGCGAGGAGCTGCGCTGGGGCAAGTTTCGCCACCTGCCCGCCGAGGAAATGCTGGACCACGTCCGCGACAACGTCTTTCCGTTCATCAAGACCCTCAAGAACGGCGGCCAGATATTCACGCAGTACATGCAGGATGCCGTTTTCATCATCCCCAAGGCGTCGCTGCTGGTCGAGGCGGTCGGAATCATTGACGAGATCTACGCCGAGATCGAGCGGGAGCAGCAGGCGGGGCAGGGGTTCCAGGATGTCCAGGGTGATCTCTACGAACACCTGCTCTCCGAAATCGCTTCGGCCGGGAAGAACGGCCAGTTCCGCACGCCGAGGCACATCATTCAGATGATCGTCTCGCTGGTTGACCCCAGGCTGGGAGAGGGGATCTGCGATCCGGCCTGCGGCACCGGGGGATTTCTGCTCGGAGCCTTTCAGCACATCCTCACCCAGCACACCAGCAAGGGGCATCGCTTCATGGGCGAGGACGGGATCGAACGGGGTCTGGTGGGAGACAACCTCGGCGACCCGCGGCAATGGAAGGCGCTCAAGGAGCAGACGTTTTTCGGTTACGACTTCGACACCACGATGGTGCGGATCGGCCTGATGAACCTCCTGCTCCATGGCATCGACCACCCGCAGCTTGGCTACAAGGATACGCTCTCCAAGAGCTACACCGAAAAGGACCGCTACGACGTCGTCCTCGCGAATCCGCCCTTCAAAGGCAGCATCGACAAGGGTGACCTCAACGAGGACTTGCGGCTCAAGACGACCAAGACGGAGCTGCTGTTTGTGAACCGGATGATCAATCTGTTGCGCCTCGGCGGACGGGCCGGCGTAATCGTGCCGGACGGGGTGCTGTTCGGTTCGAGCAATGCGCGTCGGGACCTGCGGAAGATGCTGATCGAGGAGTGCGAGCTTCAGGGCATCGTGAAGATGCCGGCGGGCGTGTTCAAGCCCTACGCCGGCGTGAGCACCGCGGCGCTGATCTTCGTCAAAGGCGGCAAGACTGAGCGCGTCTGGTACTACGACATGCAGGCCGACGGCTACTCGCTGGACGACAAGCGGGAGAAGGTGGCCGAGAATGATATTCCGGATGTGATTGCGAGGTGGAAGGCGAGGGATCCAAAGGGGGATACGGACCGGACAGAGAAGGCCTTTTTTGTGCCGGTGGAGGAGATTCGGGAGAACAAATACGACCTGGCGATCAATCGGTACAAAGAGACGGCCTACGCGGAATCCAAGCACGAACCACCTAGCGAGATCCTCAAGAGACTCAGAGAAACAGAAGGGCAGATAAGGGGGGACTTGGACACTCTGGAGGAGTTGCTGCGGTGAACGTGGCGACGCTCGGGGCCGTTTGCGACGTCGTGATGGGCCAAGCACCCCCAGGTGAGTCTTACAACTCTTCGGGCGACGGTTTCCCGCTCCTTGCCGGCGCCGGTGATTTTGGAACCTTGGAGCCGCAGCCCAAGCGCTTTACAACGCAACCGAGCAGGATGTCCGAGGTTGGCGACATCCTCCTGTGCGTTCGCGCGACGGTCGGTGAGCGAAACTGGTCTGATCGTCGGTATTGTCTGGGGCGTGGAGTGGCTGCATTGAGGGTGCATACTGCCCGTCTGGACAAGGGTTACTTGTGGCACTGGCTTGCCTCAGTCAGGTCGACTCTTGAAGGTCGCGCGCGGGGATCGACATTCAAGCAGGTGACGCGAGAGGCCGTGGAGTCTTTGCCACTCGCCCTTCCGCCCCTCGCCGAGCAGCAGCGGATCGCGGCGGTATTGGGCAAGGCGGATGCGGTGCGGCGGAAGCGGCGGGAGAGCCTGGGGTTGCTGGATGATTTCTTGCGCTCGGAGTTCTTGGAGATGTTTGGGGATCCGGTGAAGAATGAAAGGGAATGGGGAACCGACCTACTGGGGAACCTTTGCTCAAGAGTAACGGTCGGATTTGTAGGGCCTCTCACCGATAAGTATCAGTCTACAGGTGTGTCAATGCTTCGGTCATTGAACGTTAGACGGGGGCGCATTCAACTCGACGAGTTGATGTTTGTCTCGCCAGAGTTCCACGCAAGCATTTCCAAGTCTCGATTACTGCCCAATGACGTGGTGTCGGTTAGAACGGGCGCGCCGGGCGTCACTGCAGTGATTCCGGAATCATTGAAGGAAGCAAACTGTGCAGACCTAATCGTGATGACGTGCGGCACTCGAATCGAACCGCAGTACCTTTGCGAGGTTCTTAACACTCGCCTAGGGGACGCAGACTCCATTGCTGGCTCCACCGGTGCTGTGCAGACTCATTTCAATATCGGGAGTGCCAGAGAAGTTCGGATACCAGTTCCCCCGCTCCGACTCCAGAAGCGATTTTCAGACATTGTGCGAGCGTGCGAGAAAACGCGCTCCGAGCTCAGGGGCGCTGAGGAGTCCGCTGATCAGCTCTTCGACTCGCTGGCGCAGCGGGCGTTTGGGGTCTGATTCTCTCGTGCTTATGCTCTTCTCTGCCGTTCCAAGGACAGACCCAAGCCCCAGCAGACACACCGAATCGACGTACGCATTCCTTGACCGTTGCGCCAAGCCCGGCTGCGAAGCGATCAGGCGTGAGCTCCAGAGCTGGTTCGACCGCTACCCCGCATCGAAACAGTCGGCGCTGTTGCGGAGAATGGTGGCCGATGATTTCTCATCAGCCTTTTTCGAGCTCTACCTCCACGAACTATTCCATGTCCTGAGACTTGCTCCAGAAGTTGAGCCTGAACGTGCGGGCGGGCGCCCCGATTTCGGCTGTTGCGGCGAGAGCGAGTTCCTAGTCGAGGCGTCAGTCGTGGGTGGAGCGTCGCACGCGGACCGTGGCAGGAGGGCAATGGTCGGCGCCATCTTGGATGCGATCAATCAGGTCCCCTCACCGGACTACTTCCTCGAAGTAGTCGAATTCGAGATCAAGGGTCCACAGCAGCCGTCCATCCGGGCGATTACTCAGTTCGTCACAAGCCAGATAGAGATGGCGGACTACGAGAGCCTCGCCGAACTTCAGCAATGTGACCTCGAGACCCTGCCCAAGTGGGTCTTGGAAGACCAAAGGGTCCGGCTCGTCATTCGGCCCATTCCCAAGAATGCTGCGCGGGGGAAGCCGGGCGTCCGCTCCATCGGCATCTACCCAGTAGCAGGAGGCTTGGTTCGCGACCAGGAGTCCATCCGCGACCGTCTTGCGGAGAAGGCAAAGAAGTTCGGTCCTGCCGAGGTTCCTGTCGTCTTGGCCATCAACACTCAGACAAAATGGGGGGCTGACCGTGATGACGTGATCGGGGCGCTGTTCGGGTCTGAGCAAGTTGTTATTGACGTTGACACCAGAGAGGGGCGCCCGAGCCGCGCGCGCGATGGCTTCTTCATGGGTAGTACTGGCCCGATAAACACCCGCATAAGCGCAGTTCTCGTCACCTCGGTCCAACCCTGGAGCGTCAGCCGGAGCAGGATAGCGGTATTCCTCAATCCCTGGGCAAAGAAAGAGCTGCCTGATGGAGTGTTACCCTTCGACTTCAGTAGGGTGGTTGATGGGCACCTGAGGGTCGCGGCTGGAAGAAGTCCAGGCGAAGTGCTTGGCCTGCCGGCGTCCTGGCCAGAGGAGAATGATTAGCAGGTATTCCCAGGGAAAGCTCTTCGCCTACCTCGAGGCGATACATCGGCATCACGAACGCGAGCGAATTGGGGGTGCTGTGCTGGACGCGGGCCCCGCCACATCCCGTTTTCTGCCCGTGACGCACCCCCCTTGGTCCGCGTCCGACCGACCAGCAGCTCGTCAAACTGGCGCTGCAGGACGATGAGCTCGCGTTTCGCAAGCTCTACGACCGCTACCACGAACAGATCGAGCTGGTGATGCGCATCGTCGGTCAGTGGGATGTCGCCGACTCCGCGGCGCAGGAAACCTTCCGCCGCGCCCACCGCGCTCTTGTCAAGTACGATCCCCGGTTCTCCTTCGGCGCGTGGCTCGCGAAAATCGCCAGGAACGTGGCGCTCACCCGGTTCGAAAAGAAGAAGATCACGATGCTGGGGATCGAGGGATCTTCCACGATGGACACCGAACGGTTCAGGCTGGTGCGAAGCACGCCGGACTCCAGGTTCCCGATCCCGGTGACACCGCACTCGAGACCATAGAGAGGTAAAGTGCGATTTTGGTCAATAAGTCTGTGTACTTGTTGACCCAACTAGCATTGAGGCCTTGACGGATATGCTACTATGGTTAATATGTACGATAACTTATTGACTAAAGTAGCACTTTCATGCTCTACATCCCACAAACACGCTCCGACACCGAAGCACTCAACACCGGAGCCGATCGCAAGGCGATCAGGCGGGTAGCCCACGGCATTTACACCGACGAATTCGACCGGTCTCTAGAAAGCATCGTGGGTGAACATTTTCTTGCCATTCTCGGCGCGTCATACCCGGATTGGTACGTGTCGCACAGCACTGCCGCGACTCTTCAACCAACGCAGGGCGTAGTCTTCATATCTGGTCATGGGAAGCGAACTCCCTTAAAACTTCCCGGGCTGACCATCAAGCGCTTACGCGCTCTGCCCCATCCGGAAACGGTCACGCTTCGATTGCGGACTCTGGTGGCTCCGCGCATTAGCGCCGAGGGCACGCCTGCCAGCGTCCAGGTTAGTTCTCCCCTGCAAACGGTGTTCGAGGTGCTTGCTCGAGATGCGCGGCAACCCGAGCGAGGGTTGCCGGAAGAGGCGGTCCGTACACTCATCGGAAACCTGCCGAGCGCTGACTGGGAACGCGCGTCGGCGTTTGCAGCCCGCAACAAGCTGGCGAACGCCTATGAGCGATATGTCCGTGTGCAAGAATCCCTGGCGCGGGCGGGAACTACACCGCTGCCTCGAGGCGAAAGTCTCGATCTCTTCTTCTACCACTGGAGAGTCGGGCGCTTGGAGGCTCTGGTGCACGGGGAATTCCGTTTCACCTATGATCCAGCGTGGAACATCGAGCTGAGCGGTTTGCCACGAAGCCGGATCCCTGCATACGAAGGGCGCGAGCTGCCGCCGTTCCTCGATAACCTGTTGCCTGAGGGTTGGGCTGAAGCGCAGCTTCGAGCGACTCACAAGATTTCGCGCGAAGATTCTTACGCGATTCTTAAGACCACCCAGAAATATCTCAGTAACCTTACCCTCAGGCCGCAGGACTTCGATGCTTCCACGCTCGTGCTTGATACGATCGAGGATCCCCTCGAGCGATTGACGACTGACTCGGCCGCCGTCTTGGACGTTTCCGAGACGATCGGGAAAGACCCCGATACAACCGAACTGTGGTTAGAGCTTCGCCGGCGGGGCGCGACACGGCTCTCCGGAATCCAGCCCAAGCTGCCGGTGCATCTCGACATGCTCAGCTCCGGCGTGAGGCTTGGACTCGGCGATCTACACCACTCGACTACCCACATTCTCAAGTTCGCTTCGCGGGAATACCCGCAGCTCGTGGAAAACGAGTGGGCGATGATGGAACTCGCGAGACGCGTTGCACTACCGGTTCCGGCCGTGAGGAGGGTGCAGTTTCAGGAAGGGAGCCTGCTCCAATCGCCGGCGCTTCTGGTTGAACGGTTCGATCTGCCCACGAGCCTTGATGTGGACGAGTTGTTGCTTGTTGAGGATCTCGCATCGGTGTTGGGAATTCGCCGTGAGGACAAATACGATCCATCTCACGAGCAAGTACTGACGGCGCTCGTCGGAATGGCACTGTCACCAGCGGACTTGAAGTTGCATTTCGACCACGTGCTGTACTCGTGGCTGATTGGGAACGGGGATCTGCACGCCAAGAACATCTCGGTTGCTCGTAGCATCCAACCCGGCCGTCTCGGAAGGCCCCCAGTCCAAACGGGCACCCGTTATGCGCCCCTCTACGATCTTGTCGCGACTCGACTCGTAATTCCTGGCGACGGATTTGCGCTCACCCTGAATGGGCGTCAGAACAATCTGCGTACCGAGGATTTTGCTGTCCTGGCTCGCCGGTTTGGATGGAGTCGCGCCGAAGCGCTGGATCGAGCGAAGGACCTGGGCGATCGCATCCGAACGAATATTGCCGACGTGGCTGTGGCCTCAGGGCTCACCAAAGAACGACAGACGAAGCTGATTCGGATGGTTGAGGGAAACATCGACGCGATGTTTCATCCCAAAGGAAAGCGCCGCAGCTAGGCGGGCTGAAGCATCGGCGGCGCTGGACGCCGCCCCCGCCAAATCCCATTTTCTTGCCCATGACGCACCCCCTCGGTCCCCGTCCCACCGACCACCTGCTCCGTGCGCCGACGGGCGTACGGGGCGGGTGCCCCGCCCCGAGGGTGCTTTCTACGACGATGCCGGCGGCAGTGAACACGCGCCAATCTGGGGTGGGTCTTCAATGGTACCGGTTCTATAGTTACGGCGACACTATGTCGATTACTTGACACTTGAAGATTCCAGCCACAGCCCGCACAACCAGCCATGGGCCTCGGTTCCCCTCTCCCGTAAGGCGCCGCCCTGAGCGGAGCGAAGGGGAGAGGGGACAGGGGTGAGGCCGTGTTCGAATTCACCCTCCATGCAAAGTCCGGCGCCGCCCGCGCCGGCCACCTCACGCTCCCCCACGGCGTGGTGGAGACGCCCGCCTTCATGCCCGTGGGCACTCAGGGAACGGTAAAGGCCCTGTCGCCGTTCGACCTGAAAGCGGCCGGCGTGCAGATGCTGTTGGGCAACACCTATTCAAACGGCTGAGGTCGACCAGATCGTTCCGTGCCCGGTGGAGGGAAGACAAGGAGGATCAGGACTGGGAGGTGGACGATTAGGCCGCGCACTCCCCCGCTCTGCCGCTGCGACGCAAGTTAGTGCGGTCCCTTGACCGCCACGTCACGTCCTCAACTCGGATGACCGATGACCGACGGGCTTCGTTGCTCATCCTGTGAGTCGCCACTCGACCCGACGGACACCTTCTGCCGCCAGTGCGGGATGCCGCTGATAGCGGCGGACCCCACTGCCCCCCCACCCGATGGTGACGGAACACTGGCCGAGCTCCGCACCGCACTGGCGCCCGGAATCCATGTGCTGCGGCCCCTGGGCGCCGGCGGCATGGGGTCGGTCTATCTCGGGCGAGACCCGGCCCTCAAGCGCTCGGTGGCGATCAAGGTGCTGACGCATGCGTTGGCGCAGGATCCGGTCGCGCGGGCACGGTTCACCCGTGAAGCCGAAGCCGCCGCGGCGGTCTCGCATCCGCACGTCGTGAGCGTCTACCAGGTGGGCGAGTTGGCACCGTCCGGCGTTCCCTATCTGGTGATGCAGTTCGTCGAAGGTCCCACCCTGCAGGGTGTGCTACACGAGGGCGAGGCTCTCCCCGAGCCGCGCGTCCGGCGCATCGTCGGTGAGGTGGCGTCCGCGCTCGCGACCGCGCACGCTCACGGTCTGGTCCACCGTGACATCAAGCCCGGCAACATCATGCTCGATCAGGAGAGTGGTCGAGCCGTGGTGCTCGACTTTGGGATCAGTGCGGTGCTCGAGAAGCGTAAAGTGCGTGGCGAGGAGAAGCTCACCGCCACCGGCACCTCCATCGGAACGCCGATGTACATGAGTCCGGAGCAGGCCGCGGGCGATGCGGTCACCGACCGGAGCGATGTCTACAGTCTGGGTGTGGTGGCGTTCGAGCTCGCCACCGGAAGGCCTCCCTTCATCGAATCCAGCGCCATGGGTCTGATCGCGGCGCACATGAAGGAGGCGCCGCCTGACCTTCACTCGCTGCGGGGTGATCTGGACCCGCAATTGGCGGACCTGGTCAACCGCTGCCTGGCCAAGGACCCGCTCCAGCGTCCCAGCGCCGCCGATGTCGCCCGCGCACTCCTGCCGGCGGGCGGGACGATCATTGAATGGCCCCCGCCCGGGCTGGAGCGGCTCCGTGGCCTGGGTGCGCGGCTCCTCCGGACGTTGGGACTCCTCGCCGCTCTCGGACTAGTGCTGTTCGTTCACCTTCTGGTTCAGCCTACCACCAGCATGCTGTGCTGCTGGAACCAGCCGGAAGGCTCCGGTATCTGGAAGGGCTTCAAGGCGGCCATCGACGCGACCCTTCCGGTACGGACCGACGACACGGATACCGTATATGTCTGGGCCATCATCGTCATGGTGATCGTGGATGTGGCCCTGGTCCTAGTGGTCATCGTGGCATTTCGTGCCTGGCGGTTGGCGAGCCGGCTGCATTGGGCCCGACGGTCCGGCTATCCATGGCCGGTGCTGCTCGACGTGGCCCTGGACAGCCACCCCGATACGGGCGCCTTGCTGAACCGCACCGGAGTATACGCGCTGGTAAGCGACGGGGAGCGCCAGCAATTGCTCCGGCTCCGTCATCTGCGCGCCGCGTTCGCGCTGGGCACCGTCTCCTTCGCACTCGCCGCCCCGTGGTTGTGGTTTCGGGCAGCGCAGTGGCTCGGCGGCCCGGGAGGAGGCAGCACCACGTTCGTGTCAACTGTCGAAGTCCTGAGCCTGGTAGTACCGGCGCTGGTCGGCATGATCGCGATCCTCGCCTGCGCGCGCCCGGAAGCAAGAGTTCGTCGCCGTGGCCGGCGAGGCGAATCCCTCTTCGAGGCGAAGTCTCTCCCGGCCGTCAAGAGTGAACTCGTGACGGGCTGGCTCGACTTGGTCGGGCGCCGGGCCGTCACCAAGCCTCGGCTGGTTCCGCGACCGGTGCTCTGGATCATCCCCACCATCGCGGTCTGCGCGACAGTTTTCACTTTGGCCCTCCTGGCAGCGGGGATGTTGCTCGAAGTAGTCATCGCCGCGAACGAGAGAAAGGGCGCGTCGGCCTGGATCGTGGCACGAACGGTCGACAGCCTGCGTCCCCGCGGCTGGCAGGCGGTTGACTCGCTGCTGTCCGCCGCTTCGCACCTGCCGTTGGCGGCGCGGCCGGATCTCGACGCCGCCCGACTCCTGACCGTCGTCTGGACGCGGAACGACTCTCTTCCTGCCGCCTGGGACGTCGACACCAGCGGCGTGGGCGAGGCGATGGATGACGGTTTACAGCTGAGATTGTGGCGACGATTCGCGGCAGCACCGCCCCCCGTCCTCTGGCAATATCGCTCGGGGTTTCCCGGCATATCCAATCCCTGGGTCTTACCACGGGCGCAGAACCATCCCAGCTCGGCGAACTACCTGGCGGGCGCGCAGGGACTCGCCACTCGGAACCAGGCCGCCGCCGCGCAGGCGCTGGCACGGGGAGACAAAGCGACTGCCTTGCTGCGATTGCGCGAGAATCTGGCCGCCGGCAGGTACTTCTTGCGCACCCCGCTCGTCGGTCAAAGCCTCGTCGGCATCGAAATCATCGAGTCCGCAAGCCCCGACATCGACCATATCGGGCGACTGACGGATGACGCGAATCTCATCGTGGAAGCGAGCGATCTCGCGAGCACCGCCCGGGAACTTCGTGACCGAATGGCGAATTCCTGGCGCCGGGATCGTTTCCTGATGTCCGATCCGGTATCGCCGACGGGACTGCGCTTCGTGGGTGACACGACCCTTGCCCCCGCCGAGCGCTGGCAACTGATCGCGGCGATCATCGCCGGCGCCTGCGACAACCCACGCGAGGCATTCTTCGGCGTGGACCCCTCGGCGAGGCGACGCACTCGTCAGCGCGGGTCGCCTGGCGGCCGACATCCCGAGAACGGAGGAATGGGTGGCGCTGAATCGCCGTGCGCTGAAGCGTTGGTTGACCGATCCGGTGGCGGCGGCCGTTGAGGCCGGTGGGACCAGATTTCTTGCAAGGCGTAAGTTTTTCGCATGGCTTGGGCTGGGCAGGCCGAGGGCACGGGGCGCCTATTGCGCGGTCGTCCAGGGCCGCACGAACTAGTGCTAGGCATCCGTGTTCACTCGCGTGTATCCGTGTGATCCGTGCTTCCAGTCAGCAGCCGTATCGGCCGGTCGTAGAAGATGTAATTCCACATCCAGCTCCAAAAGACGACCAAGCGGTTGCGGAATCCCGTGATGTAGTAGAGGTGAAGCACCAGCCATACCAGCCACCCGATCGGGCCCCTGAAGGAGAGCTTCCCCACCTGCGCCACCGCGGCATGGCGGCCGATGGTGGCCATGATGCCCTTGTCGCGATACCGGAATGCCGCTACGGGCTTGCCTCGCGTGAGCTTCACGATGGCACGCGCGACGTAGCGCCCCTCTTGCATCGCCTGGGGCGACATCATCGCGAGCTCGCGCCCATCCTGGACCACGCCCGCGATATCACCGATCGCGAACACGTTGGGATGGCCGGGAACGCGGAGTGTCTGGTCCACCGCCATCCGGCCCGAGCGCGTCCGGGGCAGGACGCCCCCCGGTGCCACGGTTTCCGGCTTGACTCCGGCGGCCCACACCAGCGTCCGGCACCCGACCTCTTCTCCGCTGGAGAGGCGCACGCCGCGCTCCGTGGCATCCAGTACCCGAACTCCGAGGCGGACGTCCACCCCCATCTTCTCGAGCCGGCGCCGCGCATCCAGGCCGAGGTGGGGCGGGAAGGCGGGAAGCACCTGATGCTGGGCTTCGATCAGGATGATGCGCACCGCGGAGAGATCGAGCTCGGGGTAGTCGCGCGCCAGCACCCGATGAATCAGCTCGCTCAGCGCACCGGCGTATTCCACGCCGGTCGGTCCCGCACCGACGACCACGAACGTCAGCCATGCTGCCCGGGCCGCGGGATCGATCTCCCGGGCGGCGGTTTCAAACGCGCGGATCACGTGGGTCCTGAGGGTGACGGCGTGCGGCAGATCCTTGAGGCCGAGCGCGACATTCTCGACGGACGTAAGGCCGAAAAAATTGTCGGTGCTGCCCGCCGCGATCACCAGATAGTCGTAAGGAAGAGCATCTCCGTCGGCCGTCCGCACCTCTTGGTGGGCGAAGTCGATGCCGGTCACTTCGCCCACCCGGAAACGCACGTTGCGCGCGCGACGAAACGCGGCGCGGACGGGGTAGGCGATGTCGCTCGGGTCCAGCAGGGAGCTCGCGACCTGATACAGCAGCGGGGTAAACAGATGGTAGTTGTTCCGGTCGATCACCAGCACATCGACCGGCTTCTGGGCGAGCTTCTTGGCGCACTGCAGGCCGCCGAAGCCGGCACCAATAACGATGACCTTTGGAGCCATGCATTCAGATTACCACAAAAGCGTGAAGAGTTGAGAGTGAAGAGGGAAGGGTAAGGCAGACCCGTTAGCAATCGGGGCGGCGCCGTTTTACTCTTCACTCTGCACGCTTCACTCTTCACGCTTTTCATTGCTCTCATCGAACAATGGAGCTCTGATGGCCGAGTGGCTCTCCCCCGCCGAAATCGCCGACTTCGAGCACCGATGGAACGATCACCCCGGCATGCATCACATGGGGGTGAAGGTGGATCTCCGCACGGCGGGAGTGGTGCGCTGCGTGGTCGATCCCATCCGCCCCCATCACCGGGGCGGCCTGGGAACCGAGGCGGTGAACGGTGCCACCATCGCGGGAGTGTTCGACCTGGTGATCGGCCTCTCCGGATACGTGCACACCCGTGGCCGGCGGGCTGGGGTCGCACAGCTATCGATTCAGTTCCTCCGCCCGGTCCTGGGCGACCGTTTCGAGACCCTCGCCCGCGCGGTTCGCGCCGGCACCAACCTGGTCTTCTCGACCGCGGAGCTGGTGGACGAGCGGGGGGTGATCTGCGCGCGTTGCGACGGAATCGTGGCCGTCGCCGGGACGGACCGGGGAGGCGAGGCAAAAGAGGCGGTGGTATAGAAGGTGAGTGGTGAGTGGTGCGTGGGGGCGGACGATGCAAGTCCACGCACCACGCACCACGTTCCGCTTATGTCTTCACGTCCAGTATCCTTCTCACCGTCGTCACCAGCTCGTTCACCGTCCAGGGCTTCGGCAGAAACGGCACGGTGGGATCGATCTTCACGTCGCTGCGGCCCTCGCGTCCGACGTAGCCGCTGGTGAAGAGAAACCTGACCGCACTGCCTCGCTCGCGGACGGCCTGGTAGAGCTGGGGACCGTTCATGCGAGGCATGACCACGTCGGACACCACCAGGTCGACCGGGGTCTGGTCCAGGAGCTCCAGCGCGGCCTGCCCGTCGGGGACGAGCAGTACCCGATATCCGTAGTACTCCAGGATCCGCTTGGCCGAGATGCGAATCCGCTCTTCGTCTTCGGCGATGAGAATCGTTTCGGTGCCTCCCCGGAGGTCCGCGACCGGCTCGGTCGTTTCCGCTTCCGCCACGCCGGTAGCGGCGGGCTCGGCCGGTATCACGCCTTCGGGGCAGCGCGGAAGGTAAATCTGAAACGAAGTCCCCACCCGGAGCTCGCTCTGTACCGTGATGTAGCCCCCGCTCTGCTTCACGATTCCATAGACCGTCGCGAGGCCCAGCCCGGTGCCTTTGCCGACTTCCTTGGTGGTGAAGAACGGCTCGAAGATGTGCGCTCGCGTCTCCGCATCCATTCCGTGGCCCGTGTCGCGGACCGTGAGGCTGACATGGGGACCGGCGGCGGCACCGGGATTTCGCGTGGCGAAGGACGCATCGAGGTCCAGGTTCCCGGTCTCGATCATGATCACGCCACCGTCCGGCATGGCATCGCGGGCGTTCACGACCAGGTTCACCAGGACCTGCTCTAGCTGGCTCCGATCCATCAACACCAACCACAGATCCTCGGCGCGGCGGGTCACCAGCTCGATGTCTTCCGGGATCAAGCGCCGCAGCAGCCGCTGCATGTCGGATACTACCCGGTTCAAGTCGAGCACCTGCGGCTTCAGCACTTGCCGCCGGCCGAAGGCGAGGAGCTGTCGGGTCAGCGCGGCCGCGCGCGACGCCGCCTGCTTGATGTCGCTGGCGTCTTCCAGCCGCGGATCGGCGGGGCCCAGGCCGGCCAGCAGCATTTCGGCCGACCCGAGCATGGCGGTGAGCAGGTTGTTGAAGTCGTGCGCCACTCCGCCGGCTAGTTGCCCGATCGCTTCCATCTTCTGTGCCTGGCGGAGCTGGTCCTCCATTCGCCGGTGTTCGGTGATGTCCTGCTGCGTTCCCCAGATTCGCTGCAGTGCGTTTTTCTGGACGATCCCCACCAGACTCCGGGAAAAGATCTTGGCCGCGCCCATCCGGTCGCGCTCGCGAACTTCCACGTTGGTCTGCTGGTAGCCGGAACGGATCAAGTCCCGCAACGCGGCAAGGCTGGCAAGGTCATCCCGCCGCAGCACCTCTTCGAAACCTCTCCCGACCATCTCCGCGGAAGAGGCATAGCCGTACATCCGGGCCATGGCATCGTTGCCTTCAGCCAGGTACGCATGCCGGTAGAAGTGCTCGATCTGCTCCTCTTCCGGCAACGTGATGGGACACGGCTCGCGAAACTCGATCCGCCAGAATGCTTCATCGGAATGGGCGAAGAACGTCAGATAGCGTTCTTCCGCCTGCAGCTCCGCCGCCTCGGCCCGCTTCTGCTGGCTCACGTCTTCGACCACGGCCAACCAACCGTGGCGGCCGCCGATTTGAACCGGCTCGAGGCTCATCAGGGCATCGTACTTGCTGCCGTCCTGGCGGAGAAACTGCACCGGCTCACGGTGCAACCGGCCTTCGGCGCGCGACTTGGCCAGCAGGCGATCGCGTTCGGCAGAATCGGCATAGAGACGCGCGACGTTCCCGATGGCGCGGATATCGGCTTCCGAGTACCCGCCCGGGGCGCGGATCGCATCGTTGAAGGCGAGCAGGGTGCCGTCGGTGTCGGCGATCCCCAGCCCCAGCGGCGCGCTTTCGAACAGGGTCCGGTAGAGCTTCTCGCTCTCCCGCAAGGCGTCTTCCGCCTGTTTGCGTTTGGTGATGTCGCGGGTAACCGCCACCATCACCGGGTCGCCCCGGCCGGGATACTCCAGCCGCATGGCGTGGCTTTCCACCCAGCGGCGCGAGCCCTTGAGACCGATGACCTCGAACTCGAGCTGCGCGGACTGACCCGCGAATACCCGCGCGGCCATGGCCTGGAAGCCCGGCCGGTGCTCCGGCGCCACCAACTCGATGATGGACCGGGGCAATTCCTCCATGCAGGTGGCGTCGAGCATCGCGAGACCGGCCCGATTCATCTGCAACACCGTTCCGTCCGAGGCGACCACCTTGAGACATTCCGGCGAGGCCTCCACGATCGCTTCCAGCAGCATCTCGCGCTCGGCGAGCGTTGCCTGGGCGCGCCGCCTCTCGGTGATGTCGTTGACCAGCACCAGTAATGCAGGGTGGTCGTCGAACGAGATGGGGCGCTGGAAGACCTCCACGTCGATCCACTGGCCGTCCTTCGTTCGATGACGTCGAACGCCGGGAACGAGATTGAATCCGGGCGGCGCGCTGGTAGGAGAGACGGGAGCGACGTTGGCATCGGGGCGAATCACCTCGGCGGACGGCCGGATGTCGGCTACGGTCATGGAGAGGAATTCCTCTTCCGTGTAGCCGTATTTCTCGATGGCAGCCTGGTTGACCGCGAGGAACGCAAGCGTCTGCCGGTCCACCACCCATCCCGGCATCGGGTTTTCATTGAACAGCAGCCGATAGCGCTCTTCGGACGCCCTGACCCGCTGCTCGAGCTGGCGCCGCTCGGTGACGTCGCGGTAGGTAGTCACGATCGCCTGGATTTCGGGGTCGGCCAGGCGATTGAGCGCGACCACCTCGAGCGTCCGGTAGGTGCCGTCTTTCCGGCGGCAGCGAACGTCGGCCGTCATCCCCATGCCCGGCTGGCCGGCCAGATCCGCGAAAGCATGCTGCGCCCGGTCCCGGTCATCCGGATGGATGATCTCCATCACCGATTGCCCTTCACGTTCGGCGGGCTCGTAGCCGAGGAGCCGCAGAACGGCCGGGCTGGTGTAGAGGATCATGCCGGTGGCGTCGATCAGCGTGATAGGCCCGGCCCCGATGCTCGCCAGCGTGCGCTGGAGATCGGGACCGACCGAAGCATGGCGTGCGGGTTTCCGCTTGGGGCGGCGCGGTCGTCTGGTCACGTGCGTCCAAAGCGAACGGGAATCGATTGGACCGGGATGCGGGAATTATGCACCGATCAGCGAGGAAGGACAGGGGCCTTCCCGATCGGCACTAGTCGGTCTTGCGATCCTGCCAGCGGACGCCGGCGCGAGCAGATGCGGCGAGGTGAGTGAGCACAGTCTTCAAATCCCCCAGCTCGAGCGACTTGTCGAAGAAGAAGTCGGCCCCCAGGGCCAGACACTCGCGCCGGGACTGCGCATCACCGTAGTTGGTGAGCACCGCGACGCACGGCTTGCGATCCATCCGTTCCAGCGCGCGCAGAACGTCGAAGCCGGTCCCCCCCTCCAGCCGCAGATCGAGGGTGACCAGGTGCGGTTGAAGCTCGGCGATCTTCTGAATCGCCACCTCCGCGGTGGCGGCCTCGGCGACCACTTTGACGTTGTCGACCGCGGTCAGCAGGCGAATGAGCCGCTCGCGAACGATGGTGGAATCCTCCACGACGACCACCAGCAGCTCGGCCCAGGATTCGGCGGACTCCGCGGTCCCATCGGTCGGGTGGTGGGGCTGTGGGCGGTTGGCAACCACGGCGCTGGATCCCGGGAAAAGAGATTGGTCGAGCATCTTCAGGCTGGGGGCAAACCTAGCGGGCGGGAACGAGGCCGGGACATAGGCTGTGGCAGCCGTGCCGCGTCCTCAGTGTGGGTGAAAATGTGTCGGTGGGAGACCTACAGAAATGAGGATGAGGGGTTCTTGGGTCTTGGGTCTTAGGTCTTCGCCGCTTGGCACTATGGTCGCGGGCCGCATGGCAAACATGTTCCTGACACCCAAGACTTAACACCCAAGCCCCAAGACCTCTTTACGCGACGAGTCCATTCTCCACCGCATACCGGATCACATCAGCCGTGGTCTTCAACCTGAGCTTTTCCATCAACCGGGTGCGATAGGTGCTCACGGTCTTGGGGCTCAGCGACGTCTGTCCCGCGATTTCCTTCACACTCTTGCCGGCGCCAATGAGGCAGAGAATCTGATATTCCCGGTTGGACAGCTTGGAATGATTCGATCCGGGACGTTCGCCGGTCATCTCGGCGGCAAACTGCTCGGCGAGCCTGGGGCTCACGTATCGCCCCGACTTGACCACTTGCCGAACGGCCCCGACCAGCTCCTGGGGCGTGTGATCCTTGCTGAGGTATCCCGCCGCGCCGGCCTTGAGCACCCGAAGCGCGTACTGATCTTCAGCGTGCGCCGAGATCACCAGCACCTTCGTGGTGGGGCGGGCGGTCTTGAGCCGCTCCAGCACTTCCAGAAATCCGGGACCGGGCATGGCCAGATCGAGCAGCAGGACGTCGGGCTGGGTCTTGCCGACCAGATCGACGGTTTCGGTGCCGTTTTTCGCTTCGCCGACCAGCGAAAAATCGCGGTTCTCGCTGAGAATGCGGCGGAGGCCTTCGCGGACGACCGGATGATCGTCCGCAATCAGAATCTTGATCATAGGTAAGATGAGACCGGTATCCGCGCGGTCACGGTGGTGCCTTGGTCCGGCGCGCCGTTGACGGTGACATCGCCGCCCAAGGCTCGCGCGCGCTCGCGCATGCCGAGTATGCCCAGGGACCGCCGGCCGGGCCGGTCAGCCTCGGACAGGCCGCGCCCGTCGTCATGGACGGACAGCAGCAGCGCCCCTTCGTCCCGGGCCAGCCGTGCGGTCACGTGATGCGCGGAGGCATGCCGCGCCACGTTGGTCAGCGCTTCCTGGAAGATGCGGAAGATGGCGGTGGAGACCTCGGGGGGCAGGGAGCCATCGCCGGCCTCCAGCTCCAGCGTCACGTCCACCCCGGCTCGCCGGGTGAACTCGTTGGCCTGCCATTCCATGGCCGCCTGCAGGCCGAGGTCGTCCAGCAAGCCCGGGCGCAGCTCGGCCGCGATGCGGCGAACGGTATCGATCGTGGAATCCACCAGGCCGATCATGGCGTCGTTTCTCTCGCGCAGCGGTTCCTGGCCCGGTTTGAGCTTGGTGCCCACCCAGGCAAGATCCATCTTGAGACCGGTGAGGCACTGGCCCAGCTCGTCGTGGATCTCCCGGGAAATGCGGGCGCGCTCTTCCTCCCGGATCTGCTGCAGGCGGCGGGCGAGCTGGCGCAGCTCTTCCCGTCCGGCTTCCACGGCCTGGAGTGCCTGGCTCTGTTCAGTGATGTCCTGCGCAGCACCGCGCATCCTGATGGGTTGACCCGCACTATCCACTACCACCTCGCCCCGCGTCTGCAGGATTCGTTCCGTCCCATCCGGCCGCACGATGCGATACTGAAACGCGAAGCCGGCCTTGTCCCGCAAGGCCGTATCGATCAGCTCGGCGACGCGGGCGCGATCGTCCGGGTGAATACGCTCCAATACTGCCTCGCGCACGGTTTCGGTCTCGCGTGGCTCCAGCCCGTGGATGCGAGCCAGCTCCGCCGACCAGCGGGCCACGCCGGTCTTGATATCCCATACCCAGCTGCCGACGTGGGCCAGTTCCTGAGCTTCCGCCAGGTCGTGGCGCTGCTCCTCGAGCTGCTCCCGGGCGCGTTTCCGTTCGGTAATGTCGGTAAGCAGATTTACCCAGCCGATCAGCTTGCCGCTGGCATCACGGAGCGGATCGGCGGAGATGGTGACGTCCAGCTCGCCGTCGTCCCGCTTGTGGCGTCGCGCCTCCACGTCGCGCACGCTCTCCCCGGCCAATACCCGGCGGCGAAGTTCCCGGAATTCGACCCCCTCCGCCGGCACCCGGTGCGGCGGCTCTGACCCGAGCACTTCACTCGCCGTCCACCCGAACATCCTTTCCGCCGCCGCGTTCCACATCTGGATCCGGTTATCGAGATCGTAGGCCACGATCGCGAAGGGCGAAGAATTGACGATGGCCTGGAGCAGGTCCGCGGTGCGATGCAACGCGACCTCGGCGCGCTGGCGCTCGGTGATATCACGCGCCGCGCCGTAGATCCGCGTCACGCGGAGGCGCGCACCGTCCCAGACCGGCCGCGCGCGCACCGCGAGCCAGCGCGCGTCCCCGCTCCGGGTCAGGATCCGGAATTCGCGGGCATCGGGGTGCCCGGCGAGCAAGCGCTCGATGTGCGCCCTCGCGGCCGCGTAATCATCGGGATGAATGGGCAGCAGGCGGCCGGTAAATCCGCCCAGCGAGTCGCCGGAGCTGTAGCCGGTAACCCGGGTGAAGGCGTCGGTCACCCACTCGAGCGAGATCTTGCCGTCGGGCTCCACCCGGGCGGCGTACGCAAAATCCGAGGCCACTTCGGAGATGACCCGGTAGCGCTCGGCGGTCTGGCGCCGCTCCTGCTCGGCGCGCATGCGGGCGTGCTCAGCCTCGCGGCGCCGCACCGCATTGGCGATGGCCGCGGGCAACCGGTGGAGGTTGCCCTTGAGCAGGTAGTCGTCGGCGCCCTCTTTGAGGCATTGCGCGGCCACCTGCTCCGACTGGGTACCGGTCACCAGAATGAAGGGGATGTCGGAACCCTGCTGCCGGAGCAGCCGCAACGCCTCGATGGCGGAAAACTGCGGCAGGGTATGATCGGAAAGGACGACGTCGGGAGGGTCTCGCAGCGCTTCCAGATAGTCGGGCCGGGTGTCTACTCGAATCCACCGGAATCCCAGTCCGGCACGGCGCAATTCACGTATGATCAGCTCGGCATCATCCGGCTCGTCTTCGACCAGCAATACACGAAGCAGTCCCCGCTCGGTCTTTTCTTCAGGCCTCCTTGAGGTTGTGGTCGCCATCAGCCCCCAGCTCCGCGAAGAACGATTGGCCTTCGGCGCTCTCTGCTCGCTGAATGGCCAGGGCGAGACGCTCGCGATACGCCTCGTCATTCGAGATGCGCGTTTCCACCGTCTGAAGCCGGGCACGCAGAATCTCGGCCACTCCGCGTGGAACTCCTTCCCCGGCCGACTCCCTCAGCTCGATCAGCTGGCGGATATCGTCCAGGGTCAACCCGAGGTCTTGTGCGCGGCGAATGAAGCGAATTTGTAGCGCGACATCGTGATCGTACACGCGGTGCCGCGTCGCCGTCCGACGCGGCTTGGGCAAGAGACCAGCCCGTTCGTAGAACCTGATCGTATCGCGGGAGACCCCCGCTTCTTCTGCTAATTCTCCGATACGGATGCGGTCGGTCATCGTTCCAACCTAAACCGTGGACTACCGTCCAAGTGCAAGAGCATTCGTCCGTTACGACGTTTAGCTGGGGCGTACACCAGCGTGGGGTCTTGGTTTCGGCAGAGCGGCGCGGCTTGTTGCACGGGCGCCATCCCCAGGGTGGTCTGGTTCGTGTCCATCGTGGCGCCGGCGCAACGATTGTTGGCCGCACGCCACGTGGACGTCCCGCCACATCCCATCCACCCCGTCACGCGTCCGAGCTCGCGATGCCGGCGCGGATCGCGTAGCGCACCAACCCGGCTATGTCATGAATGTCGAGCCGCGCCATGAGCTGTGCGCGGTGTGTCTCCACGGTCTTTACCGAAAGCCCGAGGTTCTGGGCAATGTCCTTGGTGGAGTTGCCTTCGGCGATGAGCTGGAGAATCTCTCGTTGGCGGGCGGTGAGCCGTTCGAGCGAGTGCCGGCTGGTGCGCTCGGTGTAGTCCGAGATCACGGGGCGGGAGACCTGCGGGCTGAGATAGGTCCCGCCGCGGGCCACCGATTTGAGCGCCAACTCGAGCTCTTCTTTTTCCGCGTCCTTCAAGACGTAGCCGGCGGCCCCGACGATCAGCGCCCGCCGGACATACTCTTCGCTGGCGTGCATCGACAGAATGATGACCCGAACCGAGGGGTGATCCTGCGCGATGCGCTCGGTGGCGTCGAGACCGTTGAGGCCGGCCATGGTGATATCCATGAGAACCAGGTCGGGCTGGAGCTCGGCAACTTGGCGGAGCGCCTCTCTGCCGTCCGACGCCTCGCCCACCACCTGCACCCAGGGCAGCTCCGCGAGCAACGAACGGATTCCCGCGCGAACCAGCGTGTGGTCTTCGGCGAGGAGCACTTTCATCGCCTGGGTCATGGCACCCTACCCGCTCCGGCGGGACCTATCGGGAGCTCGACCCGGACCTCGCTGCCGCTCCCCGGGGTCGAGCGCACTTCAAACGTGCCGCCCGCCAACGAGACTCGCTCCTCCATGCTCAGCAGCCCCAGGGACTCACCGGCGGCGGCACGTTCCCGCCCGTGCGCGACATCGAAGCCGACCCCATCGTCGCGGATACGGAGCTGCACGTGGCCATCCCGTTGGGCGAGCGTGACGCGGACCTCTCTGGCGCGCGCGTGCCGGGCGACGTTGGTGAGCGCTTCCTGCGCCACCCGATAGCAGGTGGTCTCGACCTCGCTGGGCAGCCGGCGGTCATTGAGCTGGTCTTCCAGGTGCGCGGCGAATCCGGCCCGCTCGGACTGGCGGTCCAGATACCACCGCAGCGCGGGACCGAGGCCGAGATCGTCCAGCAGCGAGGGTCGCAGCTCGAGGGAGAGCGAACGGACCTGCTGGAGGCACTGGTCCAGGAGGCCGAGTCCCTCGCGCACCAGCGCGCGGGTGCGGGCCATCGAGCGGGAGCGCTGCACCGCCTGCAGGGTGAGCTTGAGGGCGGTGAGGAGCTGGCCTACTTCATCGTGCAGCTCGCGGGCGAGGGAGCGGCGCTCGGTTTCCTGTACTTCGATGAGGCGTTGGGAGAGGGCGCCCAACTCCTCCCGATGCGCGCGCAGCTCCTGCTCCGTGCGCCGGCGGACGGTGATATCCCGCACGAACCCTTCGAAGCGGAGCGAGCCGTCAGCCGGGTGGACCACCGTGTGCGCGTTGACCTGGACCCAGACGGGCTGGCCATCCTTCCGCTTCCACTGGAGCTCGAGATCGGCGGAGGTGCCGACCCGCTCGAATGCCGCCACCAGCAATTCGCGCTCGCGCGGATTGGCGTAGATCGCCGAGAGGTTGGTCTGGAGCAGCTCGGCCACGGAGTCGTATCCCAGCATGCGGGCGAGGGCGGAATTCGCGGTGAGGAGTCGGCCGTCGGGAACCGACTCGTACACCCCGATGGGCGCGCGCTCCACCATGTCGCGGTACTTCTGCTCGAGCTTCTGGACTTCGGGAGCGGAAGCGGCGAGTACGATCGACCGTGAAGCGGGAGCCGAGGGCGCGCGGGGAATCTCGGATTCGGTCATGAGCGTGAACACCCCAACGTACTGGCCGGGGCGGGGCCGCGCCATATAGTGGTTTTCGCTATGCCGGACGCCGGTTCGCGCCCCGCGGTACTGGAAGGGGGAGCGGGATGGGGCGTACTTTCGAAGGGAGGGCCTTTCATGAATGTTCTTTCGTGCGAACCTGGCCGGTTTCTGAAGGTCGCCGTGATCATTATTGGGAGTTCGAATAGCCAAGGGGGAGTCCCTTGCGGGTTGGTGTCTCCACCGGCGGCGGTGACGCACCGGGCCTGAACGCGGCGATTCGCGGCGTGGTTCTCTCGGCGCTCCATCGCGATTGGGAGGTGCTCGGAATCCGCCGGGGGTTCGCCAGCCTGCTGGACGGGCCCGAGCCGACGCTGTTCACGCGCGCGGACGTACGTGGCATCGCCCACCTGGGCGGGACCATCCTGGGCACGACCAACCGGGGGAATCCGTTCCGGTGGGCCGAGACCGACGCGCGCGGTAGCACCGCCGAAGTCGACCGCTCGGATGAAGTGATCGAAAAGTGCCGGAAGCTCGGCATGGACGTGCTCATCCTGGTGGGCGGCGACGGCACCTTGCGCATCGGACTGGATCTCTCGCGCAAGGGGCTCCACGTGGTCGGGATCCCCAAGACCATCGACAACGACCTGAACGGAACAGCGGCGTCGTTCGGGTTCGACACGGCGGTGTCGATCGCCAGTGAAGCGATCGACCGGCTGCATTCGACGGCCGAGAGCCACGAACGCGTCATGGTCGTGGAAGTGATGGGGCGGAATGCCGGGTGGATCGCGCTGCATGCCGGCCTGGCGGGCGGCGCCGACGTCATTCTGATTCCCGAGATCCCGTTCGATCTCGAGAGCGTGGGGCAGAAGATTCAGCGGCGCGAGCGCGAGGGCCGGCGCTTCAGCATCGTGGTGGTGGCCGAAGGTGCGCTACCGCGCGGCGGCAGCGCCGTCATCCGGGAGGCGGCCGGCGCCGGAACCGTCGAGCGACTGGGTGGTATCGCCGAACCGGTGGCACGTGCCATCGCGGAGCGGACCGGCAAGGAAACGCGGACCCTCACCCTGGGCCACCTCCAGCGCGGGGGCGGCCCGACCACGTTCGACCGGCTGCTCGCTCTCCGGCTGGGCGCGGCCGCGGTCCGGGCCGTGGCCGACGGCCATCTTGAGACCATGGTGTCCTTCGGCACCGGTGGAATCTCGACCGTGCCGCTCAGCCAGGCGGTGACCGGACTGCGGCTGGTCCGCCCCGACAGCGACACGGTGACGACCGCGAGGGAGTTGGGAATCAGCATGGGAGACTAACGCTCACTACAAAGGACTACTCCATGCCCACAGAGCGGAAGAAAAAAGGATCTGCCAAAGCCGCCGGGAAAAAGACTCCGGCAGGCACGGAGCCGAGTGAGAGCGAGATCCGCGAGCGCGCCTACGAGATCTCGCAACTCCGCGGCGGCGAGCCCGGCCACGAGCTGGAGGACTGGTTACAGGCGAAGCGTGAGTTGGGCGGAGACGGCAAGCGAAGCTAGCCTTCACGCGACTGGGGGATCGTCGTTGAATGGCTCGCCCCGGAGCCAGGGCAGGTAACACCCGCGGGCGTACTCGCGAACCATCCGGTTGGCCGTGAACCGCTCTCCGGTTACCCGCAACGCCTGCTTCATGCGCTCCACCCACGCGACCGGCACGCGCCGCTCACCGCGGTCGTAGAACAGCGGAACGACTTCGGTTTCCAGCAGCCGGTAGAACTGCTCCGCGTCGAAGGCATCGGGATCTACGCCGGCAGGAGCGGGCGGAATCAGCCATCCGTTCATTCCGTTGTACGCCTCCGCCCACCAACCATCGGCGGTGGAGAGTTGGGGCACCGCGTTCAGCCCCGCTTTCATGCCGCTCGTGCCACACGCCTCGAGCGGGGGCCGCGGCAGGTTGAGCCAGAGGTCCACGCCCTGCACCAGCCGGTGCGCCAGATGCATTTCGTAGTCTTCCAGAAAGGCGATGCGTCCTTCGAAGGAAGGGTCCCGGGTGAACGCATGGATCTCCTGCAGGATCTTCTTTCCCGGCTCGTCGGCGGGATGCGCCTTTCCGGCGAAGATGATCTGTACCGGTTGCCGCCGGTTGACGAGCAGCCGCCGCAGCCGGTCTCGATCGCGAAAGATGAGATCCGCCCGTTTGTAGGTGGCGAATCGCCGGGCGAAGCCGATGGTCAGGGCACCCGAGGAGAGCAAGGTGCCGGCGCCCACCACGTGCGCCGGCTCCCGCCAGTACGCGGCCCAGCGGTCGCGCGCTTCCTCGCGGATGAAATTGAGCAGAAACGCCTTGAGCCGGAGATGCACCTCCCACAGCGCGGCAGAATCGAGCGACAACACGCGGTCCCAGGGCTGCTGGTCGTCCGCCATGCGGGACCATCCCGCCCCGAGGCTGCGGTCCAGGAAATCCTTGAGGGGCTGCGCCATCCAGGTGCCGAGATGGACGCCGTTGGTCACGTGGACGATCGGGAGTCGCGATGGCTCGCGCCGGGGCCAGAGGTCGCCCCAGATCCTGCGGGTCTCCTCCCCGTGCCGCGCCGCCACGCCGTTCACCCGGCCCGAGAGCCGGATGGCGGCGGCGGTCATATGAAAGGTGCGCTCAGCGGCCGCGGGATTCCGCCCGAGCGCAAGGAGATCCGAGCGCCTCACACCCATCTCTTCCCACAGCCGGCCGGCACACCGCTCGACCTGTTCGTGGGAGAAGACGTCGTGACCTGCCGGCACCGGAGTGTGGGTGGTGAACAAACTGGTGGCCCGCACCCGCCGCACGGCCTCATTCAGTGAAACACCCTGGCGCGTGAGCTCCCGCAGCCGCTCGAGAAACATGAACGCCGCGTGTCCTTCGTTGGCATGCCAGCCGGCCGGCTGAATGCCGAGGGTGCGAAGCACCCGCACGCCACCGACGCCGAGGATCCACTCCTGCCGCAGCCGCAGCTCGGGTCCTCCGGCGTAGAGTTGTCTCAGGACCTGTCGGTCGGCGGGATCGTTCTCTTCCAGGTCGGTGTCGAGCAGATAGACCGGGATTCGTCCCACGGTCGCCTTCCACGCGCCGACATGGACCGTACGCCCCGAGGCCTGCACCGTGGTGAGGTAGAGCTCCCCCGCGGGCCCGCGCACCGGAGCGAGTGGGGTGGTGGCGGGGTCGAAGGTTTCGTCCGCGTCCTCCTGCCAGCCGTCGATCCGCAGCCGCTGATCGAAGTAGCCGCGAGTGTAGAACAGGCCGACGCCCACCAGCGGCACGCCGAGGTCGGAGGCCGACTTGCAGTGGTCCCCGGCCAGGATTCCCAACCCGCCGGAGTAGATGGGAACCGAATTGTGCAGGCCGAACTCGGCGCAAAAATAGGCGATCGGCCCGGCCGCGAGATCGCCGTAGGCCGTTCCGAACCAGGTACCGGCGTTCGAGCTGAGGCGCTCGAGACCCGCGAGCACGCGATCGTAGTGGGCGAGAAACTCCGGATCTTCGGCGCACACGGCCAGCCGCTCCACCGGAGTGCGCTGCAGCAGACTGATCGGGTTGTGGCGGGTGAGGTACCAGAGGGTGTTATCGATCCGGCGGAACAGCGCGCGGGCGTCGGCGTCCCAGCTCCATGACAAGTTGGTTGCGATCGCCTGCAACCCCTTGATCCGTTCCGGAAGCTGAACCGGACGCACGACCTCTTTGCTGGCGCGGGATAGGGTGGAGACGGCCGGGCCCCACATGCCGGTTGCCGGCCTACCGCGTGGCGACCGTCGGGGTCGCGGCCGGCCGCGCCACCGCTTCCGCGGTGCCAGCGATACGTCGCGCACCGCCGCGCGGCCGCGGCTCGCGCCGGGGGCTGGCGCGCCACGCCTGCCGATAGACCTCGAGATAATCGGCCACCGGACGGATCCAGCTGAAATCGCGGACCATGCCGGCGCGTACGAACTTGCGCCAGGTAGCCGGGGTCGCATAGAGGTCGAGCGCGCCACGCACCGCGCGCTCCAGCGCCGCCGCGCTGTACTCGTCGAACAGGAATCCCGTGATACCGGACTCAACGGTATCGGCCAGCCCTCCCACGTTTCGCGCCACCGGGATGGCACCGTAGCGAAGGGCGCGCATCTGGGTCAGCCCGCAGGGCTCATACAGCGAGGGCATGAGCAGCAGGTCCGCGCCGGCGAGGAGCCGGTGTTCCGCGAGATCATGGAAATCATGATCGACGGCGATGCGCGTTGGATGCACCGCGGCGAGGGTTCTCAGGGCCTGCTCGAAACGCGCGTCTCCCTGGCCCAGGAACACGAACTGGGCGTCTCGCGCCAGGGACGGCAACGCCTCGAGAATGATAGGCAATCCCTTCTGGCTTACGAGTCGCGCGGTCATGGCAATGAGCGGGACGCGCTCCTCGACCTCCAGCCGGTAGGCGGCCTGCAGCTCGGTCTTGCAGCGACGTTTCCCGTCCAGGTGGGAGAAGGAGTACCGCGCGGCAATGCTCGGATCGGTGGCCGGGTTCCAGCAGTCGGCATCGATCCCATTGACGATCCCGATGAGACGATCTTCCAGATCGCGAAATGCTCCGTGCAGGCCGAACCCGCCGGCCTCGGTCCGCAGCTCGCGGGCGTGGGTCGGGCTCACCGTGGTGATCCGATCGGCAAACGCCAGCGCTCCCTTGAGCCAGTTCACCCGGCCATACCATTCCAGCCAGCGCCAATGGTAGAGACTCTCCGGCAAGCCCAGCTCACGCAGGCTCTCGAACGGGAAATGGCCCTGGAAGCCGGCATTGTGCACCGTGAGCACCAGCCCCAAGCGGTCGTAATACGACTCACCACCGTGGTGGACCCTGACCGATACCGACGCCAACGCCGGGTGCCAATCATGAAGGTGAAGGATCGCCGCCTCGGGCGCGACCAGTGGCAGGACCTGCACGGCGGCCGCGCTGAAGAAGCCGAAGCGGCGGACATTGTCCGGGTAGTCCACGCCCGACTCGCCGTAGACCCCCGCCCGGTCGAAGTACCCGGGATGGTCGATGAAGTAGACGGTGGGTCGGTTGGGCTCGGGGCGCAGCCGGAACAGCCGCCCGGTCTCGCTGCGGCTGCCCAGGGGAACCGCGAAGGGGCGACCTAAGGATTGAAGATCAGCGCCGTTCTCACGGACGGCGCGGTAGAGGGGGAGGACGGCCGTAGTCGGCGCGCCGCCAGCCGCCAGCGATCCGGCGAGTCCACTGACCGCCTCCGCGAGCCCGCCGGTGCGGACCCAGGGCCAGTACTCGGCGCTCAGGTGCACCACGCGGCTCCACGCGCGCGGCCGGCCGGTTCCCGATTCGCGGGCGGCGTGGCGATCGGCGCTGAGAACGGGTATCGGAGGCTCCTCGAAAAGTTTTGCTCACGAACCGGGACCAACCTCGCGCAGGCGCGTTCAATGGGCGGTTAACCCGCTCATAAGCACCCTTCATGGCCAGTATCGTGAATTTTCCGTAGCCGTTCGTCCTTTCACAGCCCGTTCATCTCCCACTTAGAGGTGCTCCGTTACAGATTGGCGGTGCTTGGCATCACGGTTGAGGTACCGCGGAGCGGGAAGGAGCTTCAGGTGGAACGGGCGTATCCGGAGCCGATTATGATGATCGATCCGGTCTGCGGTGTGGATTGGAGCGCGCATGTTCGCGCTCAACCCGAGCCGGCGTTCACCGGTGGAGCCGGGGAGCGCCAGGGTTGACGATCGTCCCGCGCGCTCCCACTCCGCTCGCCCCAGCCGTCCGTTCCCGACCGATGCGCATCCTGGTCCTGAATGCAGGCTCGGCGTCCATCAAGTTTCAGCTCATTCAGACCGACGGGCAGGCCGACGGCGCCAATGACCGGCGGCTGGCCCGGGGCAGCATGGAGCGGATCGGCGGCGAAGCGATCGTCCGGCTCGCCACCGACGGCCAGCGGCCGTCCATCACGGCGCGCTCCATCCGCAATCATCGCGAAGCGGTCGAATACATCATCTCCTGGTTGACCAGTGAGGGACTCGGGATCGGCAGCGCCGGCGGGATCGACGCCGTCGGCCACCGAGTGGTGCATGGCGGCGAGCATTTTGCCGGATCCACCCTGGTGGACGACGACGTGCTGCAGAAGGTCGAGGGCCTGATCGAGCTGGCGCCGCTCCACAACCCGCACAACCTCGCCGGGATCCGGGCGGCGCGGGCCGTATTCGGAAGCGCGGTACCCCACGTGGTCGTTTTCGATACCTCGTTTCATCAGACGCTGCCCGAGACCGCGTTCCTGTACGCCATTCCCTATGAGCTGTATCGGCGGCACCGGGTGCGGCGCTACGGCTTTCACGGAACCTCTCACCGCTACGTGGCGCAGCGCTACGGCCAGGTGAGCGGACGGTCCCTGGAGAACAGCAGGCTCATCACGCTCCATCTGGGCAACGGCGCCTCGGCGTGCGCGATATCCGGCGGGCGGTCGGTGGACACCTCGATGGGGTTCACGCCACTCGAGGGTCTGGTGATGGGGACCAGATCGGGCGACCTGGATCCCGCCATTCTCGACTATCTCTCGGCCAAGGAAGGCCTCACGGTCGGTGAGATCGACACCCTGCTCAACAAGCGCTCGGGCCTGCTCGGCATCTCGGGGCTCACCGCCGACATGCGGGAGCTGCTCGCGGAGGAGGCGGAGAACGGCGACCGCCGTGCCCATCTGGCGATCGAGATCTTCTGTTATCGGGTGAAGAAGTACCTCGGCGCCTACCTCGCCGCGATGAACGGCGCCGACGCGGTGATCTTCGCCGGCGGGATCGGGGAGAATGCGGCCGCCGTCCGCT
>JACQVB010000165.1 GCA_016209985.1 Gemmatimonadota bacterium | reverse complement strand
TTCCCCCGGGGCGTGCGGGCCTCGTATCGCCAGTTTCGCCCTTGCGACCCGCCGACCCGCCGACCCGCCTTGTTAATGCTCCTGACCCTTATCGCCGCTCCGCCTCTTGTGGCGCAGGGCAACGTCGACCGTCAACTCCGCAGCAACCAGCAAAAGCTCGAGGAGATCCGGCGGGAGCGGGACCGGTTGCAGGACGACCTCGAGAAGATCCGCACCAGGGTGAACAGCATTTCCGGAGAGCTGACCAATCTCGAAGCGCAGAAACGGGTCACCGGACGCATCGTGAACGAGCTCGACCGGCAGATCGGCTCCATGCGCGGACAGCTCGACACGCTCACCGTGGAGCTGATTCTTACCCAGGACGCGCTGGCCGAAAAGCGGGCGGTGCTCGAACGGCGGCTGGCGGAGATCTACAAGCGGGGATCTCTCTGGACCTTCCAGGCACTGTTCGCCGCGGAAGACTTCGGGGACCTGCTGAGCCGGTACAAGTATCTCTATCTCGTGAGCCGCCAGGACCGCGCCCTCGTGGCTGATGTCGAGGAGCTGCGCGACCGTATCTCGGAGCGCCGCGAAGAGCTCCTCAACGTGCGGCGCGAGCTTTCCCGCCGGCGGGATGAGCGCGGCCTGGAGCTGAGCGAGTTCCTGCGGCTCGAACGGCGGAGGCAGACCAGTCTGCAGCGGGCCAGGGCGTCCGAGCGGGAGGCTGCCGAACGCCTGGCTTCCCTCACCAAGGACGAGCAACGGATCACCGATCTCATCAATTCGCTCGAACGGGCACGGCGCGCGGCCCTCGCCACGGCGCCCTCCAGGACCAGCGGCAGCATCAAGAGCGATGATTTGCGCTCGCTGGAGTGGCCGGTCAGCGGCGGGGAGATCCTCTACCCCTTCGGCATGGCCACACTTCCGAACCGGACCACCATCCTGCGTCAGGGCGTCGGGATCAAGGTTCCGGTCGGAACGCCGGTACAGGCGATCGAGGCCGGCACCGTGGCGCTGGCGGGAACACTGGGGACCTACGGACCGAGCGTGACCATCAATCACGGTGGTGGCTTCTACACGCTCTACCTCTACCTCTCGCGCATCAGCGTGAAACAGAACCAGACCGTGGCCAAAAGCACCGTCATCGGCTTATCCGGAGGCGCGAACTCGGATGAAGGACCCCACATCGAATTCCAGATCCGCGGCGAGAACGCGATCGCGCTGGACCCGGTGAACTGGTTGAAGAACCGCAGGTAGACTTGACATTCATACGTTCGTATGAAATGATACGATCGTATGAAATTCACCGACCCCGTCTCTGACCGCCTCCTTGCCGTCGCCCGCGACTTGTTCACTCGCCGGGGCTACGAGGGAACCTCTGTCCGCGCGATCACCGCCCGGGCCCGGGCCAACCTCGGTGCCATCACCTACCACTTCGGTTCCAAACAGGCCCTTTACCACGCGGCCCTCGAGAGCATGACGGAGCCGCTGGTCGAACGCATCGCCGCCGGAGCCCGAACGGCGGGCTCCCCGCTCGATCGCATCGAGGCAATGATGCGGAGTTTTCTCGAGCACGTCGCAGACAACCCTGGTGCGCCGGCCTGCCTGCTCAGAGAGCTTGCAAGTGAGCGTCCGCTCGCACCACCTATCGCACAGGTGATGAAGCGGAATTTGGGAACGCTGGCGCAAACTATCGCTGCCGGACAGCAAGACGGCAGTATCCGCGCGGGCGATCCCTTCCTGCTGGCCATGAGCGTCGTCGCACAACCGTTCTACATCACGGTCGCCAGCCGGGTCATCAAGGAAGCACTCGGCGTCGACAGCAAAGATCCTGCGACGCGCGCGCGAATCATCAACCATGTCGCCGAAACCATTCGCCGCTCGTTGACGAATGAACCATAGGGCGTGTGATCCAGCCGGTGGGTACGACACCCGACGTCACCAGGGACTTCCCCCTCTCCCACCGGGAGAGGGTCAGGGGTGAGGCTCAAATGATCCCAATCCTCCTGCTCTTCGCGCTCGCAGCACAGGACACGACCCGCCTGACGCTGGGCACGACCATCGAGCGTGCCCTCGGATCCTATCCTACGGTCGCAGCGGCTCGCGCCGTCCGCGACCGCGCTGCTGCCGAAGTGGGAGAGGCCCGGGCGGGCCGGCTCCCGCGGATCGCCCTCGATGGATCGCTCAACCGGTTTCAGGAACCCATGGTGGTGCTGCCGTTGCATGGGTTCGATCTGCGCAATCCGCCGCTGTTCGACCGCACGTTGATCCAGTCGGGCGTATCGCTGAACTGGACCATCTTCGATTTTGGCAACCGCGCAGCCCGAGTTCGCGCGCAACGCGCTCTCGGATCGGCCGCCGAGGCGGCCCTTTCCACCGCGGAGATCCAGCTCGTGGCCCGCACGGTCAATGCCTACCTGCGGGTCTCGACCGCTCGCGACGTCCTGCTGGCCCAGGATCAGCGTCTCACCGCTCTCGCCGCCGCTTCCAACCGGATGGGGCAATTGTTGGCCGAGGGGAAGGCGGCGCGGGTCGAGGGCCTGAGAGTCGATGCGGAAGCCAAGCGTGCCCAGGCCGACCGGATCGCCAGTGCTTCGCAACTCGAAGTGGCCGAGCACGAGCTGGCTCAGCTTTCCCAGACTCCCTACGCCACGGTGCACGCCAGCGCGCTGACCGAACTGCGGCTGGTCGATACCGCCGCCGCGGATACCTCGGGCGCGCTGCGAGCGGCCATCATCTCGCGGGCCCGCGGGTCGAGCACCGAGTTGCGGGAGCTCGAGGAGCGCTCCCGGGCGGCAGGCGCGGGTCTCGCCGCCGCTAAGGCGACCTGGTTTCCGGAGCTGCGGGTGTCCGGCGCTTATATCGATCGCGGGCGCTGGGCCGGCGACTTCGCCGGAGAATGGCAGGCGGGAGTGTCGGTCTCCTATCCGCTCTTCACCGGAGGCAGCCGGGTGAGCGGCATTCGCCGCGCCTCCGCCGAGCAGCGCGCGGCAAACG
>JACQVB010000156.1 GCA_016209985.1 Gemmatimonadota bacterium | reverse complement strand
CCTTGAACCCGCCGCGCGATCGCTGGCCGGTGGTCCGCGCCCAGGTCATGACAATGCGGCGACAGACGCGGATGGTGAGAACGGGCTGGGCCTCGCTCGCGCTGGCAGCCTCGCTGGCCGGCGTGATCGCCGTGAGAAGCGTTCAACACCGGCCCGCGCAGGTGGCCGAGACTCAGGACCTGGCCTCGCTGGTCAACCGATCGCATGAGCTGGAGGAAACGCTCCGGGAATACGATCCCGCCAGTCGGGTCATGAGCGCGGCGCGGGCAGGAGCGGTGGCCGACCTGGAGGACCGGATCGCGGCGGTGGATGCCGAGCTGGATCAGCAGGCGTCCCGAGCCCGCGACGATGTGGTCGGCTTGTGGCGGCAGCGGGTGCAACTCATGGAAGGGCTGGTCAACGCTCATGTCGCTACGGCGACGTACTCGGGAATGTGACGCGCGAGCGTCCAGAGGAGCATAAATGAGAAAAGCGATGTTTGCGATTCTGGCGTTGAGCACGGGGCTGGCGGCTAGCGCACGGGCCGGAGTCCAGCAGGTTACACCGGAGCAACGACGCGAGATCGAAAAGCGGATGAGCCAGCTGGAGCAAGAGATGCGGGATCTCCGGCGGCAGCTCGGCGACGGCGCGCGGGAACGTACCAGGGTCTACGGGCCGGAAGGCAGGATGCCGGGGGCTCGGGCGTTCACGGTTACCTACGGCCGGCCGAAATTCGGCTTCACGTTTCAAGCGGTGGACGACTCGGGCGTGGTGGTCCGGGCGGTGACGCCCGGGACGCCGGCTGAAAAGGCCGGCCTCAAGGCTGGGGACGTCATCACCTCGTTCAACGGCGTGCGCCTGACCGGGATCGATGATGCCGATGTCACCTTGCGCCGGCAGGCGGAAGGCCTGGATATCGGCGATACGGTTGCCGTCGAGTTCCGCCGTGGCTCGGAAAAACATTCCGCGAAGATGATCGCGGAAGACCTCGGCCCGAATGCCTTCGCCTTCGGCTTCGGTGGCGATTCCTCCATGCGGTTCAAGATGCCGGATGTGAGCGTCCTTCCCCGCCAGTTCGAGTTCGGCATGCTCCCGGGTCGGTGGATGGACATGGAGCTGGTGGCGCTGAACAAGGATCTGGGGGAGTACTTCGGTACCACCGAAGGCGTGCTGGTGGTGCGCGCACCACGGGACAGCGCGCTGGCCCTGAAGGCCGGAGACGTGATTCTTTCGATCGATGGCCGCAAGCCGAACACGCCACCCCAGGCGCTCCGGATCCTCCGGTCCTACGAACGGGGCGAGTCGTTCCAGATCCAGGTGCTGCGGCAGAAGAAGAAGATCACGCTGACGGCCAGGGTGCCCGAAAGCGAACGGAACGGATACTTCTACCAGTACGACACCCACGACACGCACGAGAACTAAGCCCGCCGTAGGGGTGGGTCTCCTCAGGGCGGTGGCTGCTCCTGGCGCAGTCACCGCCCTCTTTCGTTTGACTTCCACCGCGAATTAGCCAACCTTCGGCCGGATCAACTCTCTCGGGGGCAGCCGTGGCGGGCCTATTGGATGCTTTGTGGCCGTGGATGCACGTCGGCGGGCGAGTCGTTTTCGCAGTCGCGCTCATGGTGCTGAGCGTCGGGCATTTCACTTCGACTGAAGCGCTGGTGGGCTACGCCAGCGCCAAGAAAGTGCCGACGCCCAAGGTCGCCGTGGTGGTCAGCGGCATCCTGATCTGGGCGGGAGCGATCCTCATCGCTCTGGGGTGGCATCGGTTCATTGGAGCGGGCCTCGTCATTCTGTTTCTGTTGCCGGTTTCGTTCCGGATCCACGACTACTGGAACGCGACCGATCCCAACATGCGCATGATGGATCGCATCCAGTTCTGGAAGAACATCGGTTTCATCGGGGCGGCATTGTTCTTCGCCGTCTACAGCGGCCCCGAGTGGCCGATGAGTCTCGGACACTAGAAGGGTGAGTGGTATGGGGTATGTGGTTCGTGCCTGGAAAGCACCACGCACCACTCACCACGCATCAGTATGGTCCCTTTGGCGATCTCACTTGACCGAATTCCGATATATCGTTACGATACTACGTCACGCTGTATCGCCGTAATATCGTGAGATGTATCGGAGGTTTCCAATGAGACGTGGATGGGGTTTCGGTTTTGATCCGGCAGAGTGGGCGTTTGGGTGGCCCGGTGGCGGCCGGAGGCAGCGTCGCGGCCAATGGTTCGAGTCAGGGGACATGAAGTACGTGATCCTGAAGCTGCTCGCCAAACGGCCCATGCACGGCTACGAGGTAATGAAAGCGTTAGAAGAGGAAACGCACGGCTGCTACAAGCCCTCGCCGGGAACGGTCTACCCCACGCTGCAATGGTTGGAGGACGAGGGCCTGGTCAACGCGGAAACGGTGGACGGCAAGAAGGTCTACTCGATTACCGAGTCCGGCCGCGCGTTTCTCGAGACCCACAAGAGCACGGTCGAAGACATCTTCGAGCGCGTCACCAGCACCATCGATCAATTCGTGCGCGAGCCCATGCCCGAAGTGAATCGGGCGGTTGGGCGGGTGGTGAGCCAGTCCTATCGGACGGCGTGGCGTCTGGGCGCAGACGACGAACGGAAGCGGAAGATCTCGGAAATCCTCGAGCGCGCCGCGAAGGAAATCGAAGCACTCTAAGGCGATCCCTCGCTCCCCTGGCACCCGACTTGCCGACTATTGGCGTACCTCGGGACCGGGGGAGCGATGCGCTCGCGCATCATCAACCCGCTGTTGCAGGCGGCCACGGTCGCCTTGGCCTTTGCGGCCTGCGGCCAGTGGAACCGTTTCTGGGAGTGGATTCGACCCGCTTCAGGATCGACTGCGACGCGAGCCCCTCGTGCGTCGCCGATGCAGGCCAGGCGGCCCGATACGATCGGTAAGAACGAGCCAGTTTCTCGATATCACGAAGCCGCGCGAGCGGCTTTTTTCTTCTTCTTGCGAAGGCGGCGGTTACCGAATGATTTCCGCCAGATCTTGCCCTTACGAGTTTTCTTGTCGCCCTTGCCCATAGCCTTACCTCACCCAATGACGAAGATGACGTCGAGTTTCGTACCCATAGATAGTCGTCAGGTCAGATCAATGGAAGGAACGGGCGCGGGGCTTCCAGCCGAATCGTTCGAGCGATATGCGCTCACCGCGGCCGATTTCGATTCCTTCGGCTTCGAGGAGTTTCTGCTGAATGGTGACGTACGACGGATCGGCGCGGGGGCTGACTTTCCCCTGCGCGTTGATCACGCGGTGCCAGGGGAGTGATGCACCATCCGGCAGAGCGTGCAGGGCGTAGCCGACCTGGCGAGCGTGACCTTTCAATCCGGCGAGCGTGGCGATTTGACCGTAGGTGGCGACGCGGCCGCGGGGAACTCGCCGTACGATGGCGTAGATCCGTTCCCACCGGTGCGAGGTGCGCTGTGCGAGGTGCGCGGGTGTTTTCGATCTGCGCGAACCGCGCACCGCGCACCGCGCACCGCTCATCTCAGCCCCACCTGCCCCTTTATTGCCTCCGTGAGTTTTGCCGGGTCGTATCCCAGACCCCGGCGAAAGACCAGCGTGACGTTCTTGATGTCGCCCGGCACCGATACCGGATTTCCATTCAGAACGACCAGGTCCGCTTGTTTTCCCGCGGTGACCGTGCCGGTGCGGTCGGCGATGCCAAGGATTTGGGCACCGTTTGCCGTCATGATCTGGACTGCCTGCTCCGGGGTGAAGCCCGCTTCCACCAGCAGCTCGTAGTTGCGCTGGTCGCCGTAGCCGGCGATCTGGCTCAGACAACACGGGTCCGACCCGGCGCCGAGCAGGCCGCCGGCCTTCACGAACTCGCGCTCGAACTCCATTGCCTTCTTGAGCGAGGCGCGGGGAACGGAATCGTTCCGGTATTGCGCGCTATCGTAGAAGCGCTTGACCTGGTCGGCGTAGGGCGGAGCGAGGGCCTCGAGCACCCGTTGATCGTGGGGCACCCGCGTGGGCCGGGAGAGTTCTTCCACCGCCAGGGTGGAGGTCATCGCGGTGCCGTGGGAGACCATGTCCTTGATGGTCTGCTGGACCGCGGGACTCTTGATGTCCAGCGAAGCGTACACCGTATCGCCCGAGCCGGGCGGGCACTTGTCGGGTTCCTTCCCCGGCCGAAACTCCGCATCGGTGGTGAGGCCATGCTCGAGGTTGTCGATCCCCAGCGCCACCGCCTCACGGAAGGTGACGGAGCAGAGATGTCCCGTGACCTTGATCCCGTGCTGGTGCGCCTCATCGATGGCCGCGCCGAGCTCGTCGCGGGTGATCAGGTTGTAGGCCTTGAACCAGTTGACGCCTTCTTCCGACCAGTATCGCACCATGCGGCGGGCTTCATCGGGGTTGTTGAGTGGGTGCATCCAGCCCACGCCCTGTCCCGCGCCTTGCAGGTAGGGGCCCGTGGTGAAAACTTCGGGTCCCGCCACCTCACCGTTGTTTATCTGGCGCTGGAGGTTGAGCTCCTGGTAGGAGTCGCGGCTTCCGGTCGTGCGAATGGTGGTGACGCCCGCCGCCAGGAAGAGCTTGGGATAGCTGTACGTCATCACCTGCTGGTAATACATATGGTCATGCAAGCCGATAATTCCGGGGATCACGGTGTGGCCCGGGCGATCCAGCACCTGGGCGCCCTGAGGAATGGCGACCTGCCCGGTCTTCCCGACCGCGCTGATTTTCGCGCCGGTGATCACGATGGTCTGGTCTTCTCTGGCCGGCGTCCCGGTCCCATCCACCAGGCGCACGTGGGTGATGGCGACGACGGGCGCGTTCACGCTCACGAAGCGCTCGACCTGCCGATTCAGCGGGGACTGGGCCTGCGCCAGCGCTGGGTAGAGCAGCACCAACGCGGCGGCACTAGATCGTGTGAAGCTCATCGGGTCACGACTCCATCGAAGAGGCGGATCGAACATAGGGCGGGAAGGGCACGGCGGCCAGCCGGCCCCATGGCCCTTGTGTCCATTCGGCTCTATCCCGCAGCTTACGAGTCATCGGGAGACCGAAGACCTCAAGGAGCAGTTCCATGTGCCGAAACATCAAGACCCTCGCCAACTTCGACCCTCCGGCGACCCCTGAGGAGATCGAGGCTTCGGCCTTGCAGTTCGTCCGCAAGCTGAGCGGCACGACCCGGCCGTCAAAGGCCAACCAAGCCGCGTTCGACCGCGCGGTTACGGAGGTCACCGCCGTCGCGCACCGCCTGGTCCATTCCCTAACCACCAACGCGCCACCCCGCAACCGGGAAGAGGAAGCCCGCAAGGCGCGGGAGCGTGCGCGCAAGCGTTTCGGCGCGCCCGCGCGAAAGGCACATCAGGCTGAGCGTGGTACCGCGGCCGGCGAGCCGAGGAACGCTTAGCGATACCGGCTCATTCGGCACGCAACCCGGCCAGCGGGTCCGCCTTTGCGGCGCGGCGCGCCGGCAGGTAGCTGGCGCTAAGCGCGGCGCCCGCCAGCACGCCGCCGATGATCAGGAAGGTCACCGGATCCGCCGCGCTGACGCCGTAGAGCTGAGATGACAGGACGCGCGTGAGCGCCAGCGCGACCAGGACGCCCAGGCCGATGCCGGCCCCGATCAGCCCGACCGCACGACCCATAATCACCCGAAAAACATCCCTGCCCGTCGCGCCAACCGCGATCCGGATCCCGAGCTCGCGGGTCCGTTGCGCCGTCTGGTGGGCGATCACCCCATACACCCCGACGGTCGCGATGGCCAGCGCGAGGCCGGCGAAGATGGTCAAGAGAACGGCATTCAGCCTGCGCCGGGCCAGCCGATTGCCTCCCCGTTCCTCCATGGTCTGTACCTCCGCAATCGGAAGATCGGGGTCGACCGCCATCACCGCCTGGCGCAGTTGCGGAACGAGTGCCATGGGTGGCGTCGCCGACCGAACGATGACGACCGCCCAGACGAACGAGGCGAACTGGTAGTATGGGGTGTAGACATCGGGCTCGACCCGGTAGGAGGAAGGCCGGTAGTGGACGTCACCCACGATCCCGATCACCTCGACCGCCGAGTCGAGCGGCGCATCGAGCGGCGAGCCGAGGAAGAACCGCTTTCCGATGACGTCCTGCCCGGGCCAGAAGCGCTGTGCGGCCGCCTCGCTCACGACGGCGACCGGCGGGCGACCCAGGCGGTCGTCCGCCGTGAACCAACGTCCCCGACGCAGCGGGATTCCGAGCGCCGGGAAATATTCGGGAGTAACGCGCTGGCGTCCTGCCATCAGCTCGCCATCGGTGGGTCCACGACTGCCGACGAGCCGGACCGGATGACGCGCGCCCGGATCGAATGGATCGTAAAAGCTCGCGGCGGCAACGCTCACCCCGGGGACTTTCGAGATCGCGTCGACCACGCGCTCCACCAACACCGGCGCCCGGACGGGCGAGTACCATTGTTGTGGTGCTTGAATCTGGAAGGTCAGCCGGTCCGCCGTCTCGAAGCCGAGGGGGAGTGTTTCCAGTCGCCACAGGCTGCGCAGCAGAAGGCCTGAGCCGGTGAGGAGGACCACGGCCAGGGCAATTTCGCCCACCGTGAGCAGCGTGTAGGCGCCGAGGCCGGGAAATCGCCACCCGGCTGTCGCCGGAGCATGCCGGCCGCCTTTCAGCGTCTCGACCGGGTCTGCCCGGGACGCCCGCGCCGCGGGGGCCAATCCGAAAAGAATCGCCGTCGCGGCCATGACGACGAGGCTGAAAAGCAACACGACGGAGTCGAACCGGGGCGTCGAGAACTCTCCCACCGACTGAAACGCCCCGCCGCCGGGTGGGCGGGCCGGCACCAGAGGCGCCAGCGCGGTGATGCCTGCGTAGCCAAGCAACAATCCTGCTGCACCTCCGATCGCCGCGAGGAGGATGCTCTCGGCGAGCAGAAGCCGAACCAGGTGCCAGCGGTTCGACCCTACGGCCAGGCGGACGGCGATCTCGCGCTCGCGACTCTGGGCGCGGACCAGGAGCAGGTTGGAGATGTTGGCGCACGCGATGGCGAGCAACATCCCGACGGCACCGAAGAGAATGAGCACCGAAGTGCGGCTGGAGCGGTCGATGCGCGCCTGGCTGAGGGTCGTAGTCGTCACCGCGCGCCCGGCCGCACCCGGAACCATCTCAGGGAAGGCGGCGGTGAGCCGCCGGGCGAGGAGATCGAGCTCCGACCGGGCTTGTGCCGCGGTGCGGTCCGGCCGCAAGCGCGCAACAACCACATAGGAGCGGTACGGGAAGCTGACGGTGGGCGCCATGGCCCGCGGGATCCACACATCGGCCTTGCCACTCAGGCCGCGGAAGCCCGGGGGCATGATCCCGATCACCAGGAGGGAGATCCGGTTCAGCGATAGTTGCTTCCCCACCAGGGCGGGGTCGCCGCCGAACCGCCGCCGCCACAGGTCGTAGCTGACGACGGCGACGGGCGATGAACCGGGGATGGAATCCTCCTCCTCGCGGAAGTCCCGGCCCGAGACGGGCACGACGCGCAGCGTGCGGAAATAATTCGCCGAGACCACCTCGCCCACGATGCGCTCTGCCTGGTCGTAGCCTCGAACGTTGAAGTTGGGATTGGTGTACGCCGCCACCGTCTGGAACGAGGTCGCGTTCTTCCGGATGAGATCAAACGCCTCGTTCGGCAGCATGGTCTCGCGTGCCGGCTGTCCCACGTTGCGTTCGGTGAGGGAGATGATCGCGAGGCGCTCCGGCTCGGGGAAGGGAGGCGGCCGGAGGAGGGTGGCGCGCAGCATGCTGAACATGGCGCTCGACGCGCCCACGCCCAGCGCCAGCGTGAGAATGACGGTCGCGCTAAACCCGCGCGCCTTGGCCAGGCTCCGGGCGGCAATACGGCAATCACGCAGGAATCCGCTCATCTTCATTCTTCCATGTGACGCTTCCCGGTGGGTGGGCGTTTATGCCACCCGCACGTGCATGACAATTGTGCAACCGATGTACTTTACAAGTCCATCCGTCAAACTCTTGCTGTCGGAGCGGTCGTGACTCAGGAAACGGCTCGTCGGGATTTCATTCGGGAGATGGTCGCGCGGGACGTGGCCAGCGGCAAGTTCGGCCGGCCGGTCGGCACCCGCTTTCCGCCGGAGCCCAACGGCTATCCCCACATCGGGCACGCCAAGTCGATCTGCCTGAACTTCGGCATCGCCCGCGAGTTCAACGGCAAGGTCAACCTCCGCTTTGACGACACCAACCCGTCCACCGAAGACGTGAAGTACGTCGAGGCCATCAAGGAAGACATTCGCTGGCTGGGGTTCCAGTGGGATAGCGAGCTCTACGCCAGCGACTATTTCGAACAATTGTATGAGTTCGCGGTGGTGCTGGTCAGGAAGGGGAAGGCCTACGTCGACAGCGAGACCGAAGAAGAGATCCGCCAGCATCGCGGGACGGTGACCAGGCCGGGAACGCCGAGCAAGTATCGTGACCGCCCGGTAGAGGAGAATCTGGATCTGCTGGAACGGATGCGTGCCGGTGAGTTTCCCGATGGCGCCCACGTGCTGCGTGCCAGGATCGACCTGGCGCACCCCAACATGATCATGCGCGATCCGCTGTTGCTCCGGATCCGGCACGCGCACCATTATCGCCGGGGCGATGCCTGGTGCATCTATCCGCTCTACGACTTCGCGCATGGGCTCTCGGACGCCATCGAAGGCATCACCCATTCGCTGTGCACCCTCGAGTTCAAGGACAACCGCGAGATCTACGACTGGCTGGTCCGGGAGGTCGGGTTCGAGAATCCTCCGGAGCAGACCGAGTTCGCCCGGCTGAACATCGACTACATGGTGATGAGCAAGCGGAAACTGTTGCGGCTGGTGACCGAGGGCCAGGTGCGCGGCTGGGACGATCCCCGGATGCCGACGCTCGCCGGCATGCGGCGCCGGGGCGTGACCCCGGAGGCGATTCGCACCTTCTGCGATACCATCGGGGTTGCCCGGGCCGAGAGCCGGGTGGAGCTGGCCACGTTCGAGCACGCGGTGCGGGATGATCTCAACCTGCGGGTGCCGCGGGTGTTGTGCGTGGTGAAGCCGCTCAAGGTGGTGCTCACGAACTATCCGGAAGGGAAGTCGGAAGAGCTCGAGGCTCCGTACTACCCGCACGACGTGCCGCTGACCGGATCGCGGATGATCCCGTTTTCGCGTGAGCTCTACATCGATCGGGACGACTTCATGGAGAACCCGCCCCGGAAGTTCTTCCGTCTGGCGCCGGGGCGGGAAGTGCGGCTGCGCTACGGTTATTTCATCACCTGTACCGAGGTCATCAAGAACCCGGCCGGCGAGATCGCCGAGCTGCGTTGCACCTACGACCCCGCGACCAAGGGCGGTGACGCCCCCGATGGCCGCAAGGTCCAGGGCACCATCCACTGGGTTTCCGCTGCCCATGCCGTTGCATGCGAGCTGCGGCTCTACCATCGCCTGTTCAACGTTCCCGACCCCGACGCCGTGTCGGAGGGCCGGGATTTCATCGCCGCCCTCAACCCGGAGTCACTGGTGGTGGTGCACGACGCGAGGATCGAGCCGAGCGTGGCGCGCGATCCGGTCGGCAGCCGATACCAGTTCGAACGGACCGGCTACTTCATCTCGGATGTGGTGGACTCCCGGCCGGGCACACTGGTCTTCAATCGGACAGTGACCCTCAAGGATTCGTGGCAGAAGCAAAAGGCCAAAGGCGCTTGACTCGGCTGCTGGTGGCCGTCTGCTCCGTGTGCGTGGCTGCCTGCCGTCCAGGGCCACCGGGGGATGGCGCTGACCGGCAGGAGCTGGGCAATCGGGTCGCGCAGTACTACCGGGACATGAGTGCTCGACGCTGGACGTCTTATCGTGACCATTTCTGGCCGCGGGCCACGCTCACCACCGTGTGGCAACCGCCGGGCGAGGGCACGCCCCGCGTCGTGATCACCTCCATCGATGAGTTCCTCGCGAACACGGCGGCGGGTCCGGACAGCAAGCCGACCTTCGAGGAGCGGCTCCTCTCCCACGACATTCGACTCGCCGGCAATCTCGCTCACGTTTGGGCCAGCTACGAAGCCCGATTCGGGGACTCCGCCTCGGTCGCCGCCTGGCGCGGTTACGATGCGTTTACCTGGATGAAACACGGCGGGGAATGGCGAATCGTGGCCCTGGCCTACACGGATCAGCCGGGGGAGAAGCGCGGCGCGCCCTGAACGCTGGTTCGGCGGGCGGCTAGCCCGCCGGCACCAGCGCGAAATCCAGCCGCTGGGCCTCGTCGGTGCAGTCTACCGTGGCGGTCGCGGTCTTGTATCCCGATGAGCTGACGCTGAGTACGACGTTGCTGCAGGGGAGCTCGGGCGTGTCGAACGTGTAGTTGCCTCCCGCATCGGTCTGGGTGGTCAGGGAAGACATCTCGAAGGGGCCCGACTGGTACGAGAGCGTCGCGGTCGCGCCCACGATGGGCGCACCTTGCTCCAGCGTGCGGACGGTGCCTTCCAAGTGAAAATGGAACTGGTTCGAGCTGCTGCACCCTGCGAGGCCCAGGCACAGCAGCGTCAGCTTCCGGACGCTCATTCACGCTCCGTTAGGGAATCGGCCCGAACGGTGTTACTGCGGGCTCCGCGGAAATAACGACGGAGCCCTTTCCCCCGCCAGTGAGGCAAACATGACCCGTCGGCTCATCAGCTCCGGCTCGTCGTTCGAGCGGGAGATCGGCTATTCCCGCGCGGTCGTCGATGGGGAGTGGATTTTCGTGTCCGGAACGACCGGCTTCGATTATGAGGCGATGACGATACCGGAAAGTGTCACCGACCAGACCGAACAATCGCTTCGGAACATTGGCGCCGCGCTGGAGCAGGCGGGTGCCACGCTCGCCGATGTGGTCCGCGTGGTCTACGTGCTTCCCCAGGCATCGGACTTTCCCCAATGCTGGCCGGTTTTGCGAAAATACTTCGGTGCTATTCGCCCCGCCGCCATGATGATATCGGCCGGCCTGGCGGATCCGCGGATGAAAATCGAAATCGAGGTTACCGCGCGTCTGAGGCAGAGTGGATGACTTCCACCGTCCGACACGTCTCGCCATCTTGTGTGCCGCCCCCAACGCCGGGAGACTCTCATGGGCAACGCCGTGCTTATCACGCTCAGGATCGTTCACATTCTCGCCGGAGCATTCTGGGTGGGCGCCATCCTTTTTGTGGCAAGGTTTCTCATGCCCACGCTGCGTGCCGTGGGGCCCCAGGGAACGCCGGTCATGGACCAACTCGTCCGGGTACGGCGGATGCCACTCGCCATGATGGGGGCGGCGATCGTGAACATTCTTTCGGGCCTGGCACTGATGTGGCAGGTATCCGCAGGATTTCAGCCGGCATGGATGCGCAGCGGTCCGGGATCGGTCTTCAGCATGGGGGGAGGGCTCGCGATTCTTGCAGTGATACTGGGCATGTCGATCAACCTGCCGGCCTCGAAGCGCCTCGGTGCCATCACGGCGGCGCTCCAGGCGCGGGGCGGGGCACCGACCGGCGATGAGACGGCTCAGCTCCAGCGGCTGCAGGCGCGCATCGGGGCGACCACCATGACGGTGGCACTGCTCGTGGTCCTCGCGACCGCCGCCATGGCGGCCGCGCGTTATGTCTCGTGAGGGGGGTCAGCGCCAGGTCGCGCCGATGAGCTTCAGTTTTGCCAACCGTGACAGAGCCTTGATGGCCGATTCCCGCCGCTGCGCGGCAGAACGATTGGTCGCGCGCTCCGAGTAGACCAGCGCCACCGGCAGGCGGGAGCGGGTGTAGCGTGAACCCCGGCCCGCGTCATGGGCGCGGAGCCGCCGCTCGATGTCGCAGGTGACGCCGGTATAGAGCGTCCCGTCCCCACACCGGAGAACGTAGACCTGCCAGCAGGTTCGCCGCATGGTGCGGGAATAATATGACGGACCGGACCGAGAGATCGAGGTAGCGCGGGATTGCCGTGACTGCGCTACGGCCCGTTGCGCGGACCGCGGTTACTTTGAGGGTTCGATTGCGGTCAGCAGCTTCTGCAGCGCGGCGGGATCGACCGGCTTGGTGAGATGGTGGTCGAAGCCGGCTTCGGTCGCGCGCCGCCGGTCGGCGCCGCGTCCCCAGCCGGTCAGCGCGATGAGGACCGTGGAGTGCGTTTCCGGCTGCGCCCGGAGTCGCGCGGCGACGGCGTACCCGTCGAGCCGTGGCATCCCGATGTCGAGCAGCACCGCGTGAGGTCGGAAACTCGCGGCTACCTCGATGGCGCGCGTTCCATCATAGGTGGCTTTCGCCTCGTGCCCCATGAGCTCCAAGACATCGGCCATGGTGTCGGCCGCGTCGCGGTGATCATCGACCACGAGAATCCTCAAGACCGAAAGCTCCACGATACGCGGCTATTCATGGGGTACCATCTTAAATCAGAGTGCGAACGGTAGACAGGAGCGGGTGTGCTCTTTCGATGGCTGGCCGATTTCGTTCTCTTGCTGCACCTCGCATTCGTGGCCTTTGTCGTGCTGGGAGGCGTTCTGGTGCTGCGCCGCCCGCGACTCGCCTGGGTTCATTTGCCGGCAGCGGTGTGGGGCGTGCTCATCGAATACGCCGGCTGGGTCTGCCCGCTCACTCCGCTGGAAATCCTGTTCCGGCAGCGGGGCGGCGGGGCGGGATACTCGGGCGGATTCATCGAGCATTATGTGACCTCCACCCTGTATCCCGAGGGGCTTACCCGCGGCGTCCAGATTCTTCTCGGCACGGTGGTCCTGCTGGGAAATCTCTCGATCTATCTGTCGCTCCTCATCCGCCACCGCCGGGCTGCCCGGGCCCGCACCCCCTAAGCCGTTGGCTCGCTCGGCCCACGCCGGGATTTGCGAGGGGCGGGACTTGGTGTCACGTTGATTGCGCTCCGGCGGGTGCCGGGGCGTTGGCTCCGCACCTACCCGTCGCCGCGAAAGCGAGGAAACCGCCATGGCCGAAAGTGTCTATAAAGTCATCGAGCTCGTAGGCACGAGCACCGAGTCCTGGGAGATGGCGGCCGCCGCGGCCGTGAAGCGCGCCTCGACAACGCTCAGAGACCTGCGAGTAGCGGAAATCTCCCTGCTGGACATGCAGCTCAAAGACGGCAAGGTCGAAGCCTACCGCGCCAAGCTCAAGGTCTCGTTCAAGTACGAAGGGGAGTGATCCGGCTACTGGAGCGCTGGCGCGGTCGCCTCCGGAGCCCGCGTCACTGGCAGGTGATGCGACCGCGCGGCAGCGGCAGCGTGCAGTTCTTGGTGACGCCGTCCTGAGTGATCACGACCTTCGCCGTGTCGGAGCCGTCGTAGGTGACGACCTCACGGCGGTTCTTGTTGACCGGCGACTGTCCATCACGGGTGACGGTAACCTGCATGGACCGCGTGACCGTGCCTGCGGTCGGATAGGGATGTGCGTTCGTGGCGCTCGGCGCCGGGATCTTCACGCCATTGGTGGTGTCACCCGCAACGCGCACGGCGGTGAAATGACCGGTTGAATCGGTCCCCGAAATGTTCTCGTTCGCGCGGGAGGTGCCGTTGATGGTGCGCTCGCTGGCGAGAAGCCCGGTGACGGTACGGTCGCTGGCGGCATTCACTACGCTGGTATCACCGTCACGGTGAATTCTGGTTCCGGTAACCGTGACCTGGACGTTGATCGTGTTGGTCGTGGCGCTGTCGAAGGCCGACTGGAATGCGTCATTGATGTCGCTGTAAGCGGCGGAACGGGTAATGGTGAGCCCGCGGGCAGTCACCGGGTCGCAGGTGATGCGGCCGGTCGAGGCGCTGTAGGAGCAGACGCCGATAAGCGACGGGTCGCCGCGCCCGTGGCCGAAGCCGAGGCCGAAACCGCCACCGATGAAGAGGTCGCCGAGCCCGCCGCCCATGAAGCCGCCGAAGCCGGGCCCGCCGTCTCTGCCCGGGCCGCCACGATGGTCACCGCCCGGACCTCTGCTGCCCATCATGCCACCCATCATCCCGTCACCGTGCGGTCCCCATTCGGGATTGAAGCCGTCGGCGGCACCGGCGAAGGAGTGCTGGGCATTGTCGAAGCCGAGCGGAACGGACTGGAACGCCGCTCCGAGCGAGCCGAGCAGAGTGGGGTCGGTGGATTCGCCGCACGCGACTGCGAGGACGACGGCAGCGAGGAAAGGAATCATGCGCTTCATTTTAGATCTCCCGTGTAGGGTGCCGTCCGAAAGGTTCGGCCGCTCGCCGTGTTACTCAGGAGACACACCAGGTGGCGAATACCCTTATTCTGGTCCTTCCGGCGGCTCGAAGCCGCGCGCCTCAGGCAGCCACGCGGCCAGCCGCACCCGCAGGACCCGAATGGCTTTTCCCATCTGCGCCTCGACGGTCTTTATTGAAATGCCGAGCGTCTCGGCGATTTCCGCATATTTGAGTCCCTGAACCCTGCTTAATTCAAAAACTTCCCGGCATCGATCGGGGAGGTCGCCGACCGCGGCTCGCAGCGCCGCGTTCAGCTCTCCTTCCATGACGTCCCGGTCGGCGGCGGCACCGGCCAGGTCCGCTGCGGCCTCGAGATCGGCCCTGGGCGCGACCCGCTGGTGGCGAATGTGGTTGAGCGCGCGGTTGCGCACCGCGCGGAAGAGATACGCGCGAAGGGAAGTTTCGAGGACGATGCTCTCGCGGCGGCGCCAGAGCTCGACCATCACATCCTGCGCCACGTCCTCGGCGGCGGCGCGCTCGCGCAGCATGGATTCGGCGACGGCTACCAGTCGGGCATAATAAGATCGGAAGAGGGAGTCGCATGCGTCATGCGCCCCCGCCCCCGCCCCCGCGCGAAAGCGCTCGAGCAGCACACGGTCTTCCACGGCGCGACGCTAGCCCCGGGGAGAAGGGGGAGCAACGACTCTTGACATAGGGGTAATCCGGGCCTTGCGTGTCCCTTGAGTATGACCTACCAGCCGACTCGACCGGATTCGCCGTTTGGCGAGGAGGTCTGGGACGTCCTTGCGCGCTATGTCGCCGGCGAGAGCCCCGTGCCGGAAGCCGAGGCGGTGCGCCGTTGGCTGGCCGCGGATCCCGAGCGCGGCGAGTTGGTGGCGGCACTGGAACGCTCCATCGGCTCATTGGCCTTCACTCCTCACCCCGGTCTGGATGTCGAGGCGGCGTTGCGGCGAGTGACGGAGCGGCTGCACCAGCCCGACGTCGTGCCCCTCCCGCCGCGGCTGGCGGAACACCCGCTCCGGCGGTGGCGTAGCATGGGGCTACGGGCGGCCGCGGTTCTCGCACTGGTGGTTGGCGGAACCCTCGTATGGCGCTCGGCGACAGGCCCCGGCGTGCGCGAAGCCGCCATCCCGGCGAGAACCTACCACAGCCCCGTGGGGCGGACGGACTCGATACCTCTGGCCGACGGCAGCCGGGCCATCCTGGGTCCCGGGAGCGAGCTGGTGGTGGCGGCGGGATACGGACAACCGGACCGGGCGGTCTCGCTCCGAGGGGTGGCCCTCTTCGAGGTCATTCACGACGAGGCCCATCCCTTCTCCGTTCGCGCCGGTGACGCCGTGATCCAGGACTTGGGCACGACGTTCGCGGTCCACCACAATGAAGAAGAGGGCGAGGTGCACGTCGTCGTGACCGCCGGATCCGTTCTGCTGCAGGGCACAGAAAAGGGCCGCCAGGGGGCGACGAAGCCCGCCCGGCCTGCCCGGGGCGGCGTGGTGCTCAAGCCGGGAGATCGCGGCACGGTGGGACGCGACGGTCGTGCCGTGGCGGAGCCGCGTGCGGCCACCTCCGATGATCTGGCCTGGACCCGCGGGCGGCTGCTCTTCGACAATGCGTCGCTGGCGCGGGTTCGTGCCGACTTGCGCCGTTGGTACGGAGTCGATCTCCAGGTTGCCGATTCGTCGCTCGCCGGCCGGCACATCACGGCGTCGTTCGCCGGGGAGCCCATCGAACAAGTGCTCGATGTCATCGGCCTCGCGCTGGGGGCGAGAATCGAGCGGCAAGGCAACATCGCGGTGGTTCGAGCGCGGTAGGAGGTCACCGTCGTCTTTCTCCTCGCGGTCCTGACGCTTTCGTCTGCGCTACCGCCGGTAGCGCCGGTGTGCACTACGCGAGACGCGATGGCGGCTGCACCGGCCGTGTCCTGGTCGGGCCCGCTGGGCCGCCTCGTGTCGTTCCACTCCGGCGACCTGTCGTTGCGGGAAGCACTGGACCGGCTCGCCGCCGCCGCCCGCGTGCGGCTTTCCTACAGCTCCGAATCGCTGGATCTCGACCGGGTCGTATGCGTGTCGCTGGATTCGGCGGCAGTGGGTCTGGTGCTCAGCCGCCTGCTGCAGGGCTCACGGGTCGAGCCGGTCGCGGCCGGTCCCGATCACATCGTGCTGGCCCCCATGCGGACGGCCATTGTCCAAACGGCGGAGCGGGCGCCGGTCGTGCTCGAGCGGATCGTGGTGACGGGAAGCGCCGCCGGAGCTGCCCGCAAGCCGCTGCCCGTGGCTATCGATATCCTGGAAGGGCAGGAGCTGGCCGACCGCTCAGCCAGCACCGTCACCCAGGCGTTCAACGCCTCGGTGCCCGGCGTCTGGCTTTGGGAGCAGTCACCGTCGAGGCTTCTCGCGCAGTACGGCAGCATCCGCGGCGCCAGCTCGTTCGGGCTGAGCTATCCCAAGGTCTACATCGACGGCATTCAGGTCGCGAACCCGCTGCTGATCACCCGGCTCACGCCCGAGGCCATCGATCACATCGAGGTGATCCGGGGCCCCCAGGGGGCGGCTCTCTATGGGGCCGACGCCATCAGCGGCGTCGCGAACATCGTCATGCGGCAAGAGGGCGCCGACGCCGGCGCGCCCCGCGGCCGTTTGCGCACCGGGGTGGGCCTTGCCAACAGCGACTACTCGGCCAATCCCTCGCTCGCGCAGGACCATGTCCTTACGCTCCGCGGCGGATCCAATACCCGATCCCTGGGCCTCAACTTCGAGGCGGGGAGCACCGGCGCCTACATTCCCGGCGCGTACCAGCGTCATTTCGGCGCCAGCGCCGCAGCGCGCAGCGTGGGCGCGCACAGCCTCCTCACCGGAACGTTGCGGTTTTTCGCCGAGCGAGCCGGCTCGCCGGTGAGCCCCTTGCTCCCGGCCTCGATCATGGGCTTCCAGCCGCGGGTCACCGGCACCAGGACGACTCCCCAATCGCTGGTCGAATACACCGCGGGAACCACGCTCAAGTTCACCGAAGGCGATCGGCTCACCAATTCACTCGTCGTCGGCATCGACGGTTATTCGCTGGACGGCGTGCACGACGACCGCGGCCCGGTTCCGTCCGCCGCGGATGCCGCGCTGCTCGCGGCCCGGGGGGGTGGGGACCGGGCCACGATTCGGCTGAGCAGCGTGGCGCATATTGCTCAAAGCAACGAATCGTCGGCCGACGTGACGTTCGTCGGCGAGCAGTCCTTTCTGTATCAGTGGACCGATGCCGATCCCCTCAGCGTGATGCCATCGCACATGACGACCACCTATTCCACCGGCCGGGTGGGACAATGGCGGAACAACGGCGGCATGAGCGTTCAAATGAACACGGCGCTGGCGGACCGTTTCTTCCTCACCGCCGGAGTGCGCGTGGAACGCTTCAGCGGCAGCCGGCGGGTCGCATCCCTGCCGATGCTCGGTGGTGCCTGGGTGCTGCAGAGCGGACCGTTCAGCCTCAAGCTGCGCGGAGCGTACGGCAAAGGCATCCGTTGGCCCGAGACCACGGTGCGCGAGACCCTCTGGGTCCGAACCCGGGACCAGATCGACGGCGGGAACCTTGCGCCGGAGGAGCAGTCGGGCGTGGAAGGAGGTCTCGACCTGATCGTCGGCCGCACGCTGTCGCTGCAGATCACCCGGTTCGATCAGGTGGCGTCGGGCCTGATCCAGCGGGTCATGACATCAGCCGATACCGCTTCTGCGAGCGGCCCGGGAGGCCGGCACCTGGAGTATCAGATCCAGAACGTCGGCGAAATCACCAACCGGGGATGGGAGTTCCAGGGCGCGCTGCGGCGGGGAGCGTTCAGGTTGACCGGGACGCTTTCGCTCGCCGACAGCCGCGTGCGCCGCGTGGCCACCGGTTACACCGGTGACCTTGCCGTGGGAGACCGCATGCTCGACGTCCCGGCGCGCACCATCAGCCTGACCGGCTTCTGGTCGGGCTCGGGCTGGTCGGCCTCCGTGACCGGGTACCGCGCGGAAGACTGGATTTCCTACGACCGGCTCGCGCTGGTACAGTCGCTGGCCATGACGAATCGCCCATGGCGCGATTTCGTGGGGCCGATGCTGCGGAGCTACTGGATGCAGTATCCCGGGGTCACTCACCTGCGCGCCAGCCTGGGCCGATCCCTGCGGCATGGGCTGACACTTACCATATCCGGCGACAACCTGCTCAATCGCCAGTCGGGCGAGCCGGACAATGTGACCGTGTTGCCCGGACGAACCATTTCGGTGGGGATGCGGGCGGAGTTCTAGGCCTTGCCGCCCTGGCCTCGATCTCCAGTCGCAGCTTCGCGCGATTCGGGGTGAGCGTCACCTCGCCTTCGGCAGACGTGGCAATCTCCGGACGCGCCGGCGGTGGATTGGATTGACCCCGTACGGGTCCTGCCAGCCCGGCACTCAGGGTCAGGATTGCGAGCAATCGGTGTGATGCGTTCATGATCCCTCCATCTCTAGGACGTCCCGGAGCAAAAGATTACCCAGGCAGAAAAGACAAGCGCGCCAAGATGCTCTCGGCGCGCTGAACTCGGGCTGGGAGTGGTGCTACTCTTCCCTCTTCCCTCTTCCCTTTTCCCGCCTTTTCTTCATCGCCTCTCCAAACCGGACCAGCTTCCGCTGTTGCTCGTCCCAGAGCGCCAGCCGTACGCAACGGAAGCTCTGCCACAGCGTGATCGTCGTGACCTTCTGAAGCTCCGGATGCTTCTCGAAGACTTCCTGCAGCCGGTAGTTGGGAATCCGGGCGTTCAGATGATGCACATGGTGCAGCCCGATGTTGCCGGTGAGCCACTGCAACGGCTTGGGCAGCCTCAAGAACGAGCTTCCCTCGAGCGCCGCGTCTTCGTACTTCCAGCTCGGATCGTGCTCCCAGTAGGTAGGCTCGAACTGGTGCTGGACGTAGAACAGCCAGACGCCGATGGAACAGGCCAGCAAGGTGAACGGCAGGTACACCAGCATGAACTCCTTGAAGCCGAGGAGCGAGCCCATCACCACGACGAAGATGGCAAGCAGGAGATCGGTATACAGGATGCTGCGTCGCTCGCGTTTCCAGTCCGCCGGGATGATCGTGGGGAGCCGGTGCCGCACGAAGAAGTGGAGGATCGCGCCGACGCCGAACAGCACCAGCGGGTTCCGGTAGAGGCGGTACTTGAAGCGTCCCCATCGCGAGAGTGCGAGGTATTCGTCGATGGTGAGCGTATCGATATCACCGAAGCCACGATGCTCGAGGTTCCCCGAGGTGGCATGATGAATCGCGTGCGTCTTCTTCCAATAATGGTACGGCGTCAGGGTGATGACCCCGAGAATGGTGCCCACCGTATCCGCCAGCCGCGACGACTTGAAGAACGAGCCGTGGCCGCAATCATGCTGAATGATGAACAGCCGCACCATCAGAAACGCGGTCGGAATGGCCAGGAACAGCGTCAGCCAGTAGGAAATGTCGAGGCTCAAGTACATGAGCGCCCACGATGCTACGAACAGGACTGCTGTGCTGATCAGCTGCCAGAGACTCTTGGCGAGGACCGGGCCCCGGTAGGGGGCCAGAAGGGCCGTCCACGAAACTCGGTTGGCCGCCGTGTTCGGCGTGCTTGGGCTCGAAATAATGCCACCTCCTCAGGGGTTCTGCAGGCAGGAACGGACTTCGCTCCCGGCTCTAAGATAGCCCTTCGTCCGCTACTCAGGCAGTGCTCCCGGCGCGACCCCCGCCGTCGGGCATTGACCTACATGCTATAAACGCGAAAAGGCGGACGTTTGTTCGCGGCAGATTTGAAGCGATCTTCACGGCCGATTCGTGGCGATCCGTTGTTGTCGCGCGCGCGCAACGCCGCGGGTGTCCGTGCGTGAAGGCCGCGCGCACGACCGCCCCGACGTCACCGCCCACGGTCTCCCGTTTCCACCGGGCGCTTCGGGTCGGTGATCCATTCGCTCCACGATCCCGGGTACAGCCGAGCCTCGCCGAGTCCCGCATGGGCGATGGCCAACAGGTCATGGGCCGCGGTGACGCCGGATCCGCAATAACAGACCGCGCGCTCGACGGGAACGTCACCGAGAGCCTCGGAATACCGGGACCGCAATTCCTTCACGCTTCGAAAGCGTCCGTCGGGGCCCAGATTCTCCGCGTAGGGAAGGGAGCACGCGCCCGGGATATGGCCCGCGACCGGATCGATGGTCTCGTTCTCGCCCCGGTACCGCTCGGCGGCCCGCGCATCGCACACCCGCCATCCCGGATCGTTCCGGGCCCGATCTACATCGTCGGCGGTTAGCGAGAGCTCAGGACGGACCCGCGGCCGGAAGACGCGCGCTTTTCCGTGCCCGACGGCGGTGCTGACCGGTCCGCCGGCCGCGAGCCAGGCTGCCCATGCGCCGTCGAGCACCGCCACCCGCTCGTGCCCCAGCCACTTGAGCAACCACCAGAACCGGGCCGCCATGGAGCCACCCGAGTCATCATAGGCCACCACTTGCACCGCTTCATCGATGCCCCACGCCGAGAGCTTCGCCGCGAGAACGTCAACCGCGGGGAGTGGGTGCCGGCCGGTCTTGCCCCGGGACACCGGACCCGAGAGGTCGTCGTCGAGGTTCGCGTATAGCGCCCCCGGAATGTGTCCCTCCCGGTAGGCGCGGTGACCTGCCGGGGGATCGGCAAGAGAGAACCGGCAATCGACCGTCGCCCAATCGGGATCGTCCAGATGGGCCCGCAGATCCTCTGGCGCAATCAGTGTGGTATAGGATTTCATGGGCTGGGTGTGGATTGCTCCGCGGGTGGACGCGGCGGGGAGCCCTTGGCGGGAGTGGAGGCGCCCCGGTCCGCGTCGGTTTTTTCTGCGACGGCGGTACCGGTCTCGAAGAACGATGCCCCATCACTCACCGGGCTCCTGTGCAGCAACGCCAGTTTCCAGCCGCCCCCCTCCCGCCGAAAGACCGCGCTCTCCACCGCGAACGTCGTATCGGCGGAGGACGAACGCTGGAGAATCCGGCGGCTCCGATAGACCACCCAGGCCATCGGGGGATCCACCTGAACCGCGGAGTCCGCAAAGGCGTAGCGCACGCTGAGGCTTTCTTCCTGCAGCATGGTGAGATCGGTCATGAGGGAATCGATGGTGAGTATCCGCCCGCCATCCACCGCGATGTAGTCTGCCGTGACCGCCCCTCGCACCGCCGCGTCATCGAGATCGGAAATAGCAGCGTAGAATGCATCCCGCGCGTCGCGCACCCGTGCCGATTCGGTGCTGCACGCGGCGCTACCGATCAAGAGCAGCAAGAAGAGCGCGTGTTTCATGGGGTCGCGCGTGGGTGGATGACCTCGTAATGAGCAGACCGCTGGTCGAAGCGAGCCAGCGGGGGGCGTACCCATGGGTACCGCGATGCACGGTTCACGGCGCCCGGACCAGATGAAAATCGTACTCCAGGCGAATGGTGTCCTTGACGCTCAGCAGGAGAGCGAGCTTGGGCACCTCCAGCCCGAAATCGGCAAACGCGAACTTGGTGGAGGCCGAGCCGACCAGATCCTGCCCCGCCTGTTTGACTGTCACATCCCAGACGGCCGGCCTGGTCACGCCGCGCAACGTCATGTCTCCGGTCAATTGGAAGGACGCCGGCACCGAGGTCGGGGCGCGTGGCAAGTCCTTGATGCCGGTGGGGACGAAGACCAGGTCCGGAAACGAATCCGTCTTGAGCGTGTTGCGCTGCAGGAAGCGGTCCCGCCGGGCTTCGTTGCTGGTGAGCGTTTTCAGGTCCACGACGAACCGTGAGCTGTCCGGGACGATCATTCCCTTGTCGTTGACCAGGATGCCGCCGGTAAGCGACTGGGTAGCGCCCACCGCATCGCTCGGGAAATCGAAATTCGCGAGCTGCTCCCGGACCCGATATCGGGCCTCGTTGCCCTGCGGGGCGACGACCAGATGGACTCGCTCCGGTGGCTGCGGGCGCACCGGCGGGCGCATTCCCGGCGCTCCGGACGGAGGCGATGCCCCGGCCGGCTGTTGGGCGACAGCGGCACCAGCCGTCATTGCGGAGAGCCAGGTTGCAATAATGAACGAACGCACCACCGGCAGCGGGGTCCTTTCGATTTGAGCAATTCCACTCTTCTGACAAACTTAGGCGCGCGACCGGAGAGCAGTAAGCCGTGAGCAGAACTGCGTAGCGTTCCGCCGTGCGGCCCGATGTTTGCCGCAAATTTCGCGGCATGTCAATCGTCAAACGTACGGGCGTCATCCTGCTCTGCGCCGGCCTGATCCTGATGGCGTATGCCAACGAGTGGGTGGGAGCGACCGCGGTCGTCCTGGGCTCGCTGGTGGTATTGGGCAGTGCGCGCGAGCGCGACGGGCGAGTGAGCTGAACCCGTCGCTCTTCTCGGCGGGACCTTCATTCGCGTCGAACCGGCCCTTTCAGAATCTCATATTCCAGGAAAACCGTCCCCGGCACGGGATTGTGGCGGTAGCCCGGGATCTCCCTGAATCCGAGGGCGCGATAGAGACGCTGTGCCGAGGTCATGCCGGGCAACGTGTCGAGCCGCACCCGGCGATAGCCTGCGGCGCGGGCAACCTCGAGTGCCCGGATGGTGAGTAGCTTGCCGAGTCCGGCACCGCGCGCCTCTGGTCGCACGTACAGCCGCTTGAGCTCTGCCACCTCCGGTAGCTCCAGCGGGCGCAAGCCGACGCACCCGCAAACCCGCCCGTTCAATTCTCCCAGCAGCAACGCTCCCCCGGGCGGTACATAGGATCCGGGAAAGGTGGCGAGCTCGGCTCCGAAATCCTGAAACTCGAGGTCGATTCCGAGCGACTCGCCGTATTCGGCGACGAGCGCGCGCGCCGCGGCGATGTCGGTCGCGGACGTAGCGGGGCGAACGGAAACAGAGCCCACAGATGACACAGACTTAACACGGATGAACACCGATCGCCCCAGGCGATCGCGTCCATCCGCGGCGAGTTAGCGTCATCGGTGGCAATGCAAACGGCGCGCGAGGAGGGCCACGCGCGCCGTAGGCTTCTCTTGGAAGATCGGGGCGTTTAGATCCCGATTCCCGCAAGGAGCATGAACGACCGGGTACGATAGCTGCTGCTGGTGGTGACCGTGTTCAGTTTGAGGTCGGTGAGTCCGTACACGTAGCGGGCTTCCAGAGAGAGCGCGACGCCCTCGGCGAACCGCAGGCCGGCGCCGATGATGGCGTTCCAGCTCGTGGTGGGCCGCCCGGTATCCGGGCATCCAGCCGAGCCCGCACGGCAGCGGACTTCAAACGATGCCTGCGGCCCCGCATAGACGAAGGGCTGGAAGTTGAAGGGGACCGACAGCCGCAGATAGGCCGGCACGTCGATGTAGTCGAGCTCCCTCGCGTTCAGGTCTCCGCTGGGAAGGCCGGCGTTGTTCACGCCCCGCTGGACCCACAAGGCTTCGATCCCGAATCCCACCGGGGACGCCCCGTGGAATCCCATGCCCGCAGCCCATCCGTTGCGGCTCTTCAGGGTTCCGGGGAGCACGCCACGATTGGAGACGTTACCAAAGGACAAGCCGCCCTTCACCATGAACCCGGCCTGTTCCTGGTACTCGTGATCGGTTTCCTGTTTTTCCCTGTACGTCGTCGTCTGGGCGATGTACGTGGTGTCCCGCCTCGGCTGGGCAACGTACATGGTGTCCCGTTGCTCCATATACATGGTGTCACGCCGTTGCCGGGTGATGTAAGTCGTGTCCCGGTTCTGTTCTGCCGAAAAGGTTGCCGACACCGTATCGCGGCCAGTCGAATAGGCCGGATTGTTCTGGCAGGTACACGCTGTGTCCCGGGCCTGGCTGTACATGGTGTCCCGGGTCACCTGCGCTCCAGCGGTGATGGGTACCGCGAGCACGGCCATCATGGCTGTCGAAACGAGCCAGCGATTCATACGTGAGTTCCTCCTCCGTTCAGTTCTTGGCTTCGCGATGTCGCGACCTCGCGACACGTGGACCGGCACCGCACGGATGGGTCACGCGGCTGGTCTTACGCCGGAGGACTCTACGGCAAGAGTCATGCTGGATTATGCGTACGTAACTTTGTGGCGGGCGAGCAATGGTGGGACGGCGCAATGGATCGTTAATGCCGGAGGCAGAAGGAGTTGCCCCGGCACGGGCGAACCGTCGGGACGGCGATCACCCGCGACAGCGAAGAAAACCTGGCGGCGCCGCCGCTACTTCTTGGTGACCGTCTCCTCGCGCAACACCTTCTTGTACATCCAGAACACGAGGAGCGCGACGATCAGAAAATCCACCGCCGCCGCGAAAAACGGTCCCAGGAGAAAATGGAACGGGCCGACATCCAGCGTGGCAGTCCGCCACCCGCCGCCGGGGATGAAATAGGACACGATGGGCATGAGCAGCCCGTCCACGCTGGCGGTGACCAGCGCGTTGAGCTTGCCCCCAATGATGACCGCGATGGCCAAACCGATGATGCCGTAGGTCTTCAGGAACTGGAAGAATTCGCCGCGCATACTCGCCTCGCTCGAGGAGATATGAAAAGCGACGCGCCAATGCGCGTCGCTTTTCAAGTTAGGCAACAACGAGTTTCGGCGCCTACCGCATCGCCTGACTGGGTGCGGTGAGAAACGCGGAGAGTGCGACGACCTCGCGCTCGGACAGGTGGAGGTTTGGCATCATGGTGTTGCCCGACCGCGGCGCGGTCTCGGGATGCGCGAGGACGTTCTGGATGTAGTTGGCGGCCAGCCTCGTGCCGGTCAGCTCCGGTCCCACTTCCACGCTGGGCTGATTGAATTCGCGGTGCAGGTGGCAGGTGAAGCACCCTTTGGCGAGAAAGAGCCGGCGGCCACGTTCCGTATCCGTCAGTGCCACAGGTCTGCTTCCAGCCTCGACGGCACTGATGGGCAGGAGCGTCGCCCGGCTGTTCATGAATCCGCTGTGTACGGTGAAGGTCCACTCCCCAGCCTGCGGAAGCGTGAGGGTGGCGCGGTATCGTCCGGATTCCGTCAGGGGCTCCGCCGCGACTCGCAAACGGTTCCCGCCTGCACGGGCCTCCACTTCGGCCTGGAGACCGCTCAGCAACGTTCTTCCGTGCTGGCGGACGGTGAAGGTGAGCGTCACCGGCCGACCTGCCACGACGTATTCGGGCAGGTCGTCCATCGTGATCACCGCCCACCCGCCGTATGCTGCCGCCATCAGAGGCAATGCCAACCCGGCCAGCGCCAGGACTCCCAGAGACCTCGCACGCATCGCTTCCTCCGTTGTCGCGGTCATGGAACGCGCCGGTGCTCGTTCGAGACCGGCCTGAACGCAGGTAAGACGCCGCTAGACGGGTATGAGGTTTAGAGCAAGGGGGGTCTCGGGTCGCTCGCTCCGGAAGGAAGCGCGGCCGAAGTAGTTTCTCGCCCTTCGTCTGGGTACATATAGCTGGCGCCAAGTCGGGTGGCAGCCGCTCGCGCGGTTTTGGAAATGCCACGTCACCGACCCGCGGGCCCCAGCCCGCCGATGGAGACCGATTGGCAACTCCGGTGAGTCCAGCTGTCGGCGTGGCTATTTTCGCGGCCACATATTTCCTGATCGCAGTCCAGCGCCTTCCCTTCCTGCACCTCAACCGGCCGGCCGCGAGCCTGCTCGGCGCCGTGGCAATGGTCGTTTTCGGGGTGCTCACGCTGCAGGAAGCGTATGCCGCGATTGATTTCGACGTCCTGGTCTTCCTGCTGGGGCTCATGTTGATCGTGGGCTACCTGGAAGTCGGCCGGTTCTTCGAATGGGCCGCCGGTTGGGTGGTGGAACGGGCGCGGACGCCCAGCCGGCTCCTGACGTCCGTGACGGTCGGTGCGGGCCTGCTCTCCGCCTTCTTCGTCAACGATACCGTATGTCTGGTGGTGACACCGGTGCTGCTGGCCGCGCTCGCCAGGCTTCGGGTGCGACCGCAACCCTACCTCATTGGCCTGGCCATGGGGGCCAACGTCGGGTCGGTGATTTCGGTGACCGGCAATCCCCAGAACATGCTGGTCGGCATCTGGAGCCGGACCTCGTTCGCTTCGTTCCTGCTGCACCTGTTTCCGGTGGGCGCGGGGGGGCTGGCCCTGACCGTCGGCTATCTGCACTGGGCCTTCCGGGATTCGCTGGCGATCCCCTTCCCGCAGCGGCCGGAACTGGCACCGGCGGAGCCGGATCGGCCGTTGGTGGCAAAAGGGCTTGCCGTGTTCGGGGTCGCGGTGATCGCCTGGCTGGCGGGCGGGCCGCTGCCCCTGGTGGCGATCACCTGCGGTGCACTGATGGTTGCGATAGCCAGGCGGGACCCCGCCTACGCCATCGAGCGGGTGGACTGGGACCTGCTCCTGCTTTTCTCATCTCTCTTCGTGGTCATGCGCGGGCTCGAGGCCAGCGGGGTGGTTGCCTGGATGGAGGACCATGCGCTGGCGCTGGCGCGACCGGACTCGCCGGTCGCCACCGGGGTCGCCGTGAGCGGGGTGATGGTTGCGCTCTCCAATCTCATTTCCAACGTTCCCGCGGTCATCCTGTTTCGCGATGTCGTGCCGCACCTCGGGAATCAGGAGCTGGTGTGGCGGGTCATCGCCATGAGCTCCACCTTCGCCGGCAACCTTCTGCTCATCGGCTCGATCGCTAACCTCATCGTCGCGGAGCGGGCCGAGGATCGGGGGATACAGCTATCCTTCGGCGAATACGCCAAGGTGGGAATTCCGGTGACGATCCTCACGGTCGAGTGGGGACTCCTGGTACTGCTGGCGACCTGAGCGGCGGGTTCACCGACCGGCTGTCGGAGGTGGTGAAGAAGAGACTTGCCGGTTGGCTGTGCTCCTCGAATGCTTAGTAAGCCATCACTGTTCCGCCGCGAGTTTTCGCGCGACCTCGGCAATCCAGTTCACGATCACGACGACCTGCGGCGAGCTATCCGCGGGGATGTTCAGGAGCACGCGGTCCCCATTCGGAAAAGGCTCGTATCGCCGGAAATTACCCTCGTAGAAGCTGACTCGGGTTGCGGCCGTCCAATCGGACTGGCGGCCCAGTGTTGCGACCATGACCGCATTCTCCGCTCGGTAAAACAATCTCCCGGTCGCGCTCCAGCGTGGCTCGATACCGCCACCCCTGGAGACCGGATAACGCGGCCCACCACCAGTACCTCTTACATACACCTCATCTATTCCCGACTCGTTCGAGGTGTAGGCCAGCCAACGTCCATCAGGAGATGCTGCTGGCTGTCGCTGATCGAAGGCCGCTTGCAAAACCGGCCGGGGAGACCTGCTGCCACGAGTATCAATCGCCCAGATATCGAGATGTCCTGTCGAGTCGGGCTGCTCAAAGAAGACCTCGCGTCCGTCCGCGGACCAGCCCGGCGTGTTTGCAACGACGTCGCGCACCAGAAGGGTCGGTCGGCCCGTTCCATCCGCGGCGGTCAAATAGAGATCGTTTTCGACCTTGTCCGCCAGGACCCGATAATGACTGTATACCAGACGCTTGCCGTCGGGAGACCAGGTCGCCCGCGAGGCGCCGAACTGCGAAGTCAGGCGTATGGACGTTGAAGTCGTGAGATCGTAAACCCAGATATCGTCGTACATCGGCTTGGCCACTATTGCCGCGACACGCCGGCCGTCCGGGGCGATCGTCACGACGCCGAAGGGCGCGGGTTCAATCGGAGGCTGCGTGGTTACGCCGGCCGCATCCGCGATGACTAGTCGGCGCTGTCCCGTTCCCCGGACATACGCGAGTGTTCCGTTGTTCGAGAGCGCGTACGAGGCGTAGCCGCTGCCCCGGCTCATCGAAACGTCGGTCAGAACGGGAATTGGCGAGCCACGGAGGTTACGACGATCGGGATCCAAGGGAGCGGCGAGAAGCGACCCGTCAAAGCGTGCGTAGACCAGGAAGCCGGGATCGGCGAATTGCGGTGTGGTGCCGTCGGCCACCAAGACCTGCGTCCTTCCACCTGAAGGCCCGATGCTCACGATCGACGTGCGATCGGAACCCGACGCGGGACTTATCGCCGTGAACAGGACGCCCTTGGTCCCCGGCAGGACGAAGGGATATCGATGGGAGACCTCACCGCGACTCGTATCGGGGATGGTGCGGGGATCGATCCGTCCGCTCTCGACGGAGAGACGATCGAGCCCCCGGTTGTTCCGGGAAGCCAGAACGATCGCACCATTTGCATCCCAGGATGCGCCGCGAGGATTCAGGCCGCGGTATTCGACGATTGGGACAGGAGTCCCACCATTCATTGATACCTTGTAGACCTTGGTACTCACACCAGTGCCGGAGAAAAAGCCGAGCCATTTCCCATCGCTCGAAAAGAATGGTCCCGAACCGCCCTCAGTGCCCGGCACCATTATCGGTTCGAGTTGCTCCGCCCTTCTCAGATAGATCCTCGAAGCGTGACCATCGAAACCGACGAACGCGAGTGTGCGGCCGTCGGGAGAAATCGCCAGCGGCGCACTACCCTCGATTTGGACAGCGATCTCCACGCCCGGTGGCATGGTGACTGCGTAGGAGATCGGGAGCGAGTCCCGTGGCGTTCGTCCGAGGACGAGAAAGGCCGCAAGGATCATGGTTGCGGCAGCGAGGCCCCCGGGAACCCAGTATTTCCGTGCCGCCCGTAGGAGGTCGGACACCCGCGGTACAGTGCTGGGACTCTTCCGGCCTTGCTCGGTTGTGGAGGATGGAAGCAACGCCGCCGCGAATTGAGCCGCGTGCCCGAAGCGATCCGCCGCCAGCGGCGCCAAGGCCTTCTGAAGCGCGCGCTCGACGTGGCCCGGAACAGAAGGGCGGCGCAGCGTCACGCGCGAGATGTTCTGCGTCAGGATCTTGCCGACGATCGCCTGGGCGGTCGGCCCGGTGTGGGGGGGCTCACCGGTGAGCATCTCGAACAGCACGCATCCCAGCGAATAGATGTCGCTCCGGCCATCGATGGTGCGGTCCCCCATCGCTTGTTCCGGGCTCATGTATTCTGGCGTTCCGATGGATAAGCCGGTTTCGGTCAACCGGCTCCCACCGGCGGCGCTGACGGCGAGCGCGATCCCGAAATCGGCGACGACTGGCTGGCCGTCGTGAAGAAGAATGTTCTCTGGTTTGATGTCGCGATGGATCACGTCGTGTCGATGTGCATAATCGAGGGCGCTCGCCGTCGCCCGGGTGATTTCGATTGCCTCGTCGATTGGCAGCTGGGTTTCGCGACCGAGGCGCTCTCGCAGGGACAGCCCTGCGAGCGCAGGCATGACGTAGTAGAGGAAGCCGCCGGCTTCGCCCGAATCCAGCAACGGCAGGATGTGGGGGTGGCTGAGCTGTGCGGCGATCTTGATCTCGCGAAGAAAACGCTCGGGTCCGAGTGTCGCTGCTAGCTCTGGATGCAGGACCTTGATGGCCACCTTGCGCTGGTACTTGAGATCCTCGGCGAGATAGACGGTGGCCATGCCCCCGCGGCCGAGCTCGCGCTCGATCGCGTAACGGTCGGCCAACGCTGTTTTCAGACGGTCGAAGAGCTCAGACACTGACTGAACTCGCGGGAAGGACGGCTACAACGATACGGCTCCGGCTAGCACTCGGCCAGAAGCATTTACCGGATGAGCAGTGACCCCTCCACGGTCTTCACCGGCTCACGGAATGACGGTCGGCCGAATCCTCCCGTGCAACCGATACACCGAAAAGTCTTTTCGATCGATGGTGAAGAAGGTCCGGATGCCCTCGCGCTCGGCGACCCTCAGTAGCGCGGCGTCCGCCAGATCCATGGGACGGTCGACGTACTTGCGCATAAGCTGCCGCATCCGCGGGAAGTCGGCGAGATCGAGGGGCAGCAGCCGCACCGCCCCGCGCAGCAGCATTTCCCACAGCGCCTCCTGAGCCGCCGGCAGGTCATTCACCAGGTACATCGCCTCGGTGAAGGCCGGCCACACCGTTCCCAGGGGTTCGCGAATCTCCTGGAGTGCCGCCACGCACTTGTCATGGTATTGATCGTCGGCATCCACCAGAGCGACGAACGGTCCCGCATCGAGCAGGATCACGACCGGGCACGGCGGCGGAGTTGCTCCGTGAATTGCCGCCCGGTGGCGGTGGACCGGGAGCGCCGCCCGCCGTGTACGGTTCCGATCAGATCGGCGACCGCATCATAGGGACGGGTAAATGCCTCCTCCCGCTCCACCAGGCCTTCGATCGCTTCGCGAATGATCTCCGAAGCCGAGACGCCGCGGCGGCGCGCGATCCGGGCGATGCGGGCCCTGGCCTCCTGGCTCAATCGCAACGTTACCGGCTCGGCCATCCAGTCCTCCCGTTTGCATTTCGGGTGTTTTGCAATGTAATACGATGTGTAATACAGAACCAGTCAGAGTACGATCCGCCGCCGTCCGGCGAGTCCACGCTCACGCTCGATCATGTAACGGCCAGCGGCGCTACGATGCTTTTCGTTTCCAGCCAGAACCACGCACCACTCGGCCGGGCGTAGCGCCGGTGTGCTCGCCACCCCGCAGCACCGGCACACCGTTGATGAAGACGTCACGCACGCCGGTGGCGTACTGGTGCGGTTTGTCGAAGGTGGCGTGATCCTGGATCGTCGCCAGATCGAATACCACGACGTCCGCGTAGTACCCCGGCTTCAATTGGCCACGCCGCTGGAGGGACAGATTCTGGGCCGGCAAAAGGGGAAGCTGGCGCACGGGTGGCGTAAGGGTCGGACAACACAGACCGGAGCCGCTCGATCATCTGGTCCCCACAGCCGATCCGGAAGCGGCAGCGACGAGTTCGCGACGGAATTCCGCCCGCGCGAGGGCCCAAGGAGGAAATCTCATCTTGCCAAGGACCATTCCGAATCGCGGGTCGGGTCTTAACGGGTCCCACATTGGAAAACTCGAGAGGCAGGTAACGAACGGGTCGTGGATATCAATGGCCCGTTCCACCCAGTAAAAAGCCTCATCCAAACGTTCCAGCGCCGCGAACGCCCAGGCGGTGCAGGATGACGGAAATGTTCCGACCTCTGCTTTTGGCAGGATGCCATTGAGCTGTGATTCCGCGTCGGCCGTGCTACCCATGCGTGCCAGCGTAACGATGACGCCACTGCGTCCCAAGGGATCATTCGAGGACGCCTTGATGGCTCGCTCGAATGCCTGGAGGGCTTCCCGGTAGCGCTTCAGCTCCAGCATCGCCCACCCGGTCGCGTTGTGCGCCAATACATAGTCGGGAACCAGCTCGAGCGCTCGCGCGCCGGCCTCCAACGACTCGGGGTACTTGCCGTCCTGGAAGAACGCCCATTGCAGCTCCTGATGCGCTACCACACTCAGGGGGTCTAATTCTACGCTCCGCTTGCTGAGCGCGATGGCGTCCGGCCCGCGTCCACCTAACGTCGAGAGGAAGACGGAGTAGTAGTCGTGGGCGGTGGCAGAGTTGGGGTTGAGCACTAGGGCGCGCTGGAAACTGCTTTCCACTTCGCTCCAGCTCCATTCCACCCAGAAGGCGACGTATCCCCGCATGGCGTGCGCATCCGCGAGCCGGTCGTCGAGCCGGATGGCGCGATGCACCAAATTCCTTGCCTCCTCAAACGCATCCTTTGCCGGAGCACCCAGGATCGAAGAGAAGACGAGCGTCTCGGCCAGAGCGACATGCGCCTGGGCATAATCGGGATCGAGGGAGAGGGCGCGCCGGTAGAAATCGATGCTTTTGCGGTAATGGTCCGCCGTTCCCTTCTGGAAGTAGAATCGCCCCCGCAAATAGGCGTCGTATGCTTCCAGGCTGGCGGTCGGCCGTTCCCGCCTCCGGGGTGCGCCTTCGAACATTTCCGCCCGGAGTCTCCGCACGATGATCGCGGCAATCTCGTCCTGGATGGCGAAGACGTCCTCCAGTTCGCGATCATAGCGTTCCGACCAGACGGGATTGCCGCTTATCGCGTCCACCAGCTGGGCCGTGATGCGCACCCGGTTGCCCACCTTCCGTACGCTTCCCTCCAGTACGGCTCCGACCTTGAGTTTGGCGCCGATCTCCCGGATATCACGCGTAACGCCCTTGAAGGCGAACGCCGAGGTTCGAGCGGTCACCCGGATGCTGGCTATCCCCGACAGCACGTTGATGATCTCTTCCGTGATGCCGTCGGAGAAATACTCATTGTCGGCATCGGCGCTGAGATTCGCAAACGGCAGCACGGCGATGGAGCGATCGGTCCGCTCGAAGAGACCGCTCTGCTCTGACCGTGTGGCGGTCCCCGAGAGGGAGTGGGCAAAGTCGGCAGCAGCGGCGAAACGGTCGGCGGGATCACGCGCCAGGGCCCGCCGGATCGCCTGATCCACGCCGGAGGGAACGTCGTTGCGCGTCTGGGTCACCCACGGGGGCGACTCCGTGAGACGCCGTGCGAGGGTTTGCTCTATGGTTGCGCCGGCGAACGGGGGATCGCCAGTCAGCATCTCGTACAGCACGCAGGCGAGGGAGTAGATGTCGCTTCGGCCATCGAGGCTTCCGCTGCCCACGGCTTGTTCCGGACTGAAATACGCTGGTGTGCCAACAGCCATTCCCGTCATGGTCAGTCGGTCTGAATCTCCGTCGGTGAGGGCCCTGGCGATGCCAAAGTCGGCAACGATGGCCACGTTGCCCTGGAGCAGGATGTTCTCGGGCTTGATATCCCGATGCACCACGCCACATCGATGCGCATAGTCCAGTGCCCCCGCGACCCCACGCGTGATCTGCACAGCATCTTCCACTGCCAGCCGCTTGTCCTGCTGGAGCTTCGCTCGGAGCGAAGTGCCCTGGACGACAGGCGTCGCATAATAGAGGAAGCCAGCAGCCTCGCCAGAATCAATCAGGGTCAGAATGTGAGGGTGAGACAGGCGAGCGACGATCTGGATCTCGCGCAGGAACCGTTCAGGACCGAGCGTCGCTGCCAGCTCCGGGTGCAGGACCTTGATCGCGACCTACCGCGAAGCGGTCTGACTCCTGAACGCTTCCGGCCAGTTGATCACCACGTGAATAACCGTGGGATGAGGAAGGTTCTTACGTCGCACGAACACGAACCTGCTCCCGTCAGGGGACACGTCATAGTTCGCCTGCTCTCCTCCGTAGGGCACCCGGTTAAAGTGGCCCGTGAACAGCAGCGTCGGCTTGCGAGGCTGGAGCGGCGAGTCGTTATCGAAGCGCACCGAGAGCAGTTCATCGCCATGACGGTAGAAGAGTTCGCGGCCGGTCCGGTTCCAGAGTGGCTCAGCGCCGCCATCGCTCGAGATGCGGACCCGACGCTCGGGTCCGGGAAACGACTGCACATACACTTCGTCATTCCCTGACTCGTCGGATACATAGGCAAGGACGCGGGAATCGGGTGAGAAGGCAGCCCCGAATTCGCGCACACTCGGGTTGCTCGCGAACGGGCGCGAAGTACCGGGTGCGGCAGACGGAATGACCTCGACGTCCGCCATGCCATTTCGCTCGCGGGTATAAGCGATCCACTTCCCATCGGGCGACCAGGATGTCGGGAAATCCCAGCTGGCGCGCCGCTGATCAACATCCGGCGGCGTGCGCATCAGGATCTCCAAACGGTCCTCAGGACCCCTTTGCCAGGCAGCGTGAGGTCCCTCGGAGGGATAGAACTGCTCGCTGGAAAACGCCAAGCCGCTCCCGTCAGGATTCCAGATCCCCCCGAAGTCCTCGCCAGGATCGGTGGTAATACGGTCAAGGGCCAGCCGGTTCAGCGCAAGCACGTACACATCGAAGTTGGCACCCAGAGGTGACGTCAGAGTCAGCCGGGATCCGTCGGGAGAGAGCCGGGGGAAGCTGAATGGCCGACCATTGGAGAACAGGGGTACGACGCTGCCGTCCCGACGAACCCAGACCAGCTCATGCTCGCTGGGCACCGGCGGGCCGAGCACATAGGCTAGCGAACCGTTTCGGGACACCACGACGTGACCGGCTCCTGTGGGTTCTGTGATCACACTGTCAAGAACCCGATGCTCCGGGACGGCCCCAGTCCGCCGGAGATCGACTTCGCTCGCGTACAGCGTCCTCCCGCGAAGAAAGAGCAGGTGGTTGGGCGGAGCGTAGAGTGGATTGGCACCGCCGGCCACAATCGTGCGCACACTTTGCTGGTCACGATCGAGGAGGCTCACGCTGGCCTTGTCCGGTGAATCGCTCCTATTCTCCGTGAAGAGAACGTACGGCGTGCCGGATACCGCATGCGGCCTCGCGTAGGGGGCAGTGGAATCAGTTGTGATGCGCTTCCAATCGGTCAGGAGACCAACGTGGTCATTGGAAATCGCGGCAGCGGCCAGTCCGCTATTGGGACTGGTGGCAACGACGATGGTGTCAGCCGTCATCCAGGTCGCGCCCTGATTCACTTCAGCGCCGACGACCGCCGCGACTGGTACTGGAACGCCGCCGCCCAGCGCCACTTTCTTGAGCGTGTTGCCGTCAAGAAAGGCGATCCACGCTCCATCAGGAGAGAAAAAGGGCGCGGCGGCACCTTCAGTTTCGGGAATAACCTCGGCATTCCGTTGAGCCAGCGCCCGCCGAAATAACCGTCGCACGCCCTTTTCTTCGCCCACGAATACGAGCTGGTTGCCATCCGGTGACAGCGCCAGCACCGGATGACCAGTCTCCATCGGCAGCGAAACGCCTGCCGGGAGCGGCACCGTCAACTGCAGAGGTGAGGGAGGGCCAGGCTGAGGACTATGATAGAGAGTCCAGCCTACAGAGAGGGCGCCCGTAACGGCGAGCAGCACGGCAACCGTGCGGAGCACCAAACGGGATTGCGCCACCTTCCCAGGTGGCGCCTCGGCTGCCGGCTCCGGAATGCGAAATGCTGGATTGGCCAGCGCCTCGGCGAACTTACTGGCGCTGGAGAATCGATCGGCCGGATTCTTGGCCAGCGCCCGGCGGACAGATGCGTCCACGTTGGGGGGAATAAGGGGCCGGAACCGCGTAGGACGTGCGGGAGGGTCGGAGAGGATGCGGGCGATGATGACCTGCGCGGACTGGCCCACATACGGCGGCTCGCCCACTAGCATCTCGAACACGGTCGCCGCGAGCGAATAAACGTCAGATCTTGCATCGAGCTGGCGTTCACCAACAGCCTGCTCGGGACTCATATACAGGGGAGTTCCCAGACTAAGGCCGGTTTCCGTGAGCCGGCCGCCCCCGGCCTGCGAGACCGCGAGCGCGATCCCGAAGTCGGCGATCATCGGTTGCCCCCGCGTCAGGAGAATGTTCTCCGGCTTGATATCTCGGTGAATGATTCCGTGTTCGTGCGCGTACTGCAGTGCACCGGCCACCGCCGTCGCGATGGTAACCGTCTCCTCGACACTGAGCTGGTGTTCGCGGTTGAGCTTCTGGCGTAACGACTCGCCCGCGACATAGGGCATGACGTAATAGACCAGGCCCGGAGCGTCGCCCGAATCGTACAGCGGAAGGATGTTGGGGTGCTGCAGGTTAGCGGTGACCTTGATTTCCTGCAGGAACCTTTCGGCACCTAGAATGGCGGCGAGCTCGGGATGGAGAACCTTGATCGCGACCTTGCGCTCGTGCTTGAGATCCTCGGCGAGATAGACCGTGGCCATCCCCCCCCGGCCGAGCTCGCGCTCGAGGGCGTAACGGTCAGCTAATGCCGCTCGGAGGCGGTCGAGAAAACCCGTCACGTCTGAAGCCCGATTCTGCGAAGCAGCTCGACGAAGTCGGGTCTCGAGCGCAACGGATTCCACTGCGGGTAAATGCTCAAGCTCAGCAGTCCGCCCGCATGTCGTTCATACATGCGATTGAGCCACAGCATCGCGCTGTCGGGACGTCCGAGGTTGGCGTACAGCTGGGCAATGTCCAACTGTTCACCGGGGTCCTGCTTCACCGCGGCGAGATGCTTTTCGAGGAGAGCGCGGGCCTCCGCGACGCGATTGAGCCGGGCGTACACCCACCCATAGTCGTGAAGTCCCGAGGGCCGGCTACGGCCGCGAGCCGCGCCGCGGCCCTCAGAACGCTGGAACGCGGCGAGGGCGTCATCGCCACGACCCATTTCGAGCAGCGCGAATCCCCGGAACCGCTCAGAGGCATCGGCGGTGTTGAGGGAATCGGTTCGCCAATTGGTATCCGCCAGCCGAATCATGTCGCCATATCGTTTGAGTGCCAGCAACGCGTGCATGGAGGCGTCCAGCCAGAAAGCCGGATCGATCTGCTCGGCCCGCTTCGCGAGCGGAAGGCCCTCTTCCGCCGCTCCCACGAGCGGGAGGTAAAAGCCGAGAAAGCCCAAGGCCCAGCCATAGCTTCGGTCCAGACTCACGGCCTTTCGCAGCTCCGTGAGGCCCTCATCGAATTGCCACTCATTGAAGAGAGCGCGTCCCAGTGCCGTGTGTGCTTCGGCAGAGTTCGAGTCCACCCGAACGGCGCGGCGCGACACGGCAAGCACCGAGTCGAGTGAGGCACCGGCAGTCATCATCCCTTCGGCCAGCAACGCCCACGCGGGTGCGTAGGTCGAATCCATGGCCAGGGCCTGCCGAGCGTACCGCACAGCGGCGGGAGCGAAATTCGGCCGCCCCCGGACCAGCTCATCTCTTCCCATGAGGTACGGTATATGCGCCTTGGGGGAGGTCGACGGCGCGGGCGGCTGCACCGGAGCCGGGCGGGCGGGCGAGCCGATGACTGCCCAGATGGCCGCGGTGGTGCGTTCGGCGATTTCTCGCTGCACCGCAAAGATGTCCTGATACAGCTTTTCGTACGATTGCTGCCAGACAGTCGACTGATCCTGGACCCTCACCAGCTCTGCGCTGACCCGCACCTTGCTGGATTCCCGGGCCTGGCCATCCCACTGGACCCGGGCCGTCAGGAGATAGTCGACCGCCAGTTCGGAGCCGATGTCGCCCAGGGACAGCGAAGTCCCCTTGTACCGCATTGACGTGCCGAGTCCTTTGACCAGAAAGCCGGGAACCTTCGAGATGTCGCCGTGAATCGCATCGGCGATGCCATCGGCAAAGAATTCGTCCTGAGGTTTGCCGAGGTTTTCAAAGGGCAAGAGGGCAATCCAGACCGGCACTTTCTCGTCCGGGGCCGCCCGTAAAACGGGCAGCTTGTTGCGACCCATCCAGAGCAGTGCCGCCAGAAGCGCGCTGACGGGGATCCCAACCTTCCATCGCCAACGCCCCAAACTGGCACCGCTCATTGGACGGGTATCCGTTGGGGTGATCCCGGTGCTGGGCGTCGTGAACATTTCCAGCTGACTGACTAACTCGTCGGCCTTTTGCCACCGATCAGCCGGGCGCTTCTCGAGGCACTTCATGACCAGTTGCGCCAGAGGCGCGGGAACCGTCCCGCGCTGTTCCGTCACTGGACGAGGCACCTCGGTCACCTGTGCCGCCAAGGTTGCCGCGGCACTCCCCTTCTCGAACGGCGGATGCCCGGTCAGCAGCTCATAGGCCATCGCGCCAAGGGCGTAGATGTCCACGCGATGATCGAGATTGGGCTCGGCGGCGGCCTGTTCCGGTGCCATGTACGCTGGGGTCCCAAGCGCCACCCCCGCCGTCGTCAGATTGTGCCGACCGCTCGCCTCGCTCACCGCCTTGGCCACCCCAAAGTCCGTCACCATCGCATGACGCCCGGACATCATGACATTGTCCGGCTTGATGTCCCGGTGCACGAGCTTCCGCTCGTGCGCATGGGCCAGCGCGTCGGCCACATCCCGCAGTATCCGCGCAGCTTCGGCGATTGGCAGCGCCCCTTCCTTATTAAGACGGGCACGGAGCGATTGACCCTCGATGAAGGGCATCACGTAGTACAGAAAGCCTTCCGCATGGCCCGAGTCATAGAGTGGCAGAATGTGGGGATGCTGGAGTCCAGCGGCGATTTCAATCTCACGAAGAAAACGGTCGGGACCGAGCGTGGCGGCCAGCTCGGGATGCAAGACCTTGATCGCGACTTTTCTCTTGTGCTTGAGGTCCTCGGCGAGATACACCGTGGCCATGCCCCCGCGGCCGAGCTCGCGCTCGAGGGCGTAGCGATCGGCCAGGGCCTGCTTCAGTCGTTCCAAGACATCGGTCACGGGGCACTAAGATAGGGTTTACCAGGGCGCTCGGCGAGCGACCAGCGTCTAGTCTGCCTTCATCAGACAAGCGTGCCGCGAGAGAACGGTACGGCTCGCGTGTATTTGCCTATGGGTTGAGCCGGACATACCGTTACTAGGAGGGCATTCTCTTGCCCGGGAAGTATATGCCCATCGCTGCCAAGTTTTCGGAGGCTTTTTACGAAAAGTTCGGGCACCAGGCCACCGGTGAGCTGGTGGATTACCTGAACACGGTAGACCGGACTTACCGTTCCGAGCTCGAGCGCCTCAACGACACCAACTGGGCGCGCTTCGAAGCCCGTCTGGAGCAGCGCGCCACCACGCTGGAGGCGCTGATCGATCGGCGGACGGCGGAGCTCGGAACCCGGATCGAAGCGCTGGACGCTCGGGTCGATCGGCTCGACACCAGGGTGGATCAGCGGCTCGCCGAGCTCAAGGCCGAGCTACTGAAGTGGATCTTCCTGTTTTGGCTGGGAACCATCGGAATCGTGCTGGGACTGCAGAAACTCTAAACGCCCTGGGCCATGCCCCCGCGGCCGAGCTCTCGATCGCGTACCGATCAGCTAATGCGGTTTTGAGGCGGTCCAGCAGGTCGCGCATGGAGAGCTAAGATGCAGTCGCTGGAGTGAGCGTCAAGCAGAACAGCTACTTGGCTCTGGAACTCTGATCCAATAGAGCGGTCCAGTGCAACACCACGACAGCCCGTTCCGCGGTCGGGTTTGGCTTTACCATCAGAAACTCGCGCCCGTTCGGAAATATGTCGCACTGATGCGCGGTCCCTTCGCGCTTGTAGCGGTTCCTCGAAGAGTGAACCACGGCGGACCACCGCGAGCCTGGGAGAACGAACGAGGGTCGCACGCATCATGCGCTGAGGACCGCGATAAAACAGGGCGTGGCCATCCGGACTCCAGACCGGCTCGACACTTCCTTCCCCGCAGATCTGAACGCGGCTACCTGGACCCGGCACCGGGCGCACGTACGTTTCGAGGCGTCCAGTCTCGTCGCTGACGTAGGCGAGCAAAGAGCCGTCGGGGGAAAGCTTCGGGCCGCCTCACGTCGGTAGTTACGAATGGTCGGGCTCTATCGGGCTGAGCAAAGGAGCCGAGCCAGATGTCCCCAAGGGGGGAGCCGCGCCGAAAGGCGAAGTATCTGTTCGCCGAGCCTACCGTGAGCTCAAAGATCCTCGGTTGGCGCTCGACCAACGGCACCGCGGGGGCGCTCGCATCCGAGAATAACTAACCGATAACGCCATCGTAAATTTTGTTCGGCTCAACTCCGGCGACAAATTGCCGGCGGCGCTGTAACAAGCGTTTCCAGCCGACGGCGGCTGGCGCGATCATGGGCCGCCGCGCAGGAAACGCACTGATGAAGAAAGCGGTCGGCTGAAGACACAGCCGTCGTTTCACGTTGCCGTAGCGGGTATACGACCAAGCTGTGCCGGAGGTGCCGCTTTCACCCACCACCGGTCGCATAGCGACCCGGTCCCCGTCGCTACCCCCCCCCTCGGCGATACGCCAATGAGCAAAGCCAGCCACATCGCGCAACGTGCGGGTCTGTGTGCGAAACCGGCCGAGCTGCTCGATAGTGATGGGCACCTCTCGCGCAGCACCCTTGCTAAGGCCGGCAAGCTCCACGATTCGATCCTGATCCTGCACCGGCAGCTTCTTCACCAGAACTGCATCGAACACTGTGAACATCGCGCTTGACATCCCAATGCCGAGGGCGAGGATGAGAACAGCCGTGATAGTGAACACCGGGTACGACGGAGGGAACGAAGAGCGTGCAGAACATCGCGACGGAATGATTCAAGCATTCTCTGCCCCCGTTCGCCAGTCCGCCGTCAACCTGCTCGGACGATGCTCAGCCGTCACAGTTCAGTAGGTGAGCTTTTTGCTCGTCTGTGAGACGCATGACAATCCTCGTAAACCGAGTACGGCCAGCGGCGTTGTATATCGATTCTCCCGTAACATGTGAGCAGATTGTGGCGGGCGATAGTCCGCGCAGCCAGGGTCTTCGGGACGTCCGTTAGCCGGGGCGTCGCCCATCCCCGTCGTTCATCTCCAACTCGGGCAGTTTGAAGGGCTCGCATGGCGCGGCCTGAGTGGCCCGGTCGGCACCGCGCTGAAGCGCTGCTCGACCCATTCAGCCCTTCAGGGCACGCCGAGCGCGGGCTTGAGCCCGCGATTCAATTCGCGCTTGATTGGGAAGTCCGGCGGCATGCCGAGACAGTATCTGGGCCGCGATCCCGGTGATCGCACTCGCCTTGCGAAGGGAGCCAAGCCCGCAGTGGTGCTTGGCCTTCACCCGGTGACGGTCCTACCGATGCGATTGCTCCACATCGCCAACGCACTCGTCGACCAGCACATCGGCCTCGAGGAGACCGACGACGGCATCTGGTCCATCTACTTCAACACTGTGCTCATTGCGACTCTCGACGAACGCGAGTACATCATCCGTGGGTAACCGAAAGTGTTACCTATGTTGCTGGACACTTGTGTTACCTATGTCCCCGGCTGCTCACCTGCAGAGCTCACCGGGAAACGTTAGAATCTGCAGTCGGTCTTGAGCCATGAGATAACAGTGCGCGCCAGCTCAATCCGACGATCGGAAAAGGAATGATCCGTCCGCCATGCGAAGGAGGTGAGCCGAACGTCGGGCAGCTTACCGAATTCGTCCGCCAGGCTGCGCTGGTATTGAGGGAAGGCTGCACTGATTAACAGTAGGGGACGCGTACTCAACGAGAGCGCGAAGCGGTTTACGTCAAATCGCTCGGGGTTGTTCCGGTACTCGTCCACGATGGCCCGCGGACTTTCTGCCCGATAGGGAGCTCCAGGCTGCGTCTTCCCTTGGTACTCGGCAAGTTCGACCGAGTAGAGCGAATCAGCGTTAGGTCCACCTTTTAGGCGCTGCCCGACTGCGCCCGCATTCACAAAGTCCAGCGCGCCAACGCACGCAACTTCGGGATCGCTCGCCGCAGCCATGAGAGCCGCCCAGCCACCCATGCTGTGGCCCACCAGCGCGACCCGTCGGGGATCACTGCGATAACTGCGCTGGGCCTCCGGACCACGGACGAAGCCTAGGGCGGCGGCGACGTCCCCCAAGACATGGCTGAAAGTGAACAGCCCGCCGCTACCCCAGCTCCCGCGGTAGTTGAAGAACAACACATTGATACCGGCCCGCCGCACGGCTTGCGCGATGTCCAGATCGCGCTCGTTTCCGGGGTCGCCGTGCAAGAGAAGCACGGTTGGGTGTGGTCCCGGTCCGTTGGCAACATACATGATGCCGTTCAGCCGAGCGCCATCACTCGAAATGGCGAGACTACGCATCGCGGGTGGGTATACGGAGTCCCTGGGTGGATCCGCGGTCACGGGATCGAAGAGGGTGGACTGGGCTACCGCGCTGGATGACACAGTAATGGTGACGAGGGCGAGGAGGGGAAGGCAGCGAGCGCGGCGCATCGTGAGAGTCTCCCCAAGGATGGTGGTCCAACGATCATTCGGGGTCTGGCCGAATGATGGCAAATGCCCAGGCGCGTTGCCGCCTTGCATATCGCTTCTCCTCTAAGCTGCAATCAGATTGGGGCGGGCGACAGTCCAGGCTCCACAAGGCAGGCGAGCTGGCGACCATTGAAGCGGTGTTACCAGTCAGCTGATAACAAAGTGTCACCTATCATCTGAAGTGTTCACCGTGGTGAAGTTCCTCAGGGGTTGAACAAGAAGTAGTCATAGACGGCTCGACCAATATTCGCAATCACCCTTTCGCTTTCTGCTGCCAACGGTGTTGCAGCCTTGATGTAGGCCGCAACCACCACGTGTCCGCCATTGTCCGGCAGGGTGAATACACCAACGTCGTTGACATTTGTCGGGCGGTCGCCGCCCATTGTTCCGGTCTTGTCGGCGACATCGACGCCCGGCGGCAAGAAGCCTCTGAGACGGTTCGTGCCCGTCCTGCAACGTCGCATGATGTCAATTAGCAGATCGGTACTGGGCGGACTGATGGCTTCGCGGCGCCAAATCTTGGAGATGAGAGATGCCATGGCCTGAGGCGTTGTGGTATCCCGGGGATCGATTTGGAATGCAGCGTGTGCCGAATCCTGTGAGCGTCGGGAGAGAGCATTTCTCACTGTCAGAAATCGACTTGCGGGCGTAATCGTTTCTCTTACCCCCCAGTAGTCGGACACCAAACGGATGGTGGGTCGGGAAATGTTCATGCCCTGAATTCCGAGCTCACGAAGGCGCGCGTTGACGGCATCAGGTCCGCCGACCACACGCAGGACTACATCGGTAGCGCTATTATCGCTGATGAGCATCATGAGCTCAAGGAGATTCCGCAGCGACAGGGCGACGCCGGGCTGAGCAAGCAAGTCCGAGACGGTCCCGCTTCCAGGGTGCAGGTCGGTCGAGTCAATGACCACCAACGAGTCAAGGCGAAGCTCGCGACGATCGACGCGAGTCAAGAGCGCAATGGCGATAGCAACCTTGTAGGAACTTGCCATCGGAAAGGCTTCGGTAGCATTCAGGAATGCGCTGCGACCGGACTCGAGATGAACGACGGAAACGCCGACCCGCCCTGCGGCAGAGCCGGCAATGTTCTCGATTGCTCGCTCCAATCGGACGAGGTCCGCGCTTGTTCCGCCATTGGGTGGTCGTTGGGCTAGAAGCGGTCCTGTTGGGAGAAGCATTGCAATGAGCAAAGCGGTTCGACAGGACATGGGGTCACCTCTTTGCAGGGAACGGAGTAGCACGCGGAGGATGCTACATGGGGCACAGCCTTGTATGTCGATTCTCCCGTAAAATGTGAGCAGATTGTGGCGGGCGATAGTCCGTGCCGCCTGAGGTCTTCGAGACCGTCCGTTAGCCGGGGCGTCGCCCATCACCGTCGTTCATCCTCAACTCGGGCAGTTTGAAGGGCTCGCATGACACGACCTGAGAGGCCCCGGGTCGGCACCGCGCTGAAGCGCTGCTCGACACGTTCAGCCCTTCAGGGCACGCCGAGCGCGGGCTTCAGCCCCGCGATTCAATTAGCGCGCGATGCGGGAGCGCTGATCGCACTCGCTTGACCAGCAACCGAAGCCGCATCGGGGATCACGCGCTTGATTGGGATGCCCGGCGTTGTGCCAACGAAGGATCTGGGATCGTCCAGTGAGAGAAGGCGGCTGGCGCGGAACCGCTGTAGTCGTTGAGCCCATTAATGGTGTCTGGACGCCACCGCGGGTGACGTTCACAGGGATCCGACCGGCAGACGCCGCTGGAAGGTTGGAAGAAACGAAGACGTTCGGTACATCGGAAAGCGTGGCGAACGTTCCTCGCCGCGGGAGCTTGGTCACGCGCCTAAAGAGGATTATTACGACCCCTTGGCCACGCACTTCTTAATGGTGGTGTTAGGCCGCAACCTTGGGTGCGCCGGTCATCGCATAGAAGAGCGCGTTACCGTAGAACTGCAGCAGCCACACGGTACTCATTGGATCATCGCTCGCTGCGGCAAACGAGTACGCGAACATCCCCTCAGCGAGGGCGTAATCTGGAGAACTAAACAGCGCACACTCGAACGCCAGCTGAAAGTCCGGCGTTGCGGCCTCAGACAGAATTGCCCGAGCGCGATAGCTGGGCGGAATACGGCGACCGGTGTGGTGAAAATAGAGGCCCCGGACGGTACGCCCGAGTACTGTGCCAATCCTCTCGCTGTCGATGTATTGCCCAAGCTCTAGAGCGGCAGCAGGCGACGGCCGCTGAACCAAAGTGCCAACCGTGTAGGCCTTCAAACCACCGCCTTCGGGGCGAGCCCAGGAGCGGCGCACCTCGGCCAGAAGAGTGGCGGCGCGAGGATGCGCCTCGATGTCCCGACGTAATGCTAAGTGTTGCTTGAAGTAGTCGTCGTCCAGCTCGAAGGACTTATTACAAGGCTCGCAGCTGGGGACGGTAATCAAGTCGCTCGTCCTGGGCTTTGGGAATGCAGCCTTCGGTGGGACGTGGTCAGAGGTCGGCTTCTCCTTGCGACCACAATACGTGCAAGGGGCGATTGTCATGGCCTGCCCGCGGCCTAGCGGACTACGCTGGGCAGCGACCGACTCACGGCCAAGCGCAAGGTCCGCGGTGGTCGCTGGTAGATCAGTTAGCCACCCACGCTGAGCGATAACGATGCGCTCACTTTGTCGCCTTTGTACAGCCAGGGGAAGACGTAGACGAGTCGATACTGACCACAGCTGGTCTCGATTTGATGGATCAGATCGTCCGTAAACTCGACCTCTCGCATCGTGCAGTTGGAGCCACCAAGGCGACGCACGTCCTTGGAGGCGTGACTGTAGGCGGTCCTATCATCGTGGTCTTCGGAGATCCTATAACTCTTGGAAATACTAGCAACCTTGCCATCAGTAGCTGTGAGGCTCCCGAGATACTCAAATCTGTTACCCACTTTCCCTGTAACTAACCAGGCCTCGCTCTGATCCTCATACTGCACCTGGTAGGGGGAGAGTGACTTTAACGCCTCCGAGACATCCTGTCCGAGGCGGAGCTGAATGCCGCCGATATCCAGCACCTGGGCGGATGCCGTTAGCGGGCCGCCCATGCAGAAGCAGGCTGCAAGCAAGGTGGGTCGCATGAGCCTCACGATGTGGTGCTCTCCGATTCCTCTTGGGACAGCGTTGCGGCCTTGTATATCGATTCTCCCGTAAAATGTGAGCAGATTGTGGCGGGCGATAGTCCGTGCAGCCTAGGTCTTCGAGACCGTCCGTTAGCCGGCGCGCCGCCGTCACCGTCGTTCCGCGCAAGCTCTGACAGTTGGAAGGACCGAGGAGCCGGGATCAGGCAAGCTCAAGCGCCGCCGAAGCGTGACGCCGGCGAGTCAAAGGTCCTAAAGGGTGCTGACACGACTTCGAAGCGGTACTCGGCGGCAGTGGAGTGTGGCCGAGCCGGTTCAACTTTTCAGGGCATTCACGCCGAACAGCCCGCCCTGAGCGAAGTCGAAGGGCGTGCTTGAGCGCGCGATTCCGGTGATGACACTCCCCTCACCATTCGTTCGGTCATCACGTCCACCTGCTTCCAAGGCATCGGGCACCTGGCAAGCACAACCGGTCGCATGGAGAGAAGCCTCGCCAGACTCGAAGAGCTGCTGCTTCACCTAGTCAGTCTGGATCCCGACCGGGCCGATCCCAAGGGCCTGACGGCGGAACTCGAGGCGGCGCGGGCGATCTGCGAGGCGGTGGAAAAGCTGGCCTAGGTCCCGCACTTCCTTCGCTTCGCTCAGGGCAGGCTCTCTCAGGCCGCTACTTCTTAAGCCTTTCGTTCTTCCGGGGCATCAACACCCAGGACACGATAAACCCAATCAGCCCAAGGAGAAAAACTCCACCGAATCCGACCAGTTCATTGATGGTCAACGCGTGTCAATCCCCATTCCACAGTCAGTGAACCAATAAATAATAGTAGCCCCAAGCCTAGGAAGAAGAACAGGACGGGGAGGTTCTCGGCGGCACCCTGAAGACCGACATCCAGCGGAGCAAAGGCGATCAGCAAGACGCCGACCTCTCGGCCGCATCAAGGGCGAGGGTACGAGCCGCCCCGCGATGCATTGACACTCACCGCGTAAATGAGGTACTACTCGGCGGGCCTTCCGGAGCTACGATGACCGACGAAATGGGCACTTTCCGCGTAGACGTTGAGATCGAAAACCCGGCGCTTCCCGGTCAGCGCCGGGTGCTCGAGAACGTGCTGGTGGACACCGGCGCCGAATTGTCCTGGATCCCGGGCGTGGTGCTCGAATCACTCGGCATCGCGCGGCGGAACGAGGAACGCTTTCGCCAGGCCGACGGCTCGATCCTCGCGCGCTGGACCGGCACCGTCGTGATCCAGGTGGCCGGCAAAGGCGTGGGGGACGAAGTGGTCTTTGCGCACCCGGGCGACATGACCCTGCTCGGGAGCCGCACCCTCGAAGGGCTGAACTTTCGTGTCGAGCCCCGCCTCAAGCGACTCGTGGATGCGGGGCCAGCACCTGCAGCCGCCGGGGTCGATTTTCAGGAGACGCGGCCAGAACCGTCGGCGACGTCCCACTCGCGGACCATCCCGAACGCCTCGTCGAAGACCTTGTCACCATAGCGTTGGAACAGCTCGGCGAAGGCCTGTTGATCGCCGTCGCGGGCCTTCCTGGCGAGCGATGCATCCGTTTTTCGCGGGACTGGATTGCGGGAGGTCATTGGCGGAGCCGACTTATGGCGAGTTTTCCCGTTTTGCCAGAACGTCAGGATGAGGCTTCGAACGGGCGATTCGAGGCCTTGGCTTTGCCGAAGCAGGTCTCAAGGTGCGGTCAACTTCGAGTGGTTACTTCTCCAAGCCTATCGTCCTGACCAGTTCCCTGAACCGAGCATCAGAACGGAGCACGGAGAATTCGGGCCTCCATCGGATTTCGGCCAGCGCCCGGCCTCGGGTTGGAACCACCCGGTTCAGCCAAGCAAAGGCGCTGTCGGATTGCCCGAGATTGGCATAGATGGCGGCGATCCACCACGCTTCATTCCCCAGGACAGTTTGTGCCTGTTGGTTGCTCATCATCTCCGTTCGCGCGAGTGCCTGCTGGAGGAGCGATCGTGCCTCCGCCGTCCTGTGGGCTCTCGCCAGCGCCCAGCCTATCCGTGAAGGCGACCATCCCCAGATTCGCTGGCCCCGCTCGAACGTCCTGAGTCCTTCCTCGAAGCGTCCAGATTCCATCAGCGCGCCAACCATGAGGCCGTAATAACCACCTGGCCGGTCCATCGAATCGGCAGCGAGGCCTTGCTCGGCAATGCGAATAACGTCGCCGTAGCGCTTGAGTCCCATAAGACTGTACAGCGCCGCTTCGCCGGCGGCGAGCGGATCTATGAAGGCCGCGCGCGTCCCGGCTGTGACGCCCTCCTCGTAACGTCCTACCGCAGCGAGGTAGATGGCGTACAGGCCAAGCGTGACACCGTCATTGGGCTCGAGGGCCAGCGCTCGCTGGAAGCTGGTCGCCGCCCCTGCAAAATCCCACTCATACCACTGCAGCTGGGCGAGCGCGGAGTATCCGTCCGCCCACTTGGAGTCGAGTGCTATCGCTCGCTCTGCGGCCGCGCGACCCTCACCCCGACGTCCCTGACCGGTCAGCGCAAGGGAGAGAACCGACCAAGCCGGGGCATAGGCGGAGTCAGCCTGGATGGCACGCTGGAGATAGCCAATCGCACGCTCGCGTCCCGCGGACGAAAAGCGACGCCACTCCTCGTCCCCCTTCATGTATAGAGTATGGGCTTCGAGGTTTTTCGTGCGCGGTGACCGATCCAGCGTCGCGGAAGATGCGCGAGCGTCCAATGCCCCGGAAATCGCGCCGGCAGCCTTCAGCGCGATGCTTGCCTGGACATCGAAAATATCTTGATAAGGAAACACGTACGAATCCTGCCACATGCTGGTCTCATCGGAGACTCGGAGCAGTTCCGGATTGACCAGCACCCGGCTCGTCTCGTTGTTCTTCCCATCCCACTGGATCGTCCCGGTCAGGATGTAGTCCACGTTCAATAGATGCCCTATTTCAGTGGAGGTCTTGTCGGACTGCTTGTATTGGGATGATGTCTGGCGACCAAGAACGAGCAGGCCGGGGATCCTGACAGTCTCGCGGCGGATCGCGTCAGTCACTCCTTCGGCGAAAAACTCGTCTTGTGCACGGCCGAGGTTCGCAAACGGCACTACTGCCAGTCGCACGACGTCTTGACCGCCGGTGGCGCGAAGCGTCGGCCATCTGCCCCTTCCAAACCAGATAAGGGTGACTAGTGCTGCCGCGAGCGCACCCACCGCGACCCACTTATTTCGGCCGCGCAGCGACACAGCTTCGATCGGACGCGTGTCCGTGGGAGTAATCCCTCCGCTCGGCGTCGCCAGCGATTCCAGGACCGGCACCAGCTCGTCGGCACGCTGCCACCGGTCCGCGGGCCGTTTCTCCAGGCACTTCATCACCATCTGGGACAAGGCAGGCGGAACGGTCCCGCGATGTTCGGAGACGGGCCGCGGGGCTTCCGTGACATGCGCCGCCAGGGTCGCGGCCGCACTTCCTTTATCAAAGGGGACGTGCCCGGTCAGCAGCTCGTAGGCCATCGCCCCGAGCGCATACACATCCACGCGATGATCCAGGTTCGGCTCTGCGGCTGCCTGTTCCGGCGCCATATAGGCGGGTGTGCCAAGCGCGACGCCTGCCGTCGTCAGGTTGTGCCTGCCGCTGGCCTCGCTCACCGCCTTGGCTACGCCAAAGTCGGTCACCATCGCGTGCCGGCCCGAGAGCATCACGTTGTCGGGCTTGATATCGCGGTGGACCACCTTCCGGTCGTGCGCGTGCGCCAGAGCGTCTGCCACGTCACGCAGAATCCGCGCGGTCTCGGCGATCGGCAGTGCCCCTTCCCGGTTCAGGCGAGCCCGTAGTGATTGACCCTCCACGAACGGCATCACGTAATAGAGGAATCCGTCGGCATGACCCGAATCGTAGAGCGGAAGGATGTGCGGATGTTGAAGACCGGCAGCGATCTCGATTTCGCGCAAGAATCGGTCAGGCCCGAGCGTCGCTGCAAGCTCAGGGTGCAGGACCTTGATAGCCACTTTGCGGCGATGCTTGAGATCCTCGGCGAGATAGACCGTGGCCATGCCCCCGCGGCCGAGCTCGCGCTCGATCGCGTACCGGTCTGCCAGCGCCATCTTGAGCCGATCGACCACGTCAGTCACCCGTCCGCCCCACGCCTTTGGGGGGTCCAGCCCGCAAGTTGCTGAAATTCCCGGTTGGTCCTGAGCGGCTCGAACACCGGATCGCGTAGCCGCCAGATGTATTGCTCTGCTACACCCGACACGCCCCACCCGTCTTTGAGAAGCGTCAGCGCACCGTCGTAATCACCAGCCACCATATAGGTGTCGACCGCGATCATCAGCCAATCGGCACCGGTTGGAGCACTGACGTTCGCCGGCACGAGCCGGATGGCTCGATTGGCCTCCGCTAACGCCTCCTGACGTCTGCCGAGTCGGGCGTACAAGTTGCCGAGCAATGCCCTCCGTCCAGCCTCATACACGGGACTTCGTGACCGGCCGAGCGTCCCGATAAGTGATGCGCGAGCGGAATCGTAGTACACCTCCGCAAGTCCCCTCGATTGCTCGATTCGGTATACCTCGGCCTTTAGGAAGTAGTAAACATCCGGATTGGAGATCGCGGCCGTCAGCTTCGCCTCCTTGATGGCACTCCGGCCTTCGGCGTCCAGCCACCGCGGCAGGATATGGATGAATCCGTACGGGCTGACGATGCCATTCATTAATGCGGGGACATCGAAGCGACCCATGACCTCACGGATAGTTCTGCGGTTCGCGCTATCATTTCCCTCAGCTGCAAACACTAGTGCGTTCATCAAGTGGAGATACACGACAGAGGGCGCCAGACTGATCACGCGACCGTAGTAGCGGTGTGCCTCGGCGTACTCACCGAGCTCGATGCATACTTCCGCGAGAGTACTGACGGTAAAGACATTTCGCGGGTCCAGGGCCACGCCCTGCACGGCCACGTCCCGCGCCTCCCGATATCGATTGATCCGGGCGTAGGACGAAGACATCAACCCCAGAAGCTCGGCATCACCCGGTCTCTCCCTCCGCGCAACTTGGTACTCGCTCAAGGCTCGCTTGTGGTCCGCGGTTAGCGCGTACAAACGACCGAGCGAGATGTGGGCGTCGGGAAGATCTGCGACATACTTGAGCGCCTGCTCCGCGCTCGCTCGCGCCTGGTCGAGCAGCTCTCCCGGACGACGCTCGATTCTCCAGACCTCGCCTAGTGCCCGGGACAGCCCGGCATATGCCAGGGCAAAAGTCGAATCCAGCTGGCTCGCGTTCCGGTAGAGCTCCACGGCCTCGCGATAGTCATCGGTGGTCAGTGCGGTGGATATGACGTCATTGCCACGGAGATAGAGGTCAATGGCCGTCTGATTGGACGTCGGGAGCGCCGTTAACAGATCACGTTCCTGTTTCACCACTTTGACGTCGAGCTGATGCGCAACCTGTTCCGCCACCTCCGATTGCATCCTGAAAAAGTCGGCGCCCGCGCCCACGTGCTGTTCGGCCCAGATCTGAGTCTCATCCTCAGCCCGAACCAACCGCGGGCGGACCTGCACCATGCCGGTCGCCCTGTCACGCAGGACGGTACCGCTGAGAACGAAATTGAGTGTCAATTCCCCGGGGCTTAGCTCCTCGACAATCTCTCGAAAGGCCTTGGTGGTCTTCTTGTATTGCGAGGAGCTGTTAGGGCCGATGACGTCGAGCCCTGACAGCCCTGACAAGCGATCGCGAATGGCCACCGTGATTCCGTCGGCCAGGTAGTCATCTTCGACGGCGCCCTGGTTTTCGAAGGGCAGAACCGCGAGGCGCGGCACCTTTCCGCGTGAAGAGGCACTTGCCGTCGTCCGCCCTTTCCAGGCTGTAAGCCAAGCGCCCATCCCTCCGACGACGAGGGCCGCCATTGTCGCCGCCATGAGCCAGCGGCGTCGCGGAGCTGGTGAGGTGGCAATGACCGAAACCGGGCGGGTAGCGGTGGGTGTTGTGCCGGTCGGCGTCAGCAGCTCGAGATGCGCGAGCAGCTCGCTGGCTGACTGCCATCGGTCGGCCGGCTTCTTCTTCAGGCATTGCATCACGAGCTCGGCCAGAGGCGCCGGAACTTCCCGTCGATTCGTCACCGGCTCGGGCGCCTGGGTTACGTGGGCGGCGAGCACGGCCTCTGGCGCCGCATCATCGAACGGAGTCCGCCCCGTCAGCATCTCGTAGGCCATTACACCGACGGCGTAGATATCCGCCCGGTGGTCGATGTTGGGATTGGCGGCAGCCTGTTCCGGCGCCATGTAGGCCGGCGTCTCGAGGGCGATGCCGGCAGTGGTCAATTGCTGGCGTCCGGTGGCCTCGCTGACCGCCTTCGCGACCCCGAAGTCCGTCACGACCACGTGGCTTCCACGTATCAGCACGTTGTCGGGCTTGATGTCCCGGTGGACGAGTCCACGGACGTGGGCTTCAGTCAACGCATCCACCACCTCCCGCAGGATCCTGACAACCTCGCCAATCGGCAGTTCCCCTTCCCGCGAGAGCTTGCGACGAAGTGACTGCCCCTCCACATAGGGCATCACATAGTAGAGGAAACCGTCCGCATTCCCGGAGTCGAGCAAAGGGAGGATGTGTGGATGGGAAAGCTGAGCGGCGATTTCGATTTCGCGGAGGAAACGGTCGGGGCCGAGTGTGGCGGCCAGCTCGGGATGAAGAACCTTGATCGCGACCTTGCGCTTGTGCTTCAGATCCTCGGCGAGATAGACCGTGGCCATGCCGCCGCGGCCGAGCTCGCGCTCGATCGCGTACCGCTCAGCCAATGCTGTCTTTAGACAGTCGAAGAGCTCAGGCACGCCCGAACTCACGGGGAGGTTGGCTACAACGATACGGTTCGGGTCAGCGCTCGGCCAGAAGCGCTCTGCGATCCCGGAATCGCGGGCTAGATAGCCGAGCTCGCGCTCGATTCGCGTGGCGGTCGGCGAGGGCGGACTTGAGGCGTTCGAGGAGATCGGCCACGAGCAGTTAAGATGCAGCCGCAGGAGGGACCGTCAAGCAACCGCACGGACTCAGCAATCCGCCCGTGCAGGGTTAGTGCTCGGGACCTTCGCCTGCCTTGCGACGCTCGTCGCGCTTGATGCTGAGATCGAGGAGCAGCGCTGCGACCATCAGAATAGCGACGGCTACAAATGTCGGCAGCCACACCAGTAGATAACTCATCAATCCGCTCCTACACCCGTGACTCTGCTACGATGCCCACCGCAATGGAAATTAACCCGCCCGCCAGCCCGAGTGAGATACCCAGGAGGTTGATCGGCTGACTGGCCAGCAAGATATCAAGTGGAACGAAAACAAGTGTGAGGATGCCAATCTCCCGGATCGTTTCACCCGTGAGGTACCTGGCCTTGCGCTTGTCGAGCATGGCGCAAAGATCGGTGTTACCGACTTGAACCGCTAACCCGAACTGCGCGTCAAAGGATCGTTTTCTTGCGAAGCACGTTAAGGGGCCGGTTACTCACTGACCGCCAGGTAGACCGTGGCCACGCCCCCGCGACCGAGCTCGCGCTCGATCGTGTAACGATCGGCGAGGGCAGCTTTGAGACGTTCGAGAATCTCGCTCACGTGAACCAAGATACGATTTGCATGACCACTCGGCGAGCAGATTCGCCCCGACATCGCGCGGGTAGGAACGGACCCTGAATCATTCCGATGCCACAAAGATGGCTATATTATGGCTATAATGCGCTACGAGATCATCCTGGCGCCCGGAGCGGCAGCGGCCTTGCGCGCGCTTCCCGCGTACCTCCGGGCTGAGATCCGGGATGGCATCGAGCGTCACCTGCGGCACGAGCCGGCCAGGGTGAGCAAAAGCCGCATCAAGCGGCTGCGAGGCATCAACCGACCGCAGTACCGGCTCCGGGTCTCTGATGTGCGGGTGTTCTATGACATCACGGATGAAACCGTCGAGGTCCTCGCGATCGTCACGAAAGAAGAGGCCGCGGCGTGGCTCCGGGAGCATCAAGCCGGTGGCGAAGAGGGTACCGCTGGCGGAAGTAAAGGATGACCTCTCGCGTTATCTCCGCCTCGCCGCCGACGAGGAGATCGTGATCACGCGCCACGGTCGGCCCGCGGGCGTATTGATCGGGTTCCATTCTGACGACGATTGGTTCGAGTACCGCATGGAAAATGATCTCGAATTTCTTCGGCGAGTCGCCGAGGCCAGAGCCGACCTACGACTCGGTCGCGGGGTACCACTGGAACATGTCGACCGTGATTGACAGCCGTTATCGCGCAGCAGGCGTTGCGAAGCTCGTGTCCGCCGGTCGATTTGCCACTTCCGCGTGACTCCCGAGCGGTGTGCCAGCGCTTGTCGCCAGTTCAAGACGACCGTTGCCGGCGCGTAGGTCGTCTGGTCCGTGGGAGTACTCACCAGGAATCGCTGGCCGTCGGCCGAAGCGTCATACCGCAGCACGCCCGTCGGCCTCGCAGGGAACAGCGGCTGGGGCAATCCCGCTTCTCCATTCAGGCCGAGCTTCATCGGTACAGTCATGAGCATGTTGTTCGGCGCGATGTAGAACAGCTCGGTCCCCCGTCGCGGCCAGCGCGGCTCGACCCCGCCAGCAGTCGAAACCGGCCGTCCGCCACCAGACCCCACACCGGGAAACTCCTTGATGTAGATCTCGTGGCGACCGGACTCGTTTGACTGGTAGGCGATCCAGCGTCCGTCCGGCGAGAACCGTCACGGACACCGCGGGGCGTGGCCCATGGCCGACAATGGTGATAAATTGCGTCTGGACACTAATTCTGGACGTTTTATGGCCGAGAAGACCATCGGCGCGGCCCAATTCAAGCAAGAATGCCTGGCCCTGCTCGACAGCGTGGGGCCGGAAGGCATCGTGATCACCAAACACGGCAAGCCGGTTGCCCGGCTGGTCCCCGTCGCGCAGGAGTCGCGAGAACTGGTGGGCGCCCTGGCCGGCAAACTGCGCATCAAGGGGAACCTCCTGTCCACCGGAACATCCTGGCGTGCTCAATCTTGACACCCATGTGCTGCTCCACGCGCTGGGCGGCCGGCTCACCGCGCGCGAGCGTACGCTGCTAGCCGGCGATGTCTGGAGCGTTTCCGCCATCGTGCACTGGGAGATCTGCAAGCTGCGGCAACTGGGGCGAATCGAGCTGGATCTGGACGATGGCGCCGTCATCCGGGTGCTCTCCCGGATTCACACCTGGCCCCTGAGCTGGGAGGTCTGTCGCGAAAGTTGCCGGCTGGACGTGGGAGGCGACCCGGCCGACGAGCTGATCGCCGCAACCAGCATCGTGCATGGGGTGCCGCTGGTGACGCGGGACCGTCAGTTACGGCGTTCCCGACGCATTCCGATCGCCGGGATCTGACGCTCAGGACCGGGCGCAAAGCGGCTGAAGGACGCCGGAGTCACCCGCGGTGCGGCTCTATTCCGCGATCTCAATGACGTCCAAGCCTCTGGTCGTGGTATATCGGGAGGTCAGCAGCATCGATGGGTTCACCGTTACGGCCTATCTGACCAGCCGCCCGTCTGCGGCGAGGATGATCTTATGGAAGCGCTGAAAATGCTCGAGAAGTCAAAGACGATTGATTGGGAGTACGATGCCAAGGCGGACGTGCTCTACCTATCCCTGGGCGACCCTCGGCCGGCCATCGGCGTCGATATCGGGGACGGGCTTATCGTGCGCTACGACGAAAAGAAGGCGGAGGTTCTGGGACTCACGGTGGTGGGACTGCGAGCGCGACTTGCCAAGCAACTCGAAACGTCCTCGGGAGAATGAGCGTCATCGCACACCCTTCGGTCTCACCGGAGTCGTGCAGCAGAATGTTGGGGTGGGTGACCTGCGCGGCGATTTCGGTCTCACGCCTCACGCTCCGCGAAATCGCGGGCTAGAAAGCCCGCGCTTCCTTCGCTTTGCTCAGGACTTCGCTTTGCTCAGGACCTCGGGCTGCGCCGAGGCCGCCGGGCGAACTGCGCAGTAGTCAGCCTCCTTCCGCCTCGGCCCAGTTCCAGATCCGCCCCGCCTCCTCATCGCTGGGAATGATCGGTTCACGCACGAGCGCTCTCCGCGGGTTCCATTGGCTCGGCAGTCCCACACTCGCGAGCTTCACGGTCCAGTGGTCCAGGCGGCTGCTCCAGAACATCAGCCACCAATCCGCCACAGTCTCGTCGCTGGTGCCGTGCAGGACTCCGGAAGTGATACCGGCCGGGATCAGGAGAAACATGCCGACCGCGGTGACGCCCATGGCCAGATCTTCGGGCAGGTCGCGGCCGCTCATCAGGTCTTGGGAAACGTGGGCATACAAAGCTCCTGTGAAAGTGATCCTGTGAACCCGATCTCACGGCTTCAGGAGACCGGCGCTGATCGTCGGAGCATTTGCCGGGAGGGGAGGCGGACGTGCCCGCGCCGCTGAACCATTTTCCCACGTCGTGAGGCGACTTGCCGATAGCGTAAGGCGGTAGGCTGACGTCGTAAGACAGTAGCCTGACGGCGTGAGCAAACAGGCTGAGAGCGTGGGCAAACAGGCTGACGGCGTGAGCAAACAGCCTGACGACGTGAGGAAACAGGCTGAAGGCGTGAGCAAACCGCCCTTCGCCATTAGAAAACGACCGGTCCCAGCCGTGTAAGACCAGACCCTGCCGAGTGTTACGCCAAACGCGGTCAGGGCCATGCTAGCGGGGGATCGCCCGCCCGAGCACGACGCCGAATCCCGCGACCGCGAGGAACTCCACCGCCGATCCGAAACGAATTCGCGGCTTCCGGAGCTCTGCCAGGTAGCGTGTCGAGAGACCCTGGTAGCCGACATAGGCCGCGTCGTAACCGGACCGGTAAGCGGCGGTGTTGACCGACACCTCTATTCGACCTATGCTAGCCAAGTCACTGGAAGAGAACTGCTTGGATGCGCTTTCACCGGGGGACAGCGGAGAGGAGGTTGAGGAAGAAGGGGGCGGCGCCGTAAGCCGCAGGAAACGGTACCACGCCCGCGCGAAATTGGTTACGCCGGTGATACCAAGCCGCGTTACGGTGGGCGGTGCGCTCTTGTCCCACTTACCAAACGCCGAGCATCTTATGGGTATGCCGCAGGCTACCAGCCGCTGGACCGCCGAGATGGTGCGGGCCTTGCCCGACGACGGCAACCGCTACGAGGTCATCGACGGGGAGCTGTTCGTGACCCCGGCGCCAGCTCCCCGACACCAGCGCGCGGTAGCGAAGATCCAGTTCCCCCTTACCTCGTACACACTGTCTACCAGGATCGGAGAAACGCTCGCCTCGCCCGCCGATATCTCCACCCGGGAGGATCGCCTGGTGCAGCCCGATCTGTTCGTGCTGCCGAAAGGCCACCGTCCTATTCGGAAATGGACCGAGATCACCCACCTTCTGCTCGCGGTGGAAGTGCTCTCGCCCTCGACGGCGCGCGCCGACCGCCAAGAGAAGCGCCGGTTGTATGCCGAGCTGGCGGACGAGTACTGGATCGTGGATCTCGATGCTCGTCTGATCGAGCGCTGGCGGCCGGACGACCAGCGGCCCGAAATCCTCACCGAGCGGTTGAATTGGCAGCCGGCGAGCGGCAACCCGGCATTCGAACTGGAGCTTCCACCGTTCTTTGACGAGGTTGGCGCCGAGTAACCGTCCGGCGGCGGATTCAGTGAGATAGCGATGAAGGAGAGTAATGGCCCGGGGCTCGGAGGAGCGGGGCGGGTTACCGGTTCTTCACTTTTTCAGTGCCGCGCTGAAGTGCTTGCGCGCGCGGGTGAGCCTCGTGTCTACCGTCCTCACCGGAACGCGCATTTCTGCGGCAATCTCCTCGTAGGATCGCTCCTCGATATGGAATAGCTCGATGCAGCGCCGGTCTTCGGGCTTGAGCAGGCTCAGGGCTTCACCTGGAGTCCCCGTTCGCGGGACAGGACCTTCTCCAGCGGATTCTTAGTCTGATCGGGGGCCTGGATCCCGGGCCGCTTGAGGATCAGGTCCCAGGTATTCTCGGTGGAAGAGCCGCGCAGGGGGACCGTTTCGCCGCGTTGTTTTCTCTTTTGCGCGGGATGGTTCAGATAGTTGATGATGGTTCAGATAGTTGATGGTTGTATAGCCGCCGAACGCGCAGCCGAGGGCAGGTCGGCTCGGAGCACGCCACCAACTGCGTGTGGCATGCATCACACACTAAAGGTACCTGCAGATCGCATCTTCTTGACGGAACGTGCCTTGCGGGATAGTGTATTCCACGCTCAAGGGCCCGATCCGCCGCTTTGGCCATGGCCATCGTCGCGGGAAGGCGATCAACGAATCGCTAAAAAAAGGGATCGGCCAATGCGCCATTCTTTCGGAAAAAGAGATACTCCTTTACCAAGTAAGAAACCAAGCCACCGTGCTCGTCCCGTGGATCCAACGCCGCCGGAAGACGCGGAGGATTATTTCTCTGCCCAGAAGTCTGGCCTGAATAGTCTGCGGAAGCTCATCAAGGCACGCCGAAAGAAGGCCAGCTAGCAGAGCGCACGGAGACGCAACGCACTATTGGGGCGGGCCGAGTACGGTCCGCCCCTTTTTCAGGTGCCGAGGAGGTCCAACGAGGTATCCCGGAGAGGTCTACCTGCTCCCGCCGGAGGGAAGCGCAGATGGCGATCCCAAGAGACGCCCTGCGGTTCTATTGAGCAAAGGCCGAGTGGAGAACGACGTCTGCGCCCTGGCTTTTTGCAGCACCTCTGGTACCGAAGCCCAATTCGGGGCGACACATTTTCTGCTGAATCCACACCGAACGACATACAACAGAACCGGGTTTACGGCGGCAACCTACATTTATCCTTCCCGGTTGATTGCACAGGATGCGAATGATCTGGGCCCCATCGTGGGGAAAGTGATCGATGAGATGCCTCAAATCCGCGACCGGCTCCGGGAAGCGTTGGGGTTATGGACCGGAACGACCGATACTCCAGGAGAAGCTGCGGGAAGCTGGCGTGGCCGCGTCGTCGAGTTTTCCAACGAGATTGAGGCGGCCCTCGAGACCAAATTTGGCCTCATCGTCACTGAACCTCGATACTCGATTGAGCAACGTTTCCAGCTTGTGCTACCTGTGTGGGACGCCGACGACATAGAGCCCGACGAACTCGATGTCTCGCTGACTGGACTGCCTGCACTTCCCTTCAAGAGTCCGATGGCGGCGGTCTCGTTTGTCCAATCCGTTTTCCATCCCGGCCAAATCGCGGGCGACACCACCCTCGTCGTCAACGCAGCGGCCATGAACGAGATCGATCGGAATCTGGAGTACAACTTCGGG
>JACQVB010000155.1 GCA_016209985.1 Gemmatimonadota bacterium | reverse complement strand
GCTGGGTCCAGCTGGGCGAGGCCCACGAAATCGAAGACGGAGTCTGGCACGTCCGGATACCGCTGGTCCACGAAGGCGAGCACCTCGGTCTGCTGGAAGCCTACGTTGCCGAAGGGCCGGGCGCGGCGGTAGCCCGCGACGTCGTCGGCATCGTCGCCCGCATTCTCTCGCCCCTCCTCTGGTCGGTGGAGTTGTCGGAGGACCTGGCCAGCGAAGTCGCCTTGCGGACCCGGGAAATCGACGCGCAGCGGCGTTTCACCGCCAAGATCATCGACTCGCTCCCCCTGGGCCTCTACGTCATCGACCGGCAGTACGTGATCCAGGCGTGGAACCGCAAACGGGAAACCGGCACCCACGAGATGAGCCGCGATGAAACCCTGGGGCGGAGTGTGTTCGAGGTGCTGTCCCGCCAGCCCAAGGAGCTGCTGAAGGGCGAGTTCGATTCGGTGTTCGCCACCGGACGCATCGAGCAGATGGAGGTCGAATCGGGGACCACCGGGACGCCACGCTACTACCGGATCACCAAGATCCCCATGCGGCTGAATGACGATACCGTGACCCACGCGATCACCATCGGTGAAGACATCACCGAGTGGAAGCAGATCCAGAAACAGATCACCCAGACCGAGAAGATGGCCGCGGTGGGCCAGCTGGCCGCCGGGGTCATGCACGAGATCAACAACCCGCTCGCCACCATCGGCGCCTGCATCGAGGCCCTGGAGCTCCGTCGCAACGAGCTGCCGCGCGAAACCCGGCGCGCCTACGACGAGTATCTGGGCATCATCGACAAGGAGCTCGAGCGGGTGAAGGCGATCATCGACGGGCTGCTCGATTTTTCGCGGCCCAAGGCGAGCGTGAAGAAGCCGGTCCAGGTGAACCAGTTGCTGGAAGACGCCCTTTTTCTGGTCAAGCATTCTGACCGCTTCAAGAACATCAAGGTGCAGCGGCTGATGGACGAGCAGCTCCCCGAAATCGGGGCCAACGCCAAGCAGCTCCTGCAAGTATTTCTCGACCTGATGCTGAACGCGGTGGATGCCATGGACGGCATGGGCACGCTGACGGTGGGCAGCACCCGCAACCCCGAGCGGGACGATGAAGTGGTGGTGTGCATCGAAGACACCGGCCACGGCATCGCGCGCGAAGACATTCCCAAGATCTTCGAGCCCTTCTACACTACCAAGCCGCCGGGCCGGGGCACCGGGCTCGGATTGTCCATTTGCTACGGCATCGTGGCCGAGCACCATGGACGCATCACGGTCGAGTCCCAGCCCGACCAGGGTACCACCTTCCGGGTCTTCCTGCCGATGAAAGGCCCGCCGGGGGAAACGTGAAGGTCCTGGTCATCGAGGACGATCGCACCGTCGGCCAGTTCGTCCAGCGTGGCCTGGAAGAGCAGAGAATGCAGGTGGACCTGGTGGACGAAGGCTCCAGCGGACTCAAAATCGCTTCCGAAGGCAAGTACGACGTCATCGTGCTGGACCTGCGGCTGCCCGGCATGTCGGGGGTCGAAGTCCTGCGCACTCTCAGGGACCGCGGGGTGAATACTCCAGTCCTGGTGCTCACCGCACAGGACGCGGTGGAGTCCAAGGTGCAGGCCTTGCGGATCGGCGCCGACGACTACGTCACCAAGCCGTTTGCGTTCGAGGAGCTGCTCGCCCGGGTAGAAGCGGTGGCGCGCCGACCCAAGTCCATCGCGCCCGCGGTCCTTTCGGTGGCGGATTTGCGAATCGATACCGGAAGTCGCGAGGTGCACCGGAGCGGGACCCCGATCGAGTTGACTCCCAAGGAATACGCGGTGCTGGAGTATCTGGCCCGGAATCCCGGACGGGTGATGTCCCGGACCTTGATCACGGAATACGCCTGGGACTACCACTTCGATCCGGGGACCAACATCGTGGACGTGGTGATCAACCGCCTGCGGAAGAAAGTCGACCACCGCCGGCTTCCCAAGCTGATTCACACCGTCCGAGGCGTGGGGTACGTATTAAAGGAATAGATGCATAGCATACGCGCCCGGCTGGTCCTCTGGTATGCCGTCGCCCTCGGCGCCACGATGTTCGCCTTCGCCGTCGCGGTCTACCTGGTCCAGCGCTCCCAGAACGTGGCCGAGCTGGATGCCCGCGCCCGGCTCGAGGCGGATTTCATCGTCGGGCTGCTGGCGGTCAACGAGAAAGAGCCCGGTGGCGTGGTCGTCACCGACCGCCAGACCGGCCGGCTGACCCTGGCGCCCCGGGTCGAGTCCCTGCTCGAAGTCATTCCCGACTACGTCATCGTGGTCGGCGCCCAGCGTGAAGCGCTCTACCTCTCGTCGGACGCGCGCGCACTACCCTATGGGGCGCTGGTCAAGCTGTTGGACCGGGCCGTCGCGCATGACACGGCCGATGTGGAATTCGGCCGCGCCGATCTGGGCCCCCCGGTCGGTGTGATCCGCTACTACGTGCGCCCCATCGGGGGAGCGGGGCCCAAGGTGAAGTGGGTGCTCTCGGGCGCATCGATCGCCGGGCTGGTCCTGGGACCCCAACGCCTGCTCTCGGTCATGCTGGCGATCGCGCCATTCATCCTGGTGGCGTCCACCATCATCGGCTACCTGCTGGTGGGACGAACGCTCCAGCCGGTGGAAAGTATCGTGGACGAGGTGGAAGCGATTACCGACGGGCGCAGCCTGCACCGCCGGCTGGCCGAGCCGCGCACCGGCGACGAGCTGGCCCGGCTGTCCGCCACGCTCAACGCCATGCTGGCCCGCCTGGAACGCAGTTTCAGCACCTTGCGGCGCTTCACGGCTGACGCGAGTCACGAGCTGAAGACGCCGCTCACGGTGTTGCGCTCCGGCGTCGAGCGCGCCATCACCCATCCGGCTACCCCTCCGGTGGTGCTCGAGGTGCTGGAAGAGACGCTGGTCGAGGTCAACCGCATGACCGAGATGGTCGATTCACTCCTCATGCTGGCCCGCGCGGACGAGGGGCGTGCGCCGCTTCATCTGGAGCAGCTCGACTTGCGGGAGATCCTCGCGGAAGTCGCCGAGACCGCGAATATCCTCGGCGAGCAGGCGGGGGTCGCGGTCGATGTCTCCATTCCCGCCGCGCCGATGGTGCTCGCCGCCGATCACAGCCGGATCCGGCAGCTATTCATGAACCTCATCACCAACGCGATCAAGTACACGCCCAAGGGCGGCAATGTCTGGATCGAGGCGTCGGAAACCGGGGGGCAGATTACGGTGACGGTACGGGATACCGGAATCGGGATCGCGCCGGGAGACCTTCCGCTCATTTTCGATCGCTTCTGGCGCGCCGATGCCGCGCGCAGCCGGACCGGGGAGCGCCCCGGCGCGGGTCTCGGGCTGGCCATCTGCAAATGGATCGCGGAGGCTCACGGCGGCTCGATCGAGGCGCAGAGCCGTCCCGGACGGGGCACGACCTTCACCGTGAAATTGCCGGTCGAGGTTGAGGCCGCCACGCAACCAGAGGAAGTTCCGCTCTCGTCGTAGTCTCGTCTTGTCACCCCTTTGTTATCGTTTTGTAATCTTTGCACTACCTCTCAGCTAGCAATCCATCTAGTGAGCGCATCGCCCCGATGGATACATTGCGCAGGGTAAAAACTGGCGGAGGTACGTGCCGTGTTTGACAATCTGATCGAGTCGAACCCCAAGGCCCGCAAAGGCGGCAAGTTCGGCGGCAGCACGACCCTTTCGATCGCGCTGCACATGGTTCTGGCCTATGCTGCGGTGCAGGCGACGCTGTCGGCAGGTCAGAGGTTCACGGAGAAGTCGTTGGACACCACCATGGTGTTCATCCAGCCGGAAGAAAAAAAGGAAGAACAGAAGCAGCCGGAAGTGAAACTGGAGGAGCCGAAAGGCTTCACCGCGCTGCTCGCCCCGGTGAGCATCCCGACCAACATCCCGCCGATCAATCTGAACGAGAAGTTCGATCCTCGTGACTTCTCCGGCGTCGGCATCGAGAAGGGCCTTTCCGCCCTCACGACGACCGACGTCAAGATCGATCCGGGCCAGGCGTTCATCGAAGCCGTGGTGGACGAAAAGCCGGAACGGGTCTCGCAGCCGCCGGTCGACTATCCCGACCTGCTACGGCAGGCCGGCATCGAGGGCAACGTCATCGTGGAAGTGATCATCGACACGACGGGCCACGCGGAGCCTCAGTCGCTGCGCATCGTGCAGTCGACCAACAAGGCGTTCGAGCTGGCCGCCAGGGACGCGGTCGTGAAGAGTCTCTACCGTCCCGGCCGGGTTCGGGGCCAGGCGGTACGGGTGCTGGTGCAGGTGCCGATTTCCTTCAGCATCAGACGCTAGGATCGGTTGGTCCGTGCTAAGTCGTTACGCGTTGAACATCGTTTAGAACCTGGGTTGGAGGCCCATCACGTATGAATATGTCGCTGATCGACCTTTGGGCGAGCATGGGTGGCTTCGCCAAAGGCATCGTGGTCATGCTGTTCCTGATGTCCATCTATTCGCTCGGTATCGCGGCTGCCAAATGGTGGAGACTCCACCGCAGCATGCGGCAGACCGCCAAGTTTGCCCCCGAGTTCGCGCGCTTCCTCCAGGAGGGGCAGCTCGATCAGGCCATCGCGCTGGCGGAAAAGCAGAAGATTTCCCACGTCGCCCGGGTGCTGGGTGAGGCGCTGGTCGAAGTGAAGCCCCTGCTCCGTGACCGTGCCACGGTCTCGGCGAGCGACATCAACTCGGCCGAGCGCGCGGTCGAGCGCCAGATGCTGATTCTCCTTTCCGAGCTCAAGCGGGGCCTGGGCGTGCTCGCCACCGTCGGCGCCACCGCGCCGTTCGTCGGACTGCTGGGCACCGTGATGGGAATCGTGAACGCGTTCACCGGCATGGCGCTGTCCGGATCCGGCGGTCTGGCGGCGATCTCGGCTGGTATCGCCGAGGCGCTCATCACCACGGCCTTCGGTCTCCTGGTCGCGATCCCGGCGGTGTGGCTCTACAACTACTTCCAGACCAAGATCGAGAACCTGACGGTCGAGATGACCTATACCTCCAAGGAGTTCGTCGACTTCCTGATCAAGAGCGTCGGCTCCGAGTTCGGCCGGTCGATCTTCACCAAGGAGTTCCAGACCCAGAAGGCCGCGCAGACCGGGCACATCGCCCAGTAAGGTGGTAAGGGATGTAAGGGTCAGCCATACAACCCTTCAAACCCTTACGACCAAATTGCCGACGGATTCTTTTTTGTAGCTAAGGAGCGCAACTATGGGAATGGATGTCGGGGGCGGCAAGGGCGGAGTCAAATACGAGCCTAACGTCGTACCGATGATCGACGTCATGCTGGTGCTGCTGATCATCTTCATGGTCGTGACACCGATCATCGCGTCCGGGTTCACCGCCACCATGCCCCAGGGAAAGCACATCGAGAAGCGACAGGAAGAGGAGAGCGATATCACGCTGGGCATCGACCAGAGCGGGAAATTCTTCCTGGGGTCGCAACAGAAAACCCAGCCGATCGCCAAGGACGCACTGGAGCAGAAGCTGCGGGAGCTCTACGCGGCGCGTGCGACCGACAAGATCCTGTATTTCAAGGCGGACCAGAAAACACCGTATTCCAAGGTCGAGGAAGCAGTTCAGATCGCCCGGAAGGCCGGCGTGCGGGTGATGGCCGCCGTCACCGAGCCGACCAAGGAAGCGCGTAGCCTCTTCGGAGGGAAGAAATAGCCATGGCGATCAAACTTCCTGAAGAATCGGTCTCCTTCAAGGCCGACCCGAACGTGGTGCCGATGATCGACATCCTGCTGGTGCTGCTCATCATCTTCATGATGCAGATACCGCTCAACCGGATGGCGATGGACGTCCAGGTGCCCTCGGACGAGAAGGCCAAGCAGAACCAGAAAGCCAAGAGCGACCAGATCGTGCTCGAGCTGCAGGACAACGGCGCCTATGCCATCAACACCAAGCCCGTTGCCAAGGCCGGCCTCGATGCCGAGCTGCACGCGATCTAAGACGAGCGTCCGGCAAAGCTCATGTTCAACAAGGCCGGGCCCAACCGGCAGTATCAGGATGTGATTGAGGCGATGGACATTGCCCGCGGCGCGGGCGTGCAGGTGATCGGATTCGTGCCGCCGGTGGAAGTCAAGGAAGCCCAGCCGTAAACGGCGGCCGGGCCAAGCAGGACGACGGGCGCGGGGCCGGATGGCTCTCGCGCCCGTGGTGTATCTAGAACTGGGTCTTGGGCAGTAGGTCTTAGGTAGTTAGGAGCACCACCCAAGACCCAAGACCTAAGACCCCCTAGATTCTCAATAGGATGCTCCGAGCCCCGAATCTCCGCCTGCCGCAAACCGACCGGCCCTATCGTTGGTCGGTCGCGGGATCGATCGTCATTCACGCGATCGTCCTGGGGCTGTTCGTCGCCCATGAGATCGACCGACGCGACGCGGAGAGCCGGGAGAGCCGAGCGCCGGGCGTGCCGGGCCCGCGGGGCGGGGGTGGCGGGGCAGTCTTCCGGATCGAGCTCCCGCCCTACCAGGCGGCCGAACAACCGGCCGCCCAGCCGGTCGAGCAACCGCCGATCCCACCGCCGATTCGGCCACCTCCTATCAAAATCGAGAAACTGCAGACTCCGGTGCAGACCGGAACAGTTACCTCTTCGGTCGACGTCTCCCAGCTCGGCGCTGGGCAGGGCTCCGGCACCGGGGGTGGGAGGGGCACGGGGCTCGG
>JACQVB010000158.1 GCA_016209985.1 Gemmatimonadota bacterium | reverse complement strand
CGCGCGGACCACGAGCCGGATGTCCACGCCGGCCTGCGCCGCACGATACAGCGCGGCGATGATGTCCGGGTCGTCGAGACCGTTCATCTTGGCCCTGATGGAGGCCGGCCGCCCCGCGCGCGCATGCTCCGTCTCGCGCTCGATCAGCGCGGAGAGTCCAGCCAGCATGGTCGTTGGTGCCACCAGGATGCGCCGATACGTGCGCTGGCCGGCGTGACCCGTCAGGTCGTGCAGCAGCTCGGTGACGTCGGTCCCGATCGCCTCATCGGCGGTGAACAGGCCCAGGTCCGTGTACTCCGAGGCCGTCTTGGCGTTGAAGTTGCCGGTCCCCACGAACGTGTAGCGCCGGAGTCCCTCGGTCTCCCGCCGCACCACTTGGATGAGTTTGGCGTGGGTCTTGAGGCCCACCTGACCGTACACGACGTGGACCCCGGCCGCGCGCAGTTCGCGGGCCCACTCGATGTTGTGTCCTTCGTCGAACCGGGCCGTGATCTCGACCAGGGCCACCACCTCTTTTCCAAGAGCGCGGGCGCGGAGCAGTGCCTGGCGGAGGCGCGAGCCCTGGTGCGTCCGGTAGAGTGTCAGCCGCAGCGCCTCGACGGCCGAGTCATCGGCGGCCTCATCCACAAAGCGCTCCACCGTGGCTTGGTAGGAGTCATATGGAAAGTGGACCAGCAGGTCGCGCTCGGCGATCGCGGCGAGGAAGGACGAGTGGTCGGCGTTCGGCGTTGCGGCTTCGAGGACCGGCCAGTGCAGCCCGGCGAGCGGCAGCGCCGCGATCTCCTTCAGGGCGACCAGGCCGGGCAGCCACTCGAAGTCGTAGACGTCCGCTTCGCTCAGGGTGCTCACCTGCCCGGGGGCTTCGAACCGGAACTCCTGAAGCAAGAGTGCCCGCATCTCGCGAGGCATGGCACGCTCCACCTCGAGCCGTATCACCGGATTGAACGGGCGCTGTTCCAGCGCCTCGTCGACGGCCTGCAGGAGGTCAGGTGCCGTCTGATCCTCGTACCCCACGTCCGCAGAGCGGGTGACGCGGAACGTGTGAGCCTGCAGCACCTCGACCCCGGAGAACAGCGCCGGAATATTGGCGCAGAGCACGGCCTCGACGGGGATGAACCGGCCGCCCGGGAGCGACAGGAACCGCGGCAGGCGCCGCGGCAGGTTCACGGTCGCGAAATGTTTGACCCGCGTGTCCGCGTGACGCACCATCACGGCTAACGAGACGGCGGCATGTGGCACATACGGGAACGGGTGGCCTGGTGTGGCGGCCAGTGGCGTGACGACCGGGTAGATCTGCTCACGGAACTGGTCCTGCAGCAGGTCGCGTTCCGCGGCCGTGAGGTCATCCCACCGGACCAGGGTGACTCCCTGTTCGCGAAGGGCCGGCGCCAGTGTGTCCGAAAAGCAGCGATAGGTCCGCTGGTAGAGCCGCCGCGCGTGGATCCCGATGGCGTCGAGCTGGGCGGCGGTGGAGAGGCCGTCGAGGCTGGCCGGGCCGCCACCACGTGCGGCATCCTCCTTGATCGCCCCCACCCGAACCTGGAAGAACTCGTCGAGATTGGCGCTCGCGATGGCCAGAAACCGCAAGCGCTCCAGCAGCGGAACACGTGGATCCTCGGCCGACGCCAGCACGCGGGCATGGAACGCCAGCAGGCTGAGGTCGGGATTGATGAACGGAGCCGTCGCCGACCGTTCCGCCGATGCCTCTGCCGGCGAGGCGGGGGCAGATGGTTCCCACGTCGGCCGCTCCCGCATGAGATCCGACCGTGCCGTCAGGTGGAGGGCAGCCAGGGTCCGCGCGTCCCGGACGGTACGCGATCCCACGAGATCGGTCAGTCGATCGAAGGGCACCCACTCCAGCGTGCCGAGCCGGGCACCAGTGCGATCAAGTCGGAGCCGGCGGGCGAGCCAGACTTCGGTGGCCGGCCGGACACCCGTCGCCGGCGCCGAACCAAGGAGTCGTACCTGGCCTTGCACACTGCCCAGCGCGGCCCGCAGCACTTGGCGGCAGGCGTCCTCACCAGCGCCGGCCCCGCCCAGCACGCGTAATGCACCACCCTCACGAGCCAATCCCAGCAGGCCGGCGTTGAACGGGAGCACCGCGACTTCATGGCTGGCATCGAGGGCTTGCGCCAGCGCATTCGCTTCCAGCAGCTGGAGCAGGTGGCGCGCGCGCCCAAACTTGTCCGTCGCCGACGCGCGGAGGCCCGGAACCCCGGACAGGTACCGGGCAAGCCACGCCAGGCCCAGCGCACCGCCGGTCAGCCGGCGGAGCTTGATTTCATGGAACTCCGCAACTGGTTCCCCGGCCCGAATCGACACCGCGTCGAAGGCCAACTCGGCAAAATCCCGCGGCCACCAACGCCAGCGGACGGTGCGTACCCGGCGGTCGGTAGCAACCGCGAGCACGGGCGCGAGTCGAACCGGATCCACGATGGCCCGCAGGATGCGTGCCGGCTCGGAGTCGCCGGCCAGCGCAGCGCGTTGGTCCTCCGCCTGCACCCGAGCCCGGATCAGTGCGTGCGCGTCCGCCTCGCCCTGCGGGCCGGGCTCGCGCACCTTGACGGACAGTTCCCAGCCGGGGCCCGGATCGCTCCGGAAGCGGCAGCTGACGCCCCGCTGTTGCAGCGCGCCGTCGGCCGTGTCCAGGTACTGGTCGCGGTGAAAGCGGCGCCGCTCGGCACCCACTGTCAGGCCGGGTGGCAACGGCGCGGCCGCGACTCGCTCGAGTACCTCCACGCTCCCCGCCTCGAACCGGAGAGGTGTGCGCGGGACGGCCCGCGTCATCGGCTACGCGTCAATAGGCGAAGCCGGCGCGCACGTAGACACCGTTTCGCTCGGCACTCCGCACGACCGCGGCTGATATCGTGTTGGCGCTGGAGAGAAAGGCGAACCACACGCCGCCACCAACGCCCGTGTGCCACGTCCGGGAGGCCTCGCCAGATGCCCAGACGCGGCCCGCGTCGGTTAGCCCGAAGACGCCGAACCGGCCCGGCAGCACCATGAAAAACCGCCCGAGCGCCACGCGTAGTTCCGCGTTCCCCCACGCGGCAGCCGTTCCGGCGAAGCGCTGCTCCGCCAAGCCGCGCACCGACCCGGCCCCGCCCAGGAAGGCAGCCTCGTGGAACGGGAAGTCTCCCCAGACCTTCTTCCCGCCGATCCGGAGTGCGAGCGTCGGCTGGAGGGCGCCGGCCGCGGAGAGAAAGGTCGCCATTTCACCATGGATCTCGCCGAACGGCGACTCCACGTCCAGTACCGCGGGATAGACGCTGGTACCCAGCCGACCGAGCGCGCCCTGCGTGGCCGCTGCGGTCGTATCACGCGTGTCCATCGAGAATTCCAGGCGCGCGCCCAGCTGGCCGAACGGCTCGGTGCCGTAGGGCCGCGTACGCTCGAGCAGGGTTCCCGCCAGCAGGTCGGTCTTCGCGTAGCTGAGCACGGGCCCCACCGTTACGCTCGCGCCCGCCGTGACGATACCCACGGCGGGCCGAACGGTGATCTGCGTCTGTCGCACCTTGAAGGCATCGGTGGGGCCGCCGGGCGTCGCGTTTCCCAGGCCGTAGAAGCGGATCGTCTCGATGCCCGACGCACGGGCGGCGACCGTGTACACGAGCGGACCGTTCTCGGCCCGTCGGTCGGCGTCGAACTCGACCCGGGGCCGCGCCGCCCCGGTCGCGTACCCCGCCCGCAACCGGGCGCGCCACGCATAGGGCTCACGCCGGAAGCCGAACCGCTGGTACGATGCTCCACCGCCCAGAAACAGGCCGAGATCCGGGCCGAACGTGATCCACGGGACCGGAAGCCAGCGGTCTCCCCAGTCCCGCCACGCTCCGGCGCCATCCGGTCCCGGCGAGGCGCGGAGCGGTCGCCAGCGCCGCTCGTCGAGCCGCGACGCCGGCCCCAGCTTCACCCGGGTGCGGCCCCGATCGTCGTAGAACCGGACGCCACCCACCGCCGTCGCGTCCCGCAGGACATCGTCTCCGCCGCCCCCGATCACCCGCAGCGTGATGCGGTCCGGTCCGGCCCCGGTCAGGACCGCGCTGTCGTCGCCCCCATGAAGATACAGCCGCACTTCCCGCGTCTCCGCGGGATCGAACCGCCGCGCGAAGTACGGTTGATCGTTCCCCGTCGCACGGAGCACGACCTCGACCGAGCCGTCGGCGTCGCGATGGAGCTGGGCGACCTCCGGGCGGTCGGTGGCGTGGATGTCCGGCTCGCGCGCCAGTTGGAGGTAGAAGCGCCGAGCCGCCTTCGGGAGCCCGGTTCGCCGGTTGCGCAGCGCGGATGCCAGCCGGGCTGAATCGATCGCGAGGTAAGGAGTGGGCGATTGCCCAACGGCGACCGCCACAGCCGAATCCGTCAGGCGTTCATCCAGGTCGCGGACCACGGAGTCCCATTGCGGCCACCCGAGCTGGACCAGGAATCGCCGGTCCATCTGGCGGCCGCTCCATGTCAGTCCGGAGATGCTCGGGAAGTCGCGGCCGAAGCTCTGGAGCTGTGGACGGCTGTACCGCGCGAGGCCGGGCAGGATGCCATCCAGCCGCACGAAGGCCTGGTCCCGGTCCCGCGGGATCGGGAGCCAGCGTCGGGTCCCCCCGCGCTGGATCACGGCCCACCGCCATTGATCGGGGTGGCGGTCCCAATCGCCGAGCCACATGTCCACGAGTCGCGCGGTCAGGAACGCTCCCGCGTCCAGTCGGTCCTTGGGACTCTCCTGCAGCCGCTCAAGCAGCCGCTCCGACCCGACGATCCGCGTGAATCCCCCCCATCCCGGCGCGTCCCCGTCGCCCTCGTCGGGTCGTTCCTCGATGATACCGAGCATGTTCCCGAATTCCGCGCGAAAGTCTCCCAGACGGGCGTCGTCGGGCAGGAACGCGAGGATCGGATCCGCGTGCAGAATGCCGGCGGCGTCCAGCAGCGGGGCTGCCACGAGCGGCGCGGCCGGGTGACCCGAGCTGATCTGGTCTTGGAGCACCCGTCCGGCGATGGTGCGGCGGAGGGGTTCGGGCAGCGCGGCTGCTGGATCCTTGTCGATACTGCGGAATACGTACTCGCGCCCGTCGGGTGCGCGGAGCCGCAACGACTTCGTCTGCCGGCCGCCGCCCCGACGTACCGGCACCAGTCCGCCGGCGAACGCGCCGAGGTCCAAGACCGGGGCGGGGATGGGTTCGACCCAGAGGCCGCGATAGTGCCGGCCGAACAACAGTTGGTGCAGCCAGCCGGCGCGGTACTCGGGGCCGGGCGCTACGACGACCGTGTCAGCCGGAGGGCCCTGCGCGGCCGCCCGGGCCAGCGGCAGTGGGAGCAAGAATGCGACGAGCAACCGCATCCGGCGCGCTATCCTCACAGCTGGGCGTTGGCGCATGTCAGTCGAGCCAGAGCGAAAACACTTCGGTGGCCCTGTCGGGGCCATCTACCGCCACGACCCCGAGGCGCGCGCGCCCAGCCCGGGTGAGGTCGATGCGCATGTACCCGCTGCGTGCAGCAGCGAACAACGTGCTGTCGCGCCTTCCTACCGGATCGGTGTGATCGAACATCCCGGCGCCGCTAACCAGCGCGTAGCGGGCGGAGGTCCACCGGTAGACCTCGAGCGCATGCTCGTGCCCGGACGCATAGATGAGTGGCCGATGCTCTGCGAACGCAGCTTCGAACGTCGCCCGCATGTGCCGGTTAGCCGGGTTGGCCCGGTCCTGCGCCACGATGCCCAGGCGTCGCGCCGCCGGGTAGGCGGATCCGACCAGCGGCACGGGCACCCACAGCCGCGACGCGAGGTGGCGGAGTGGGAAAAGGTGGTCCCGCCAGCCGAAGTGCCCGCCGTGCGGTCCATCGGAGACGAGGGGGTGGTGCGCCACCACAACCGAGACGCGGTCGCCCGCGGTCGCCAGCGCCGAGCGCAGCGAATCAGCGACTTCCTGGGGCGAGTCAGCCGGACACGAGGATGTCGGGTGCTCGGGCCGCGGGCCCCCGTGCAACCACCACTGGGTATCGAGCGCGACCAATCGGAGGCGCGTGCCCACATCCCGCACGCTCGGTCCCGGGCAGCCGTCGGGCGGGAGCAGGACCACCGAGGAGTCCCCGCGCGCCGCGAGATGCCGGCCCTGACGCCGCACGACCTCCCAGCCGTCCAAACCCTGCTTCCCCCAGTCGTGGTTACCGGGAACGAACATCGTAAGACGGGCCGCCTGCCCCGCCGCGACCTGCGCATCGAGTCGGCGGACCGCCTCCGGGTAGTCGAGGGAACCGCTGTCCGGCATCCCGCGCGGATAGATGTTGTCGCCCAGGAACACGACCACGCTGCGTTCTGGTTCCTCGCCGACAGCCCGCGCGAGCGCAGCCAGGACCACGTCACCCGGCTGGGATCCGCCCGCGTCGCCCAGCAGCCAGATCGTCGCGTCGATGTCCGTGGCGACAGGCACTAAAGCAGTGGGTTGCGGGCGCGCTTCCGCCCCGCCGCATGCTCCCGCCAGGACGAACCACGCCGCCGCCGCAATGGCACGCCCCACGCGCGGCGTCCGCCGACCGCCATCGAGCCCCAACCGGTCCGACGATTTGCCGAGCGGGCCGAGTTCCCCCCAGGCCCAAGACCTCGCCGCCGCGAGAGGCAGGAATCGGCGGAGCGGCCTGCGCGCCACCAGTGCCTTACGCAGGCGAGGCCGATTGGCGCGCATCTAAGGACGCATCCAGAATCGCGGCGTCGCGGCGTTTCAGCAACGCAGCGATGACGTCGGAGGCCTGCACCGACTTCTTGAACTGCACCCGGTAGTTCAGCAAGCTGGCACTGTTGCCGTCGGGCCGTGCTCCGCCGAACTTGAACTTCCTGGTACGGCGCGCGAGAACGTCCTCGACCACCGCACGCGCCTCCGCGTCCCCCACGCGCACGGCGAGCGTACCCCGGCGGGACTCCTTCCCCCCGCCGGCGGCCGGCTCCGGAGGCACCAGGCACCGCCCGAAGTCGCAGCTCCACAGCGTCACACTCAGGACGCTGAAGAGCAACGACATGATGAACGCCGCCGTGAGTGCCTGGACACCGGCCGCACTCCCGATTCCGATGGCGAGGAAGATGTACATCGCGTCTGCTGCGTCCTTCAGCGTGCTGCGGAAGCGCACGGCTGCCACCACGGCGGCGAGCGCGAACGCCAGGACCAGGCTGTTCTGCACGATCATGATGATGCTCGCTACCAGCACGGGCAGGACGAGCAGGGTCTGCACGAGCGACTGATCGAACCCCCGCTTGAAGCGGGTCGCCATGTAGGTCCAGGTGACCGGAAGCGCAACAAGGAACGCCCCGATCATCACGATGACCATGGTCAGGTCGAACGCGAGTGTTCGTCCCGTTTCGGGGCCGGCCGACGGGTTGAGGAATTGGCTGAGGCCGCTGTCCGGTGCGGCGCCACGCGCTCCTCCCACGATCGCAGAACGCACGATGGGGATGTACGCGGCGAGGGCGGTCGTCGCGGCGGCGACGACGGCGTAATACGCCACGAGCTGCCGAATCGGCGCTCGCGGAGCCTGAGTCAGGAATTCGAAGAAACGTCGCAGCACGGTTACACCTCCCTCGCGATGCTCACCCCGTCAAGTCCGATCGCTTGGGGAAAGTTCCCCGACGCGTGGCCGAACGCAGCCAGCAATGCACTTTCTGCCTGAACGGTTTCGCGCGGCCCATCGAGAACACGTGCGACGCTTCTTTGCCGAGACCTCTACGAGAACGCGCCGGACATGTCGGCGTCCGCGGACGTGTTCACCGGAAAATCATCGTGTGCAACCAGACGTTCGCTGTGGCTCTGGGCCTCATGAAGGAAGAGATCGTCGGTCGCGCACCATCACTGGGCCCTGCTCCTTTGCCGCAAGCTCCTTAGCCTCTGACGGAGGTGGGCGCCCAACGAGCTCTCCGCCCTCCCGCACTGCGACCTCAAAGTCGCGCCCTTCCCACCTGTCGCTCTCGGGCCAGTAGAAGGTGAACCGGAGCGGCGCCCGCTGATCGGCGGCGATGGCGATGTCCGCGTACGACCCACCCAACCCGGTCGGCGCCGAACTTTCATCACGGGTTGTCCGCCAGTCGTCGTCGGTCCAACGCAGGCGGAAAGGGGCTCCAGCCTGGATCCGCAGTGTCTGGCCCTGCCGGACCAGGCTCACCTGGCGATTGAATTTCCACACTTCAAGGGCGCTCGGACGCCTCCTGGCAGGCAGGTACCGCTCGGCGGCGGCCGGAATAAGGTCGAAAACGCGCCCGTCGTGGACCGAACGGAGCAGCTTGATGTATTCGGCGTGCGCCCACATGAGCGGCATGGCCGCGCCGGTGGGGCGCCCCGAGCGCAAACCGCGCTCTCTCCGGTCCACCTCATCCCAGATCTGCTCCGGCAGGAGGCCGGTCGGCGACGCGAACGCCTCCAGGGTGCGGGTGAGCTTCGCGACCTCTCGCCCAGCGGCGAGCTCGTAGTGCGCGCGCTCGCCGGTCAACAGCGGCCAGGCTCTGCCCTGGCCCCAACCTTGGTAGGGGCCGCCATCGGCGCGCTGCCCGTACCCGTCGTTGTTGTAGCGGCGCCAGCAGGGACCGAGGAACGTTTCCACGCGCAGCACGTGATCCACGACACGCAGAGAGTCGACGATGAGCGGGTCATCCGGCCGGCGGATGCCATAACGAACCAGCTCGAGGAAGCCGGCATCGACGATGTCCTTGGCCGGAAATTGCCAGCTGCTACCCGGGGGGCGGTTGGCGAGCGCCAGCATTCCGCAATTGGGGTCCTCGCCCGGGCAGGCGGCGTGAACATCGGCGGGAAGAATCCGGATATAGTGCCGCGCGATCTCGGGATGAACGATCCCATCGGTGGTGACGGTCCACGCCTCAATGTGGGCCTCGAGGAAGTCGGCGTACTCCTCCAGGTACCGGGCGGCGCCTTGGTCGCCACGCTCTCGGGCGAAGCAGGAGGCGCAAATGAGCGCCCCGATGTGGGCCGCCAGCGTCGAGGGCGAGAAGCCGCCCGCCTCTTCCCAGCGTTCTTGCTGCGTCGCCGGCCCGTACGTGACGAGATAGGCCGCGGCTCGCATCACCATCGGATAGGGGTCGAACTCGCCCAGGCCCCCTTGCTGCTTGAGGCGCCAAGCCAAGAGGATGGGGAACGAGACCTGATCGAGCTGGATGCCGCGCCAGTACGGCTCTCCGTTGAGCCAGAAGTTTTGCGGGAACCCGCCATCGCTCTGCTGGCTGACCGCGAGGTAGACCAGAGCGCGGAGCGGAGTGGACGTGTTCCCGGCGGCGAGAAGACCGGTCACGGTGTTGACCATGTCGCGCGTCCAGACGAGGTGGTAGCCACCCATATCCTCGTCGCCCCGGGCCTCGCCCCAGGGAATGGACAGCGATGCGATGAACGCGCCCGCGAAGGTCTTGTCCTCATGAGACATGAGCAGGCTGTAGCTGCCGTGGTAGAGATTCCCGCCGTCTCCCGAGACCTTTTCCAGCGGGAGGATGTTCCGGCACGGGCGATCCCATTGCTCAATGAACCGTTTGCGGCGCGATTCGTACGGCATGCCGAGCGCCTGAAACAGCGCCGAGAGCGCGTGCTGAAGCCCATGACCCAGCGCCAAACCGAGTGTGAATTCGGCGCCACCTCGGAGGTCCAGCTCACCGGTCAACGCGACGTTGCCGCCTTCCGCCCGATCGAACTCCCAGTCCATCTGGAAGTTCTGGGCGAGATCGGTCCATCCGTCGCTCGCCCCGACGTAGCCGCACGAGAGACGCCCAAAGGGAGCGGTCGCTCCAATAACCAGCCAGACGCCGTCCTTCTCGGCCGCCAGTAGCTGTCGTCCTGCCGCCTCAATGACATGGGCATTGTTTCCCCAACCGCCAATTTCGAGATGCGGATTGCAGAGCACGTACAATCGAAGCTTGCCCGCGAAGCCCTGGCTCACCTCGAGCCGCGTACGTTGGAGCAGGCACGATTGGTGCGGCGCCGAGATGATCTCCTTCTCGATCCGATATCGGCCTTGGGGATCCGAGTTCGTGACTCGATAGCCGAGGGCGTGTGGTGAACAGCGCTCCGTACGCGTCAAGAGATCGCGGCGCTCTTCGTGAAAGAAGCTCTCGCCGTCGGTCACCAGGAGCTGCAAGTCCCTCACCTGCGGCCGATCGATCACGGGGTAGTAGACCTCGGTGACCGCACCGTCATGGAGCGTGAACCAGATACGGCTGTCGGCGGAGTAGGCGGTCCCCACCCCGTCCTTGTCGCCCTGGCTCCACCGGGGCTCGTGGCCCGGCTTGCCGAAGGCGTCACGTGTTCCGCGAAACCTGGCCATGGTTTAGTCTCCTCGATCGCTGGGCCACCGTTCCGACCGAAGGCCCGGGTGGTCGTGACACAGGTGGCACCGTATCAGATGAATGCGGCGTGAGCGGCAGTGACCCCATACGTTTCACACTGTTCGAGTCAGGCGATGAGAAAGCCGTGGTGGAGGCTATTGGTTCCCGCCAAGGACTGGCGGCGAACTCGGCGAAGGCGTCGCATGAAAGGGCTGCTCAATTGAAGGCCAGAATCATCCTCGCGGTTGTCGCGGTTGCACTCGTCGCGCTCGCCGCCTGGCAGTGGGAGTGGGATACATCGGGGCTCGAGAGCTGGATCGGGCAGCACGCAGTGCTCGGCGCTGGGATTTACGTGGTCCTGGTGGCGGCGTCGGTCGTGCTCTTGCCCTTTTCTTCCCTGCCGCTGCGTCCCCTGGCCGCGCGAAGTTATGGTGTGGTGCTGACCGCGCTGCTCAGCGCGGCGGGCTGGTGGACCGGGTGCCTGATCGCCTTCCGGATTGCGCGCCTCGGCCGCCGCTATCTCGAGCGCATCACCTCGATGGAAGCCGTCGACCGCCTGGAGGAGAAAGTGCCGGACGACGTCGGCTTCGGCGGTATCGTGGTGCTGCGCATGATCCTGCCCGTGGACGTCGTGAGCTTCGCGCTCGGGCTCCTGAAGCGGCTGCGGTTTCGGACGTACGCCGTGGCCTCGCTGGTCGGCATCCTGCCCTTTGCCTTCGTTTGGAGCTACGCCGGCGGCCAGCTCGGCACGGGCCGGTTTCTGTCCTTCGCCCTGGTCGTTGCCGGCATGGCCGCGGTCGTGCTGGTGGTCCGGCGCCAATGGAGGGCGTACCGGTGATGCAGCAGCGCGTTTGAAAACACGCGCACGATAGTAGCGGTCCGCGTTGAAGCACGCGTAGCGGGGCTGCTGCTGGTGAGAGAAGGTCACGGTCATGCCGGAGGCCGGCAGTAGACCGTCAGCGGGTCCAGGCCAGCCACTGGTTGAAGAGCCGCGTCACAAAGGGTGTCAGCCGCGTGCGGTTGAATTGATCGCCCAGTTTGCGGATGGCTTCGGCTTGGGTCGGGTACGGGTGAATCGTGGTGCCGATCTTCTTCAGCCCCAGACCGTGGGTCATGGCGAGGGTGATCTCGGAGATCAAGTCGCCCGCGTGGCGGGCGACGATGGTCGCGCCGACGATAGTGTCGGTGCCTTTCTTCACGTGGACTTTGACGAAGCCGCCGTCCTCTCCGTCCAGGATCGCACGGTCTACGTCACGGAACTCCTGGACGAACGTGTCGATTTCGATCCCCTTTTCTTTGGCCTGGCCCTCGTAGAGCCCCACGTGGGCAAGTTCGGGCGAGGTGTAGGTACACCAGGGCATCACCAGCGAGGTGGACTTCTTCCGGCCTTTGAACAGCGCATTTTGGATCACGATGCGAGCCATGAAATCGGCTGCGTGGGTGAACTGGTAGGGCGAGCAAATGTCTCCCGCGGCGTAAATCCGGGGGTTCGTCGTCTGCATGCGTTCGTCGACCTTGACGCCTTTCTTGTCGTAGTCCACGCCCACGGATTCCAAGTTCAGCCCCTCGACGTTCGGCGCCCGGCCGGCGGCCAGCAACAACTGGTCGATCGGCTCGTCGTATCCGGTGCCGTGCGATTCGACCACCAGCCGGATGCCTCCGTCCTGCCTGATCTCGAGTTTCTTGCCGCAACAGAGCAGCCTGACGCCGTCCCGCTCCATCGTCTGTTGCACGATCCCGGCCGCGTCACGGTCTTCGCGCGGCAGGATGCCATGTTCCACCTCGACCAACCACACGTCGGCACCCAGCCGCGCGAACGCTTGAGCCATCTCGCAGCCGATCGGTCCCGCGCCGATGACGCCAAGTCGCGAGGGCAACTGGGTCAGCGAGAACAGCGTCTCGTTGGTCAGGTAATCGACCGCATTCAAGCCGGGAATCGCCGGTGCCGCGGCTCGCGCGCCGGTCGCGATCACCGCCCGCTTGAAGTTGAGATGCGTCCCGCCCACGTCGACCGTGCTGGAATCCACGAATCGTGCCCGCCCGAAATAGACGTCGATGCCGAGGTTACGGAATCGTAGGGCCGAATCATTCGGGCTGATTCGGGCTCGCAGCCGTCGCATTCGCCGCATGGCGCCGGCGAAGTTGACGTTCACACCGTCTGGTACCTCGACACCGAACTCACCTGCATGGTGCACGGCTGCGGCGACGCGGGCCGCGCTGATGACACCCTTCGACGGCACGCACCCGACGTTCAGGCAGTCGCCGCCCATCAGGTCGCGTTCGATCAACGCGACCCTGGCCCCCAGACCCGCCGCTCCGGCTGCGGTCACCAGGCCGGCGGTGCCGGCGCCGATGACGACCAGGTTGTATCGTCCGGCGGGCTGCGGGTTTACCCAGTCCAAGGGATGAACGTTGCGAACCAGTTCCTGATTGAACTGGTCCGCCGGACTGGTTTGCGGCAATCGCTCGATGACCGGCTGATCCGCGAGATTCGTGTTTTCTTCCGGAATCACGAGGTTCTCCATTCGTCGTTGTCCGCGGCCGATTCGCTCATGTGCTCGTGCAGTGCGCGGCGGGCCAGCCGCGTCATGTACACCGTGACTACGACCGTCGCCAGTAACCCAACGGCCAGCAACGTCCACTCCCCGGGGGTACGCGACCGGTCGGCCTCCATGGCCACGCCCGTGACGTGCCCGAGATAGACGTAAAGAAAGGTGCCGGGAAGCATGGCCAGCCAGCTGGTGACCACGTACGGCCAGAAACGAATCCGCATCAGGCCGTAGAGGTAGTTCTGCAGATTGAAAGGAATTGCCGGCGACAGTCGAAGCAAGGCCACGATCTTCCAGCCCCCTTCGCCGATCGCCCGATCGATCGCGCCAAAGCGGCGGTTGCGGCCAGCCATGGCGGCGATCTGGTCCCGGGCCACGTAGCGCGCGATGAGGAAGGCGAGCGACGCTCCCAGCGTCGACCCGATGGATACCGTGATCATCCCGACCACCAATCCGAACATTGCGCCGGCAGCCAGCGTCAGAATCGTTCCCGGCACGAACAGCACCGTGGCCACGATGTACCAGAGCGCCAAGGCCACCGGCCCCCAGACTCCCAGTCCGGAGATCCAGCCTTTCGTCGCTTCCATCGCGTGGCCAATCGGCAACCAGCGGACGATCGTCAGCAGGGCGGCCACAATCAACAAGATCGACAGCCACCGCACGACCGTAACAATCCGCTGGCGACGATTCGACACCGGGACCCGCTGATCGGTGGTCATGGCGTCTCTCCTAATGCTGCTGCGTGTTGCCGGAATGCTGCCGGTAGCCTTCGAGAAAGCGCCGGTCGATGAAGTCTTTCAACCACATGCTGGAACGGCCGTTCCACCAAAACGGCCCCCAAGTCGACAACGCGGTGCTGTCGCCGAGGTTGAGGATGGCGAGATAGCGTTTCTGGGGTTCGTATTCGGCCAGTGGTTTCCCATCCAAACTGGCCAGCAGGTTGGTGTGGATGTAGGCGGCCTGGCGCACACCAAACACGCCCAGCTTGGGCAGATCGAAGCCTTCCATGGCGGCGCAATCACCGCCCGCGAATACCCGCTCGTCGGCGATCGAATGCAACTTTGCGTTGATACGCAGACCTTTCCTGGAACGAGCCGGCAGGCCCGTTTCCTGCACCAGCGGGTTGGCTTCGAGTCCGGTCGCCAGAACGACGACATCGGCGTTGAGGTGGCCACCGTCGTCAGCGATCAATGACTCCCCCTCGCGACGGACGATCCTGGTGTGGGTGCGGATTGCCACGCCCCGTCGGTTCAGGTTTCGCAGCAGCGCCCGTGCGGCGCCGGCCGGGGCCTGCTTGATCAGGCGGTCGCTGCGGGTGACCAGGGTCACTGGCATATCGACGTCATGACGAGTGGCCAGTGCAGTCAGATTGGCCGCCACCTCGGAACCCGTAGGCCCGCCGCCGACCACCGCCACACGCGGCGTCTCGCCCCCTCGAAACCGCGCGTCCAAAAGCTCGCGCACCTTCCACAGATTGCTGACGGGTGTGACCGACCAGACGCTGGGATCGTGCGCCGCGCCGGGGATGGCGCCGACATTCACCCGACTGCCGACATTGATCGACAAATAATCGTAGGCCAGTTCACCGCCGCCGGCCAGGCGAAGCCGCCGCGCGCCGGTTTCCACGGCTTCGACCCGGTCCTGGATGAACTCGCCACCATGGGCTTCCATCAACGCCCGCGGGTTCACCTGATCTTCGGTGGGCTGGTACATGCCCCCCAGCATTCCGGTGGCCAAACCCGAATACCAGAACTCGGCCGGATCGACCAACACCACCCGCGCCCCGCGCTCGACGAGCGTTTCGGCATGGGCAGCAACATAGAGATGGGCGTGGCCGGCCCCGACCAGAATGACCGTGTGCGGTTGGCTCACGACGGATTTTCGCCTTCTTCATAGGGGGTCTGATCTGTTTCAACCGCGGCCATGACGAAGCGGCCGCGCGCGCGAACGGCCGCGGCAAAGATGTCAATCGTCAGGAAGCTGCCGCTCTACATCGGACTCGTCAGCTATGATCGGGTTGTGCCAGCCTCCGGCGGGTGAGAGGATTTTGTCGACTTCGCTCGGCCCCCAAGTATTCCGCTCGTATGCATGGACCGGTGTGTCCGCCTGCAAGACCGGATCGACGATGCGCCACGCCTCTTCCGCATAATCCTGCCGGGCGAACAGGGTGGCGTCTCCCTTCATGGCATCTCCCAGCACCCGTTCGTAGGCAGCCATCTCATCGGCGCCGTGTTGGCGGCACGCCACCATCTCCACTGATTGGCCCGGCTTCTGCTCGTCGGGACCCAGCACATTCAGGCTCAGCGCGAAGAGGATCTCGGGACTGATCCGCAGTCGCAAACCGTTTGGTTTCAGAGGGAGGTCTCGATACCGGGTCGCCGGCCGGCGGAGCCGAACCACGACTTCCGTGTAGGTGGTGGGCAGGCACTTCCCGGCTCGGAGATAGAAGGGGACGCCGCGCCAGCGTTCTGAGTCAATGTCCAGTCGCATGGCGGCATACGTCTCCACGTCGGAATCCGGCGCCACATCCTTCTCGTTTCGATAGCCCACGAACTGCCCGCGTACCAGATCCTTCGTCTCGAGCGGAGGGATGGCCTTGAGGACTGCGACCTTTTCATCCCGAATGGATTCGCTATCGGTGCTGACGGTCGGTTCCATGGCCAGATTGGTCAGCACCTGGAACAGGTGGTTCTGTATCACATCCCGGATGGCGCCTGTTTCCTCGTAGAAGCCGCCTCGGCCCTGGACCCCGAAGTCTTCCGCCAGAGTGATCTGCACGCTCTCGATGCAGGTATGGTTCCAGACCGGCTCCAGAAACCCATTTGCCAAGCGGAAGAAGTGCAGGTTGCTCACCGGCCGCTTCCCGAGATAATGATCGATGCGAAAGATCGCCGATTCGTCGAAGGTCTTGAGCAGGATCCGATTCAGCTCCCGGGCGGAGGCCAGGTCTCGTCCGAAGGGCTTTTCGACGAGCACGCGCGCCCCCTTGGCGCAGCCGGACTTCTCCAGTTGTTCCACCACCGTTTCGAACATGTGGGGAGGGATAGCCAGGTAATGCGCCGGCCGTTCGGCTCCACCCAGCTCTTTGCACAGTGCCTCAAACGTCGGCGGGTCGGAATAGTCGACGCGCACATAGCGCAGCACGCCACAGAGCTTTTCCCAAGCGGCGGGATCGACTCCTCCCTGCTGCTCCAGGCTCTCGCGGGCTCGGGCCCGGAGCTGGTCGGCAGTCCAGTCCGACCTGCCTACGCCAATGACCGGCACATCAAGGTGGCCGCGTCTGGCCATTGCCTGTAACGCCGGGAAGATCTTCTTGAAAGCCAGATCACCCGTGGCGCCAAAGAACACCAAAACGTCGGACTGGGATTTACTCATGAAGGCCGCTTGGTTCGACCATACCGGCGGCACGAGCATCGCTTACCGTATCGACGTCCCGCAATACAGGCAGAAGCACCGTGCGGAGTCCGAGTTGCCGCGCCCGAGTCAGCGTCTGCTCCAATACCATTTCCGTCGACCAGGCGATCCCCCGAAAGAGCTGCGGGACCGGCGTGCGGAGCCCGATCAAGTAGTACCCCCCATCGTACGCCGGGCCGAGGACGAGTGCGTGATCGTCGAGCGCTGCCAGCGCCCGCGACACGAGGCCGGCGTCGACCCGGGGACAATCCGATCCGATCAGAATTACCCGGTGCGCCCCCTCGCCAAAGTGCCGCTGAAACGCCGCGGCGAGGCGCGCGCCCAATGCACCGGAGACCTGGGCTCGGTATGCGGCGACGGGCAGTCCTTTCAACCAGTCGCGCACCGCCGCCCGGGCCTCCGCCGGCGCGTACCACACCACCGTGTCGTGGCCGGGACCGGCGCACGCCCCGACGATTTGCCGCCCGAGGCGCCGGTAGATCTCGGTCGCGCGTCGCACCCCGACCGTGGAGGCCAGTCGGGTCTTGACCCGGCCGGGCACGGGCGCCTTGACCAAGACGCCCAGGACATCCGGACGCAGGGACCTACACACCGTCCCGCCACCTGGCGAGTCGTGTTGGGGACGCGCCGATCAGGTACAGCGAGATCAACGCAGTGTGCTTCAGCCAGGTCCGCAGCACGCCGCCGCGTCGGTAGCGACGCCCGGAGGTAACCAGGGGCGCGGGCAGTCGCGCGACGCGGATCCGCCTTCGCAACGTGCAGATCATCGCGACGTCCTCCATGAGCGGCAGATCCGGGTACCCCCCGACGGCCGCGAAGAGATCGCGCCGGATCAGCAGCCCCTGGTCCCCGTAGGCCAGGCCTGACAGGGCCTCGCGGACGGCCTGTCCGGCTTCGATGAAGTGCCGCCAGAACCTCGGGAGGTCGATGGCAAACCGGAACACCGCGGCCTGCACCCCGGCCGAGGGCTCGAGCGCCGGGAGGAGAGCCCGTGGGGTGCCTGGGTCGAGGCGACAGTCGGCATGGAGGAACAACAGCCACTCCCCGCGTGCCACCATCGCTCCACTGTTGAGTTGACTCGCGCGCCCGCGGGGCGCGTGCAGCACCCGCGCGCCGCCGGCGGCCGCTCGGGCGGGCGTCCCGTCGCTCGACCCGCCGTCCACGACGACCACCTCGAGGGGCACTGCCCTGGCCAGCTCGCGCAGGTCGTCGAGCAGCGCCGGGAGCACCGGCGCCTCGTTGACCGTGGGAATGACGACGCTGATCATCATTCGCCTGCCGCGACCTGCCTTGGAATCCACGGAGGATGCACCCGTCTATCCGAGGCGGGTGAGGGCGACGTACGTCAGGCCGGCGAAAATCGCCGCGACCGGTAGGGTCACGACCCACGCGAGCCCCATGTCCCGTACCATCGTCCACCGCACCTGCCGCTGGTGCATACCGATGCCGATGATTGCCCCTGCGGCCACATGCGTGGTGGAGACCGGCACGGCCAGAAACGAAGCGAGGCCCACCAGCACCGAAGTCACCAGGTTGCCCGCGAAGCCGTCATCCGGGGAGATGCGTGTGATCTTCCCGGCGAGAGTCTCAGTGACGCGCCGCCCGGCGACATAGCTGCCAACCCCCATCGCGACGGCCACGAGTGCGAAGAACCCCGAGGTTCCCATCCCCGTCGTTGCCGCGGCCGCCATGCCGAGGGCGAGAATCTTCGGCGTGTCGTTCAACCCACGGAAGAAGCTGGCGAACCCCGCCGACAGCCAATGCAGGGAGTCCATCGCCTGGAGTCGCGCGACCACCTGCGGCGGGCAGTCCGCGCCCGCGATCACGTTCAGCGACGGTCCCGTCGCCAGCGCCGCCGCCGAGCCTGACATGACCACCACCGGATCGGTGCGCTCGAGGCACAAGCAGTAGCGGTTAGCACGCCGGAAGGTGAAGCCGATGAGCGGAAAGACCACCAGCATGAGGAAGAGCGACAGCACCGGCGAGACCGCGAGCGGCAATGCGGTCTTCGCGACTACGCCGGTCCAGTTGACGCCCCCGACCCCCTGTGCAACGAGGGCCGCCCCGACCAGGCCGCCCACGAGCGAATGGGTCGTCGACACCGGGAGCCCGGTCCGCGTCGCAATGATCAGCCACCCAATCGAGCCGGCGGCGACCGCCGCCAGGAACTCGGGTCCGGGCGGCGTGGTAAGCAGGCCCGTGCCGGAGAACACCTCTGCCAGACCCCGGGCGGCAAAGGCGGCCACGACGCCGCCCGCAACCGTCCATACCGTACCCCAGCGTAGCGCCCGGCGGAGATCGGTCACGCCCGATCCCACCAGCGTGGCGACACCCTTGGACGCGTCGTTCGCCCCGTTCGCAAACGCCACGACGAGAGTCAGGGCCACAAGAAGGAGCATCATTAGCAGCACGCTCCGTCCGAGCCACAGCAGGCGTACCCGGCCCGGTTCACGCCGGGCTCGAGAATGGCGAACATCCCGACATACGGAGGTCTGGAAAGCTTGGCGACCGTGTCGGTGCACACCTCATAGGGTTCGTTACGCGGGAAGAGGTGGCCTTCCTCATCGATGAAGGCCTTCGCGGGACCGAGATACACGGCCCGCTGCCCCCGATAGATGCAGCCGGAGGTTTTCTCGAGCTTGAAACCCCGGACCGTGATCGAGAAGAACGGATAGCCTTCCACGTCCTTCCAGTAAGTCTTGCCGAGAACCGTCAGGCCATAGAAGCCGGCCCGCTCCAGTTGGGAGAGGAACTGTTCCTCGGTGAGGGCCCCCACGAGGCATTCGCCCCACAGCTCGGGGTTCACCTTGAGGTGTGGCGGGACTTCGGTTTCGCTCACGATGTCCGACACGACGATCCGGCCGTGGTCCTTGAGAATTCTCCACATCTCCTCGAACACGCGCGACTTGTCGGGGGAAAGGTTGACCACACAGTTTGAGGTGATCAGGTCGACGCTTCTGGAGTCCACCGGGATCTGCTCCAGGTACCCGTTGCGGAATTCCGCGACGTCGTATCCCAGAGCGGCCGCCACCTTCGGCTTGTTGTCGTTCGCCACCGCCAACATTTCGTTGGTCATGTCCACGCCGATCGCCCGCCCGGCGGGACCCACGAGCTTGGCAGCGATGAATACGTCGATCCCCGCTCCCGAGCCCAGATCGACCACCGTCTCACCTGGCGCAATGCCCGCGGTCAGCATGGGCGAGCCGCACCCGTAGAAGCGGTCGAGCACGTCTTGCGGGATGTGAGCGACCGCCCCGGCATCGTACTTGGTCGGGCAGCAGAGATCGGCTTTTGGCTGCTCGGCCGCGGCGCCGTAGAACTCGCGCACCTTGGCCCGCGGTTTGTCCACGTCGAAGGAGAGCACGCAGTTCGAATGCAGCGTGAGCACCGGCTGCTCCGCCAGCGCCCCGTCGGCCGTGCCGCAGGCGATGGCCCCTTCCCCCATGGCGTGGAGCACCAGCGGGGCATCGTACCCCGAGCGCAGGTTGCGGCGGGCCCGCTTCTCCTCACCGAGCGTAGTCATGACGTGGCGGATCAACGCGAGGGTAATCGGATAGTAGGGGTCGGGCGCCAGTGGATCCCCGCCGGAAAAGCTCCAGGCGTGCTCCCAATCTCCGCCACCGGTAAAGAAGCGGAACGGATCGTCGCGTACGGAGGGCTTGCGTGCCACCGTGGCATTTCGGAGGCGGCGCACCACCGGTGAGCTGTCGAGAATCCTCACCAGTTCGTCTCGCGTCGCGTCCCCACACACCAGTCGCGGATCGCCGGCCAGGGCGGCCGTGGGATAGACGCGGCCGTCGTAATTGACACACAGCGAATCCCACCCCCCGTTGCCGAAGTCGTACTTCACGCCCGGCATCCCGTTCACGCGCCGTTTCAGGACCTCCAGATTGTCCAGCTCGATCCCGGCCGTCTCAGCCGCCTGCACGGTCTCCATCACAGCCCGCAGCAACGCCGCAGTGTCGGGGAAGAAGCCGTTCAAGCTTGCCGCCGCCCGGCCCCGTTTGTGGGTCCACATCACATGCTGACTCTTGGCGCCGGCCGCCTTCGCGAGTGACGGTAGCGACGGCAACTCGGCCAGATTTTTGCGCGTGGTGACGGTTGTGATGGAAACGTCGAAGCCCAGGTCGGCGAGCAGCCGCGTGCCGTCCAGCGCCCTGGCGAACATGCCGGGCCCCCGAAGCGCGTCGTTGGTGGCCGGAGTCGCGCCGTCGAGTGATACCTGGAACCGCACCTTCGCCCGGTCGAGGGTCTCGAGTCCGCTGCGGATTGGTCCCGTGAAGACGGTACCATTGGTGAGGACCACGGCCTCGATCCCCAGCTGGGCTGTCGCGTGCTGAAGCAGCCGGAAGACGTCCTTGCGGACGAAGGGCTCGCCTCCCGTCAAATAGAGCCGCTCCAACCCGAGCGCACCGGCCCGATCGAGCACACGGGTCACCTGCTCCAGCGGCAGACCGCGCGCCTCTCCCGGCCCCGAGGAAACCAGACAGTGAGGGCACGAAAGATTGCAGGCGTTGTTGATCTGGATCCACAGTTCCCGCAGACCGTCCGGCTGCACCAGTGCCCAGCGCCCTGGGTATGGCTGCCGGACTACCGGCGTAGTGGAGAGGAAACCGGCCCGATCGAGCTGGTGGAGGAAGTCGTGCACGTGAACCCACGCCTTGCCGGGTTCCACGTTGTGCTGCCGCGCGTACCAGCCCACCAATCCGGCGAGGGTGCGGCCCGGCGCGGCATGGATCTCCCCCAGCAGCAGACTCCCGCGCTCGTCTACGGCAATCCAGTTGGGGGCTTCAGGGTCGAGGACGTACACCAGACCGTCGGCTTCGAACCGGTGAATCTCAGGGAGATAGAGCGGAGCTCGTTCGGCAAACTGCATTTCCTGGCCTCCAGTAAGCGATCTGTGCGGTGCCCGGCACGGCGGACGCGCCCGGGACGAACGACGTGCTCGTCAATCAGCCAATCCCCGAAACCGCCCGCTAGTTCCCGCCGTAAGCCCGACGGGCCCGGGCCTGGTGACGGCGCGTCCTAAGCGAGGCGGCGGGCCAGTGGGACCGCACCCTCGGCTCCGGGAACCTTCATGGCACCCGAAGAATTGAGTGAGTGGGAAACAGCGGTCGCTCACCACTCCTCCTTCAAGGAAGGGTCGATGACTCCAGAGCCGCAGTCGCCACGCACGCTGGCGCTCGCCTTGGCAGTGCTCCGCATCTCTCTCGGACTGTTCCTGCTTCTCTGGAGTCTGGAGAAGTTCTTCATCCCCCAGACCACCGTGGGGATCTGGAAGGGATTCTACCTGATCGACATCGGTCCCAGCGTTCCCTATCTGATCGGCGCTCTGGAAACCGTGCTCGCGTTGGCCATTACCGTGGGGCTGTGGCGGCGAATCTCCTATGGCCTCGGATTTGTGCTCCACTTTGTCTCCGTCGCGGCATCCTGGAAACAGTTGATCGATCCGTGGGGCCTCGTGAGCGGCGGACGTCCCAATCATCTCTTCCTGGCAGGGGTCCCGGTGCTGGCGGGCTTCTTTACACTCTATCTCCTGCGCGACGGCGACCTATGGACCCTGGATGAAGCTCGTCTGAAGAGCGCGCGACAGGCCGCCGGGACCTGAGTTCGTGAGTTGCACCGGTGTTCGCGCTCGGGGAAAGGGGACGCGGTGGGTGACCTGAGCGAGTTCCCGCTGGGGTACCGCCTCTTTCTCAAGACCTACGGTTGGAGGCGGATCCGGCCGACCCCGTGGTCGCCGCTCAAGCGGCCGCTCGCGGAGTGCCGGGTGGCCCTGGTGACCAGCGCCGGCTTCGTCCTGCCCGATCAATCGCCGTTCGACGGGTCCGTCAGAGGCGGCGACACGAGCTTCCGGGTCCTGCCGAATGACGCGGATCTCTCCCGCCTGGTCGATTGCCAGCGGAGCGAGGTGTTCGATCATGAGGGCATGCAACGCGACCCGAACCTCGCGTTTCCGCTCGACCGCCTGCACGAGCTCGCGGCCCGGGGGCGAATCGGCACGGTGAGTCCCCGGCACCTGTCGTTCATGGGATCCATCACCGCGCCCGGCCGGCTCATTCGCGAAACCGCGCCTCAGGCGGCCCAGCTACTGGTCGAGGACCGGACCGACGCGGTCCTCCTGGTCCCGGTCTGACCCATGTGCAACCAGACCGTGGGTCTGGTCGCGGCGGAGCTCGAGCGACAGGGGATCGCCACCGTGGCCATTCAGTTGCTGCGCCTGGCGGCGGAACGGGTCGGAGCACCGCGCTCGCTGCTGGTCCCCTTCCGCCACGGCTATCCGCTCGACGCGCCGGACGCGCCCGCGCGGCAGCACGCGGTGATCGAAACCGCGCTGCACCTGCTGGAAGACCCCGCGCTGTCGCCGCCGGCCTTGCGGCTCCTAGACTCCTGAGTCTTCGTCCCTCATCTCGAAGCGACAGACGCCGGCCTCGATCTCCTGCTTGAACCGCCGGCGGTACTCGCGGCGCAGCTGCGCTTCGCAACAGAGGCGCTTGTCCTCGGCCGTCTCGCACACCAGCCCGGGAACGCTGGTGGGCTGACCGGCTTCGTCCACGGCGACCATGGTGATGAAGCTACGGTTGGTGTGGCGGGTGGAATCGGGTCGCCGGGGATCCTCGGCCGTGATGGTAATGCCGATCTCTACCGACGTGCTACCGGCGTAGTTCACCGCCGCCTCCATCCGCACGATGTCGCCGACTTTGATCGGGGAGAGGAACTCCACCTGGTCCACGGCCACGGTCACGCAGTAGGCCTCGGCGTACTTGCTGGCGCAGACATATGCCACCTCGTCCATGAGGCTCAGGATCGTACCGCCGTGGACCTTGTTCGCGAAGTTGGAGTGCTGCGGCCGCATCAGATGGACCAGCGTGACCCGAGAGCCGGCGACCGTCTTGCTCGGCGACGCGGTGCTCATAGACCCTCATCGCGCTTGAAGTTGACAGATGCCATGCCGTCAGAAACGCCGGCCCGGGGCGCGGGGTTCCCCGCCGCCGGCCTCCGGGCCCGCCGATAGCGAGCTGGCGATCCGAGGCTGACCGGGAACTCGCGCCGCCGCAGGCGGCACCGTCCCGACTTGGACGAGGCCGAAGTGGTTGACGACTTCTCCCTCTACCCGGCGGTGCAGGAGGGTCGATCCCGAAGAGCGGTTCTTCGACCAGATCGTGGACACCGTGCTCCGTGCGATCGACCACCGTCCCGACGAATTTCGGGAGACGTTGGTGCTGAGCGACGTCGAGGACCTTTCCTATGACGAGATCGCGGCGATCACCGTCGTTCCGGTCGGGACCGTCAAGTCCCGGCTGTTTCGCGCCCGCAAGGCGCTCCAGCGCCAGCTGTACGACTATGCTGTGGAGATGGGTTACATCAAGCGGAAGGCCGAATGACGTCCACACCGGGAAGAGAGATCGACTGCGCGGAAGCGATCGAGCACCTTTACCCGTATCTCGACGGGGAGCTCACGGCGGAGATCGAGGGAGCCATCCGGCGACACCTGGCCGTGTGCGCCCGGTGTTCCCCCGAGTTCGAGCTGGAGCGGGGCTTCCTCCGCTTCGTCGAAGCGCGTACCCGTCTGCGGAGGGTGCCGGAACCGCTGCGGCGGCGTGTCTTTGACGCGTTATTCACCGGCGAGCGGAAGCCACCGGGCTGAGCCCACGCGGCGCGATTCAACATTCGCAGGTCAGGTCGCGGCCGAAGAGGCGGTTCAGGGCCAGGGTGGAGGCCACGCGAATCTTGTTCTTGGTGCCGACCAGCTTGAGGAGGTAGGCGGCACGATAGATCGACCAGGCTGCTCGGCCGGTGATCGGGAGGCCGAGGATATCCACCAGCGCCTGACCATCGCCCAGGGAAACGATCTTCCCCGCGTGAAAGGCCGCGTACGGCTCGGGGGCTCGGCCGTTCAGCTCATTTTCCACGTTGGCGGCCGCGCGAATCCCCTGACTGATCGCGATGGGGGCCACGCGGGGGTACGGCCGCCCGGTCCGGGGATCGGGCACTCCACTGATATCACCGATGGCGTAGAGACCGGGCGTCTGCTCGACTCGGAGCGTCTGGTCGACCGCGATATACCCTCCCTTGACCCGCGGCACATCCAGCCCGCCGAGGACGCCGGCGGGCCGCGTCCCGGCAGTCCAGATGAGCACGCCCGCCATGGTCTCGCGGCCGCTCGATCCTTCCACTTCGATCCACCCGTCGCCGGCATCGAGCACCCGGGTGTTGAGCTGCACCTGTGTGCCCCGCGCGCGCAGCAGTCCGAGACCGCGCTCCGCGAGACGTTGGTCGAACCCGGCCAGCAGACGATCACCGCTGTCGATCAGCGTGACCGTCGCTACGTCCAACCCTTCGTAGTAGCGGGGCAGCACATCGCGAAGCAGGTGACGGATTTCCGAGGCCACCTCGACCCCGGCCGGCCCGCCACCGGCGACGACAAAGGAAAGGAGACCGGCGCGGGCCTTTGGGTCCGGGACGGTCGCGGCCCGCTCGGCCCGCTGCACCAGGCAGTCGCGGATCTTGAGCGCGTGCTCCACCGTGGTAAACGGGAGCGAGGCCGCGCGCAGCGCGTCGTTACCGAAGTACTGGGGCTCCGCGCCCAGAGCCAAGATCGCATGGTCGTAGAGAATCGGGCCCCGAGAGGTGGCGATTAGCCGCTCGCCCGGCTCGAATCCCTCCACCTCCGCCTGGAGGAACCGGAATCGGTAGTGCCGGGCGAGGGTGCGGTAGGCGACGGTAACGTGCTCACGGCCGAGCGCGCCCGCCGCGACTTCCGCGAGCAGGGGCGTGAAGGTGAAGTAGTTGCGCGCCGAGACGAGGAGCAAGTCGACCCCGCGTTCGGGCAGGTCGGATCGGCCGAGGTAGGCGGCGGCGTAGAGTCCGGCGAACCCCCCGCCGAGCACGACCACGCGGGCTCCGGGAGTCACTCCAGCGGCCAGGGAAAGCGGGGCAACAAGTCCTGATAATACACCAGCATGGTACCGATGGCCGTGATGAACGCGACCACGACGATCCCCACCAGCTGGGTCCCGAGACACCACGCCGTTCGGCGGCCGTCCTCCTGAAGGTATCGGGGCTTCTTGCTGCTGTGGTACAGGAAGACCCCGTAGTTGACCAACAGGAACGTGGCCAGCACCGCCTTGACCAGCAGCCAGCCGCCCACGCTGGCGGACCGGAACTGCGCGACGGTCCCGAACATGCCGTCGCGAATGCCTGCTACCATGGAGAGCGCGACCGTCACTATCCCCGCCCAGGTATTGGCGCGCGCGAATCGGTGGGTGCGGTCCTCGAAGACACTGGTTGCCAGCCCGCGAAACAACCAGGCGTACATGGCCACGAAGGCCATGAGCAGAAAGGCCACGTGCAGGTGGACGAACAACGGATGGAGAACGCGCATGGCCCTTAGCTGCGTGATCCTAGCGCAACGCCGAACCCGCGGCTCCGGTTCCCAGGGAACCCGAGAAGCGCCACGCAGACCGTGGGTCTGGTCGCGGCGGAGCTGCCAGAATTCCGTCCTTTCCGGGTCCGCCGTTCACAATCAGCTGGGTCGGAATGCGGCAACTGATGTTCAGGTCGTGGACGCTTGCGAGAGCCCGCGCGATCTGCAGGTGCACGAGCGGTGGTGCGGTCGCTCCAGCGACTTCGGCTCGGTCGAGTCACCACGTGCGGCCGCGGCCAACACCACCAGCCACCGCCGGAATCTCGTGACGGTCGCAAGGATCACCGTTTCCTCGACCAGATGCGTGTGTCAGGCCTGAACGCCGCCCAGGCGAACCAGAAATAATCGCCGGCGGCTATGGGGCTCAGGTGAGCGCCCCGCAACGGTCCCGCCAAGGCCCGCCCGCGCAGGCTCCACGTGCTGCCGGTTTCGCGATCGCGGAAAGAGTCGCCCGGGCCGGGCTCGAAGGTGAGCGTACGTCCGTCCAGCCGGCGATCAAACACTCCGGTCGAGCCGACGTCCCGCCCGCTGGCAATGCGCGCGGCGTCGACGGCACTGGCCATGCCGGGCGCCCAGAACACCACGACGGGTCGATCGGCCGCGCGATCGTTGACCACGCGGTGCTCCCGCAGCGCGGTGAACGGGTACGCCACCGATTCATCGCCCAGCCGTACCGCCGCTACCCGCTCCATCGCCGGCAGTCGCGCATCCGGCTTGGACCGGAAGAATCCGGCGAGGGGAGAGCCGCCCGGTGCATCATACCGGGTGTATGGCGTCGTGCCGTAGGGACGATCGAATCCGGTTTCACGCGAAAGCACTTGGCCGTCGGGATGGGACTTCCTGAACTCGACCCAGCTCACCATCTGCGCGCCGACCCAGCGCAGCGTGTCGCCGGCGAACTCGCCAACAATCGCTTCACCAGTGGCCTGCTGCCACCAGCTCTCGGTTTGCCGATCGTACATCACCAGATCGGAATGGCGCAGCCGGCCGGTGGTCCCGAAGTCCAGCACCAGATTCCGATGGCGGCGGTCGAACGCGATCGCGGTGTTGCACAAGGGGCAATAGGTCACGGCGACGGGGAGATCACCGATCTGATCGTTGACGATCTCGTGCCAGAGCAGGATCTGCAGCGGATAGGCGCGCGCCAGATCGCCGCGTTCGACCACGAGGACCGGCTCGCGGTCGGTGAGCCAGCGGTCGGCCGCCTTCACCGACTCGAAACGCGGCCGATCGATGGCCGGAATGCCGTCCTTAGGCGGCCCGCCGGGAATAATCTCCGCCAGCGCCACCGTATGGCGCGAGAAGTCGGTCCGCCATTCGACCGGCGCGCTGGCGGCGTGCTGCGGCAGGACAGATTGGACCGTCGCCGCCCCGACCAGGGTGATCGTGACCGCCGCCCAGGTTGCGATCATTCCACGTGCTCCAGAATCATGGCTGCCGTCTCCCATCCGTACCCGCGGCTGGTGGAGTCACGACACAGCGTACCCCTCCGCGGCCAACGATGCTTCACCGCAGCGGGACAATCTCACGTTCAGCGAATAGCGCGCGTGGCGGAATCATCCCCAACCGCGCATACAGACCCGGTGGCACGCCGATGTCGGCCAGATACAGATCCCCCACGTTCGCCCTCGCGGAGGGCAGCTTGAGTCCGGTCTTCGGCAGCGCGAGGGTCAGCGTCGCCGCCGCCCGGATGACGGGATCAAAGACGGCCCCGCTCGTGGGATCCACTCCCGACGGGACGTCGAGCGCCAGAATAGGCGCGTCCTGCGCGTTGGCCCAGCGAATCAGCTCGGCGGCAGATCCCCGCGGCGCCCCGGAAAGCCGATATCCGATCAACCCGTCGAGGATGACGTCCGGGCGTGGGTGCCCCGAGGCGGGGATCGCCTGGGCAATGGAGAGCCCCATGCGCTTGAGAATCTCGAGCTGGTGGGCCGGAACGCCGGTCAACGCGTCGGGCGGCGTCGCAAGGAACACGCGCACCTCGGCCCCCCAGTTGTGCAGGTGCCGGCCGGCGGTGAGTGCTCCGCCGCCGTTATTCCCGCCCCCAGCCAGCACGATGACGGTCTTCCGGTCAGCACTGCCGTCGAGGAACCGGTCACGCGCTAGCTGTGCGAGACCCCGCCCGGCGTTTTCCATCATCTGGAGCAGCTCGATGCGATAGTCCTCGACCATGGCCCGGTCGACCTCGATCATCTGCTCGGCGGTGACGTACTGCGAGGTTCGACCTCTCCGTGATCTCCCGGCAATGGTCAGGGCGGGAGGCGTGGATCGGATCGGCTCGGCGAGACGGCGATCCCCTTGGGTCCGCGAGGCGGCGTAAAGTGAGACGAAGAAAGGCACGGCGTACGTGAGCGCCATCCGAACCGCCAACGTCAGGCTCACATGACCGCCGAAGAGTGCCGGTCCCTGGTTGATCGCCACCAGGATCGTGCCTACAACCAGAGCGACACGTACTGCGCGGCTTACAATCGGAGACATGGGAACCATCCTTCGGTCGATGCCCCACCGCTCAGACATGCCGGTGGGGACGAAGCGCGTCCGGGATCTCGCGCCGGCGGAGGCCATCTTGCCGCAGCCAGTCCGCGGTTGCGGCCGCGGCCCGGTCGATCAGCTCCCCGCTGTGCGAAAAGTCGTAGGCCGAGACCGACAGCGGGCAGAGCGGCGGCACGACGGCGATCTCCGCTCCACCGCCGACACGCTCCAAATCAGCCACCAGCTGATTCACGATCAGAATGTTGAGGGCGTGCAGTCCGAGGGCGACGACGCCGCCCGGCGGCCGCGCCAGCGCGCAGGGAAAACCGGAACTCAGAACCACGACGCGTGCCGCCCCCAACGCCACCGCCGTTGCGACCGGCGTCCCGCTGGCCACCGCTCCATCCACCAGAGTTCGAGAGCCTATGCAAACGGGAGGGAATACACCGGGAATCGCGGTGGTCGCAAGGAGTGCATCGACCGCCGGCCCGGAAGACAGGCGCACAGCCGTGCCTGCCAGGACATCCGTGGCAATCACGTGACACGGAATGCGGCCCTGCTCGAGCCGTGCAAAAGGGAGCTCCCGCTCGAGCAGCCGACGCAACCTGGCGGGACTGACCAAGTGGTCGCGACCGGACACCAGCCGGATCACGCCGGCGATGGCCGATAGGGGAAAGACGTCCCCGCTGCGAACCCGGCGCCAGATCCGTTCGAGGCGGGCGACCCCGTCAGCGGTGGGGTCGGTCGCGTAGCAAGCAGCGTTGATCGCGCCAACCGAGGAGCCGACCACGAAGTCCGCCACCACCCCGGCGGCTGCGAGCGCCCTCAGCATGCCGACTTCAACGGCGCCGAGGCTGCCACCCCCGGCGAACACGAACGCGGTGCCGGACCGGTTCACTGGACTCGTGTGCATGACAACGCAAAGAAGACGGGCAGCACTGGATTGGTTCCCCGACCCTAAACGCCACGCGAACAGGGTTCGAAAACGCGGGACCAAGTCGGGAACTTTCGCCTGTGGTCGGGAATTGTCGTAGTTACCAGACCAGGTCGCAGTTACTACGCCAAGCTGGAAGAAAATGGGAGACGGATGAGCAACCTCAACGCGGACCGGCTGGTCGTGGCGAAGGCGGCTGCCACCAATGACGTCGTGGGATGCACGCGCACGGCGCGGCGCTGGTTGCCACTCGCTCTATCGCTGATCTTCGGCGCCGCCTGCTCCGACCGAGGCGCGGATGTGGCTCTCCAGCCCCAGCCCACCCCTGGTGCGCCTCCGGTGCTGGACTGCTCTCCCCAGTCGAAAAACGTGTTTGACGGCGGGCCGGGAAAAGATGGGATCCCGGCACTGAACCGGCCCCACGTGGTAGAGGCGGCGGCCGCGACGTTCCTTCGGGACGAGGATCGCGTGCTCGGGTTTGAAGTCGACGGAACAGCCCGCGCGTATCCTCTGATCGTGTTGTGGTGGCACGAAGCAGTCAACGATACGCTGGGCGGGACACCGGTGTTGGTCACGTACTGCCCGTTGACGGGCTCGGGTCTGGCCTTCGACCCGCGAATCGACGGCCCGCCGCGGAGCTTCGGCATATCCGGTCTCCTGTTCGAGAACAACATGATACTGTTCGACCGTGAGACCAATAGCCTGTGGAACCAACTCCTGCTGGGCGCCCAATGCGGTCCCGCCCGCGGAACCGAGCTGAAGCGGGTGCCGGTGGTGGAGACAACCTGGGGCCAATGGCGCGCCTGGCACCCGCAGACGACGACGGTGAGCACCAGCACCGGGCACAACCGCCCCTACGGAGAGTATCCCTACGGCGATTACGCTCAGCCCAACAACGAATTCCGCCTCTTCCCCGGGTCGCCCTACAGCGGGGCCCGCGAACCCAAGGAGCTGGTGCTCGGCGTCCAGGATGGGGCCGTGAGCGCGGCCTACCCGTTGGAGGCCCTTCGCCTCCGCGGGCTTACCGTCGCACTCAACGACACGCTCAACGACCGCCCGATCGTCGTGACCTACGGCGCGGTACACCGGTCCGCCTGGGCTTTCGACCGGCGGCTGGACGACCGGACGCTCACCTTCTCCGTGCCCGATCCACCGAGCGCACTGCTGGTGGACGCCGAGACCGGTTCGTCCTGGGATCTCGCGGGTCGCGCCGTATCCGGGCCGCTCCAAGGGCGACGCCTACGCCCCGTGGCCGATGCCTACACCCTCTTCTGGTTCGCCTGGTCCATTTTCCATCCCGACACTCGCCTGCGCACCTAGGGGATCCCGAGATGCCGCCAAGACGCCAAAACCCTGAGGTGTTCGGCGCCCTCGCGGGCACGCTCGCCGCCGTCGTACACTTGGCGCTGCCCCCGACCGCGCTGCCCCAGGCGCTCTGCAGCGCCCCCCATTCGTCCCCGTCGCTCCGCGGCGGATCGCTGGGAACCACGGCGCCGGGATCAGGCTGGTTGCAGTTCTCGGTGTTCCGTCAACGATCGGCGCGGCACTTCGACGCCGCGGGGGATCGCCTGCCGTTTCCGGCGGACGGAACCGTGGGCATCACCTCGATGTATCTGACGACCGGTGTGGGCCTGATCCGGGGGCTGGACGCCTGGTTCCAGGTCCCGCTTCACGTCGCGGGCTATCGCGATGTCAGGGTAGACACGTCGCGCACCGGGATCGGGGACCTGCGCGCCGCCCTCCGAGTGGGACCAGCCCTTTTCGGGGCCCCAGCCATTCCGCTCGCCGTCCGGGTGGGCGCGAAGGTGCCCGGCACCGCGTTTCCCCTCGACGCGACCATCATCCCGCTCACCGAAGGCCAGCGTGACTGGGAGGTAAGCGTCGAGACCGGGCACGCCTTTTCGCCGCTGTACCTGCTCGGCTGGGTCGGCCATCGGTGGCGCGGGGAGAATACGACCGTGGGACGGCAACCGGGTCGTGAAGTCTTCGGACACGCCGCGCTGGGTGGCACGGCGGGCGGGCTCCATTGGGAATTGGCGTCGGACGTTCTGGTCGGGTCGGCGCCTACGCTCTTCGGCCTGCAACTGACAACCGCGCGGCGACGCTTATTTCAGTTGGCCCCCACACTCGGCGGGCGGTTCGGGCCGGGGGATCTCGAGGCGACGGCGGCCATTCCCGTCGTCGGCCGTAACCTTCCCACGGGAGCCGGGGTCAGCCTGGGCTACCGGTTGTCGTGGGGGCGTTAGCAAGGCATGATCGCGCACGCCGGCGGATGGTGGATCGTCCAATGGTCGATCCTGTGGCTGGCCTTCCCCGTATCCTGGCGGCAATCCTACCCGTCCCTCGACGGCGTCGGCCATGATAGCCCCGCTGCCCAGGCGGCAATTGAAGTCGCGGAGTTTCTGGATTTCGGCTGTCCGGAGTGTGCGCGTTTCGCGGCGGAGGTGCTTCCCACCCTTACGGCCGAGTTCGTGAGTCCCGGGCGGGTCCGCTGGAAGACGATCCCCTACGTGAGCGGGGCGTTCCCCCATTCGCGAGAGGCAGCCGTCGCGGCGGAGTGCGCTGGCGAGCAGGGCGCGTTCCCTGCCATGCACGATCGTTTGTTCGCCGGACAGCGGGAGTGGTCCAGGGGTCGCCGGCCGGACTCCGTGTTGATCGGATACGCCGCAGCCATGGCCCTGGATACGGCAGGGTTCGCGGCGTGCTTCCGCGGACCCGAGGCTCGGGCCCGGGTGCGGCTGCACGACAAGTTGGCGCGTGAGTACCGCGTGCGCGGGACGCCCACGTTCTACCTCAATCGCACGCGGCGTATCGAGGGCGCCCTCCCCCTGGCCCCGTTTCGCGAGCTGCTCCAGACTGCTACGGGCAATGATGCTGCCCGGTCGCCGTCCAGACGGTGACTCGTTCCCCAGTGCAACCGGAGGATGGTCGACTGCGGCGAGCGGTCGGCTCAGGAGCAGAGTTCCAAGACGGAGCATTTCCCAAGGATCAGCGTCGCGGAACTTTTGGAGGCCGTCGGTGCTTGCCGTTGTGTCAATATCAAAATCCATTTGCAGTTATCCATCCGAAGGAGCAGATAATGGCAGAGTTCACCATCCACACGCTAGAGTCGGCACCGGAGGCCGTGAAACCGGCGCTTCGCGCCGCGAAACAGAAGTTCGGGTTTCTACCCAACCTCCTCGGCGAATTGGCGGCGGCTCCCGCGGCAGCGGAAGCGTACCTGGCGTTGGGCCGCTTCTTGGAGCAGACCTCCTTTCGCCCGCCGGAGCAGCAGCTCTTGCTGACGGCAGTCAGCGTCGCGAACGGATGCCAGTATTGCGTTGCCGCCCATTCCGCGGGCCTCCGGATGACGGGAATGGCGCAGGACCAGATCGATGCCGTACGTCAGGGTCGAGCCCTGGCTGACTCCCGACTGGAGGCGCTCCGGACCTTTGTGACGGCGGTGGTGGAACAGCGCGGCCGCGTGAGTGACGACACTCTCCAGGGGTTTTTCGACGCGGGCTACCAGCAGGCGCAGGTCTTCGAGGTTCTTCTCGCGGTGGCGATGAAAACCCTGAGCAATTACGTGAACCACATCGCCGCAACCCCGCTTGACGAGCAGTTCAAGGGATTCGCCTGGGAGCCGGCGGAGGCCTCGGCGACACCGGGCCGCTAAGCTATTGGGGTTCGTCGATCAGACCGACCACGCGAACCAGCGGTGAACCGATGAGGAACTTTGACGCGATCGTGATCGGGTCGGGACAGGCCGGCAATCCCCTGTCGCACAACCTGGCGGACCGGGGATGGTCCGTCGCGCTGATCGAGCGGGACCACATGGGTGGATCGTGCATCAATTACGGATGCACGCCGACCAAGACCATGCTCGCCAGCGCGCAGATTGCCCATTATGCCCGCCGGGCTGCGGATTTCGGTGTCCATGCCGGGGCGGTATCGGTCGATTTGGGTGCCGTGGTCGCGCACAAGAACGAAATCGTCCTCGGCTGGCGGAAGGGACAGGAAGGACACGCGGCCAAACGGCCCAACATCACCGTGCTGCGAGGGACGGCCCGCTTCACGGCGCCGCGCACCATCGCCGTCGACGGCGAGGTGCTCGCCGCGCGCTACATCTTCATCAACACCGGCAGTGACCCCCTGCGGCTGCCGATCGAGGGACTCGACACCGTTCCCTACCTCACCAACCGAAATATCATGGACCTGACCGAGGTGCCCGAGCACTTGCTGGTGGTTGGCGGCAGCTACATCGGTCTCGAGTTCGGGCAGATGTTCCGCCGCTTCGGAAGCCGGGTCACGGTGGTAGAGACCGCCGATCAGATCGTGCCCCAGGAAGACGATGACGTCGCGCTGGCGCTGCGGCAGGCACTCGAATCGGAGGGGATCACCTTTCTGACTGGAGCCGGAGTAACCAAAGTCGAACGCCAGGGCCGTGGTTTGACAGCGCACATCGAGCCTCGAGGAGGTGGCGATCGCCGTACCACTGCGGCATCACACCTGCTGCTGGCCGCGGGCCGCAAGGCCAACACCGAGGACCTCGGCCTGGAGGCCGCGGGCATCCACACCGAACGCGGGTGGATCAAGGTCAACGAGTATCTGGAGACGAACGTGCCCGGGGTCTACGCCTTGGGAGATGTGAACGGCGGTCCGGCGTTTACCCACATCAGCTACAACGACTTCCAGATCGTGTTCCACAACCTGTTCGACGCCGACAAACGGTCTACTACCGGCCGCCTGGTGCCCTACGCCCTCTACACCGATCCCGAGCTGGGCCGAGTAGGCCTGACGGAGAATGCGGCGCGAAAGGCCGGCCGT
>JACQVB010000157.1 GCA_016209985.1 Gemmatimonadota bacterium | reverse complement strand
GTTTCAGGCGGGAGAGCTGGTGAAGATCGCCGGCGTCACCAAGGGGCGGGGATTCCAGGGTGTCGTCAAGCGACACGGCTTCGGTGGCGGACCTGCCACCCACGGCAACACCCGTCACCGAAAACCCGGCAGCATCAGCCCCGGTACCGATCCGTCGCGCGTGATCAAGGGCAAGAAAATGCCGGGGCACATGGGAGCCGAGCAGCTCACCGAAACCGGACTCGTGGTCGTGAAGGTGGACGCCGAGAAACACCTGCTGTTCGTGCGCGGCGCGGTTCCCGGACCGGCAGAGGGCACCGTGGTCGTGCGAAAGCAGCCCGGGCGGGGTCGCTATGCTTGAAGCTCACCACTTTACCGCGGCGGCCAAGCGGAAGGGCAGCTACGCGTTGCCCGAGCAGTTCGACGGCAAGGTCAACCAGCCGGTGCTGCACCAGACCATCCGCGCGCAACTGAACAATCAGCGCCAGGGCACCGCCAAAACCAAGACCCGGGGTGAGGTCTCCGGCGGGAACCGGAAGCCCTGGCGGCAGAAGGGAACCGGCCGGGCCCGGCAGGGCTCGACCCGCGCACCCAACTGGCCGGGCGGCGGCAAGGTCTTCGGTCCGATTCCCCGGAGCTATCACACCGGCATTCCCCGGAAAGTCCGGCAGCTGGCCCGTGCCTCGGCGCTGAATGCCCGCGCCAACGAGGGCCAGATCTACGTGATCGAGGCGCTGGAGTTCGAGAAGCCGAAGACCTCCCAGATGGCCGAGATGCTGGAGCAGCTGGAGTTGAGCGGCCGGAAGGTGCTGGTGCTGACCAGCGATCATCGGCCCGAGGTCTATCTCTCGGCTCGCAACATTCCGCGCGTCGAAGTCATGGCCTATGGCGAAGCCTCGGCGCTGGATCTCATGTGGGCGGATGCGCTGGTGGTGGAAGAAGCTGCCGTGGGCGGCCATGCGATCCGGGGCTCAGGCGGCGCCAAGGCCACCACCCGGGAGAAGCGCGCCAAGAAGGCCGCGGCGGCGAAGAAGCCGGCCGCCGCCAAACCAAAGGCCAAGCGCCCGGCGGCCAAGAAGAAGCCGGCCGCCAAGCCCGCGAAGAAGAAGGACAAGAGCGATGCCTGACCGTTTCCGGGCCGTGGTGCGACCGCTGGTGACTGAGAAGTCCTCGGCCGCGTATGCGGCGATCAAGGAATACACCTTTCAAGCGGAGCCCCACGCGACCAAGACCCAGATCCGCGCCGCGATTGAAAGCCTCTTTGGCGTACACGTGGTGCACATTCGTACGCTGCAGCAGCGCGCCAAGATCAAGACTCGCGGGCGCACCCAGGGAACCCGGCCGCGCTGGAAAAAGGCGTACGTGCGGCTGAAGGACGGGGAGTCTCTTCCGGTGTTCGAGGGCTGAACGATGGGCATTCGTCAATTTCGTCCCACCACCGCGGGCACCCGGCTCCGCTCGCTCTCGGATTTTGCGGAGATCACCCGCAGCACACCGGAGCCGAGCCTGCTGGAGCCGCTGCGCCAGCAGGGTGGCCGGAACAACCAGGGCCACGTCACGGTGCGCTACCGGGGCGGCGGCCACAAGCGGATGTACCGGATCGTCGATTTCAAGCGGACCAAGAACGGCGTGCCCGCCCGGGTCGCGGAGATCGAATACGATCCCAATCGCACCGCGCGGCTGGCGCTGCTGCATTACGCCGATGGCGAGAAGCGCTACATCATCCACCCCAAGGAGCTGAAGGTGGGTGATACGGTAGTGTCGGGCCCGGGCAGCGACATCCGGACCGGCAACGCGCTGCCGCTGGGCGAGATCCCCCTGGGTACCACGGTCCATTGCGTGGCGCTCAAGGTGAACGGCAAGGCCCAGCTCTGCCGCTCGGCGGGGTCGGGCGCGCAGGTGGTGGCCAAGGAAGGCGGCCACGTGACGCTGAAGCTCCGCAGCGGCGAGATCCGGATGGTCCGCTCGGAATGCCAGGCGACCATCGGTGAAGTCGGCAACGCCGAGCACGAGCTCGAGCGCATCGGCAAGGCCGGCAAGAACCGCTGGCTCGGCCGCCGCTCGAAAGTGCGCGGCGTCGCGAAGAACCCGGTGGACCATCCGCTGGGCGGCGGCGAGGGCAAGAGCTCCGGCGGCCGGCCGCCGGTCAGCCCCTGGGGCAAGCCGGAAGGCAGGAAGACGAGGCACAAGAAGAAGGCCAGTACCAAGCTGATTGTCAGAGGGCGTAAGCGAGGGAAGGCGACACAGTAGGTGCCAGGTTTCAGGTGTCAGGGTTCTCCCTGCCGCCTCCCTGACACCTGACACCTGACACCTGACACCTGGGTTTTACATGGCAAGAAGCGTCAAGAAGGGTCCGTATGTCGAAGAGTCGCTTCTCAAGAAGATCAACGCTCTGAACGAGCGGAATGAGAAGCGGGTCTTCAAGACCTGGTCCCGCGGGTCCACCATCACCCCGGACTTCGTGGGTCACACGGTGGCGGTGCACAACGGGAACAAGTTCATCCCGGTCTACATCACCGAGAACATGGTCGGTCACAAGCTGGGCGAGTTCGCGCCCACGCGCCTCTTCCGCGGGCACAGCGTGAAGGCGGCGACCGACGAAAAGACCGAGGCGGCGGAAGAGTAAGCCATGTCAGCGAGAGCGATTCAGCGCGGGGTGCGGCAGTCGGCGCGGAAGATGCGCCTGGTGATCGACTCCATCCGCGGAAAGAACGTCAACGAAGCGTATTCGTTGCTGCGTTTTTCCAAAAAATACGCGTCCAAGCAGATCGAGAAGGTCCTGCGGTCGGCAGTCTCCAACGCCGAGCAGGATGCCCAGAAGACCAACGTGGCGTTCGACGTGGACCGTCTGGTCGTGTCCTACGCCGTGGTGAACGAAGGGCAGACGCTGAAGCGGTTCGGTTCCGCGGCCATGGGCCGCGCGACCCCGATTCACAAGCGGACCAGCATTGTCGAGATCCGCGTCGCAGCCAAGGAGACCAAGTAGTGGGCCAGAAAACTCATCCGTACGGCTTCCGGCTCGGCATCATCAAGCCGTGGCGCTCGCGCTGGTACGCGGGCAGCACCTTTGCCGAGTTCCTGAAGGAAGACGAGCTGATCCGAAAGTACCTGAAGACCCGCCTGGCGCATGCCGCGGTCTCCGACGTGCACGTGGAACGGAAGCCGGGCAAGGTGACCGTGACGGTCTTCACCGGCCGCCCGGGCGTCGTCATCGGCAAGCGTGGCGCCGAGGTGGACAAGTTGCGCGACGAGCTGGCGCAGCTCACCGGCAAGGAAGTCGGCATCAACGTCGAAGAAATCAAACGCCCCGAGCTGGATGCCCAGCTGGTGGCCGACAGCGTGGCGCACCAGCTCACCCAGCGGGTCTCCTTCCGCCGCGCCATGAAGCGGGCGGTCCAGAGCGCCATGCGGATGGGCGCGCAGGGCATCAAGTTGAAGACTGCGGGCCGGTTGGGCGGCGCTGAAATCGCCCGGACCGAAGGTTATCACGAGGGTCGGGTACCGCTCCACACCCTCCGCGCCGACGTGGACTACGCACAGGGGACGGCCAAGACC
>JACQVB010000153.1 GCA_016209985.1 Gemmatimonadota bacterium | reverse complement strand
GGGCTACTGGCAGAAGCCGGAAGAGACCGCCAACGCGATCCGAGGCGGCTGGTTCTACACCGGGGATCTCGCCACCATGGACGAGGACGGCTATTTCCGCATCGTCGGCCGGAAGAAGGAGATGATCATCGCCAGCGGGTTCAAGGTGTTCCCCGACGAGGTAGACCGGGTCTTGATGGCACATCCCGCGGTCCTCGAAGCCGCGACCATCGGGGTTCCGGATCCCAGACGCGGCGAGATGGTCAAGTCATTCGTGGTGCTGAGGCCCGGGCAGCAAGTCGGCCCCGAAGAGCTCATCCGACACTGCGCGGCGGAGCTCGCCCCATACAAAGTCCCGAAGGAAATCGAGTTCCGTACGGCGCTTCCGCGAAGCTCGGTGATGAAGATCCTCCGGCGGGAGTTGAGAGACGAAGAACTGAGGAAGCGGACGGGAGGTTGATGGCGAGTCGGCGGGTCGGCGGGTCAGCGGGTCGCGATTTCCGCTCGCTGGAATCCGTTGCGAACGCGGTGGTGAAGTGCGAACGGTGCCCCCGCCTGCGGCGTTACTGCGAGGCCGTCGCCAAGGTGAAGAAACGGGAGTTTCGCGACTGGAAGTACTGGGGAAGGCCGGTTCCAGGATTCGGTGATCCGGACGCCCGGCTGTTCGTGGTGGGGCTCGCGCCGGCGGCGCACGGCGGTAACCGGACCGGCCGGGTTTTCACCGGCGACTCATCGGGCAACTGGCTGTACGAGGCGCTGCACCGCTACGGCTTCGCCAGCCAGCCCACCTCGACTCATCGCGAGGACGGGCTGCGGTTGACCGATTGCTATATCGCGGCGGTGGCGCGATGCGCCCCGCCGGGCAACAAGCCGACGCCGCGTGAGCTGGAAAACTGCAACCCCTACCTGCAGGCGGAGATGCGCCTTCTCGTGCGGACACGGATCATCGTGGCTCTGGGGCGGATCGCGCAGGAGTGGTGGCTGAGAGCAGCAGGGTGGGCGGGTCGGCGGGTGGACGGGCCGGCGGGTCGCGGTCCCGACTTCGCGAAACCTGCGTTTGCCCATGGCCTCGAGTCCGCCCTCCCCGACGGCAAGATTCTAATCTCGTCCTACCATCCCAGCCGGCAGAACACGAACACCGGCAGGCTTACGCGCGAGATGTGGTATACCGTATTCCGGCGGGTGAGAGAGATTCTGGATGAAGACGGGGAAGAGGGAAGAGGGAGGAGGGAAGAGTAAAGCAGCCCCGACGCCGTCCAACCGAAGCGAACTGCTCCTGAGGCTCTTCCTCTTCCCCCTTCCCTCTTCCCTCTTCCCTTCTTTTATTCGGCCCATGCGATTCACCATAGCCATTCTCATTCTGGCCCTGATGGCCACGCCTGCTACCGCGCAAGTCGCCATCGCGCCCTCCACCACCGAGCCCGCATCCTGGGAACGCTTCAGCCTGCGGATCATCAATCAGACCGACACGCCGACCGTCTCCGTGCAACTCGAGGTGCCGGCCGCCATTTCCGTGCTGGGCGTGGATCCCAGAGCCGGCTGGGCGTTCGAGACGGCGGTGACGCCGGATTCCGGACCGACGGTCATCACCTGGCGCGGCGGGCAGGTCCGACGCGGGGAGTTTGGAGAATTCGTCTTTCTTGGCCGGCTCAAGGCCGACGCGCGTCAGGAAGAACTGGTTTTCCCCGTGAAGATCGAGCGCGCCAACGGATCGGTGGTGGAGTGGCGGAACCGGCGCGGCGAGGACTACGCTGCGCCCCGGGTGGAAGTGGCCGGTACGGTACGGGTTTCGGCGGCGGGGCAGATCCTGCTCGCGGGACTGGCGCTGGGGGTGGCGATCGTGGCGCTGGTCGTGGCGATCGCGGGGAGAGTACCTCGAAGAACAGCGTGAAGAGTTTGGAGTGAAGAGGGAAGAGTAAAAGGGCACCCTGAATAAAGCTCGGCGCGCCCGCTTTAGTTTCTTACTCTTCCCTCTTCAACTCTTCACGCTTCACGCCTTCTACTTCTTCTTCGCCCGTAGCGTCGTATCCGCCGGCGTCATTTCGTCGGCGATCCAGACCCCATTGCGATAGACCGGCCCGCCGGTATCGGCACGTACCCAGTAGCCGTTGGGCATCGAGTCGGCAACGAGGTGAACGAGCACATTGCCCTTGGCATCACGGACCTGGAGCCGCAAATCCGGCTGGGAGAACTTGATCTTCCGGGATTCGCTGTCCGACGCGAACCCGGTGGCCGTGAGCGGTGAGAGACTCTTGAGGAAGCGGGATACTGCCGCGGTGTCCACCGCCGCACCATCCGCGAACTGCCACCTGCCGTCCTTCTTCACCAGACCATAGCGCCTGCTGTTCCGCTGGACGTCCACCCGGGCCACGCTGTCGGGCTGGATGTTAGCCATGCGGCGCTCGCGCCAGTCGTCCATGCTGCGATCGACGAATCCGGCGAAGGGCCCGTACCGGAGATAGGTGCGCTCCTCACCGGGGCGGCGGACGTAGGAGCTCTGATAGTCGGGACCGCGCTCGCCCACCAGCAGGTCCACCTTGGCCTGGCCTCCGCCATAGATCCTCACTCGCCGGCCACCCAGCGAATCCACTCCCATCTGTTGGTGGGACGCCGCATTCTCGGCGGCGATTTCGGGCGGAGCGGTGTCGGCGAGCTGCTTGAAGAACCCTTCCATTTCCGTGCCGGAGGCGAGCTGCCCGTTCACGGTCCAGAAACTCTTCCGGTTCACCAGATGCATCGTGTCGGCCTTGCGCATGATCACGATGCTGTCGACATCGGTCGCCGAGAGAGCCGGAAACAGTCGGGCGCCCATGGTCGTGTCGCTCTTCTTGCTCAGCAGCTCCGATGCCCCCCACAGCACCAGCGCCACGACCAGTGCCAGGGCGATGACCTTCAACTGTTTGGCGGTCATGGGTCAGACCCTCTCGCCCGAAGACACCAGCCCGCTCGCGCCGGCCGGCTGGTAGGGGCGCCGCTGTTGGCGGCGCCGCTGCCACAAGCGGAAGGACGCGATCAATATCAGCAGGACCGGAATCCCGATGACGTTGACGTATTTCACGGCGTCCTGGGTCGCGGCACTGGAGAAGAGCAGCTTGGGCGGGCTGCGATCCTTGGACCGGATGCTGATGAACGCGTCATCTTGCGACAGCCAGTCGACGGCGTTCAGGAGGAAGGTGCCGTTTTCCGGGGCCATGAATTTGTCGTCCGCGAAATCGGTGCTGCCCACCACGATGAGCCGCCCCTTGGGCCCGGCCGCGCTGTCAGGTTGTGCCTTTGCCTTGGCGCTGTCGACCGCCAAGGGATTGATCTGCACCGCCACCAGGCGGGTCTTCAGATTGGCGGTCGGCCATTGCCGCGACGGATGGTACAGGACGCGGAAGCCTTCCACCGCGGCCCTCGGGCTCGTCACGAACAGCGGTGTCATCGTCCCCTTCCGCACGCCCGAGGTGTCGATGCTGCTGCTCCACGGGAGCAGCACTCCGTCCAGGTCCTTGTTGACCACCGATGCCTTGGTGCTCAACGCGCGCAGGAACGGCGGGTAACGGACGAAAATCCGCCCGATCTGGGTGTTCATCGGAATGGGCTGGTTGGACGCGATGTCCAGCACCATGTCGGCCGAGATGCTGAGCCCGTACGCTCCGAGGACGTCGTTCCAGGTGATGGTGAGCGGCTGGGCGAATTCGGTCTGGCCCGACATAGCCATGCCGGCGGAGAAGACCAGCGCGCTGCCGCCCCGGTTCAGGTACCCAATGATCTTGTCCCGGACCTTGGGCGGCACGGAATCCGGCGTACCGGCCAGGATCAGCACCTTGGTGGCAGCAGGGGGATTGGAGTCGGCCGCAATGTCGTCTATCCGTCGCACCTCGTAGCTCTTCTCGATACCGTCCAGCAGCCGGTTATACTGCCGGCCCAACTGCTGGTCGCGCTGAGACGTCACCAACGCCACGAGTGGTTTGTTGGGCCTGGTGAGCTGCCGGACGAAGCTCGAAAGCGTGTACTCCAGATCTTCGGTCCGATCGACGATCGGGATCACCTGTTTCTTGTTGGCATACTGTACGGCGAGCCCGAGGTAGCCTTCTTTCACCTGAAGCTCGGAGCGACCGACGACGTTGAACTGCACCGGGCCGATGCCGAGCTGTCCCGCTTCCTGCTTGGCCGCGGTGTCGGCGGCGGGGTCCTTGACCACGACGCGCACCTTGCCGCCGCCGGCCGAGCGATAATCGCGCAGCAGGTCGTCGATGTCGCGCTTGAGTAACGCGATCTGCGGCGGCACCTCGGCCGACGCGAAGAGCTTCAACGTGACGATGTCGGGCAAACCGGCCAGGAGATCCCGGGTCGCGCGCGAGAGCGTGTAGGACTTGCCCGGTGTGAGATCGAGCCGCCCGCCGATGTGACGGCCGAACAGGTTGGTGACGATCGCCACCGCGGTGAGGAGCATGACCCCCAGGCGCAGCCGCTTTATCGTCTGACCGTGCGGCGCCAGCTTCCGCGTCATCATTCCCTGATAGGCGAAGAAGAGGAAGACTGCCGCCAGGGTGACGAAGTAGATGATGTCGCGAAGATCGATGACTCCGCGCGCGATGTTGGAGAAATGCGACAGGATGCTGAGCGAGGCCGCGTAGGCTCCCAGCTCCGCCGGCAGGCCCACCAGCAGCGGGTCGAGGCCAATCAGAATCAGAATGAACAGGACGGCGGTACCCAGAATGAACGCGGTGATCTGGTTGCGGGTGACGCTCGAGCTCCACACGCCCACCCCGGCGAGACCGGCCGTAAGGAGCGCGGCGCCCACGTATTGCGCCACGATCACACCGGCCGCGAGATCGGCGCCCAGCGAGAGGC
>JACQVB010000154.1 GCA_016209985.1 Gemmatimonadota bacterium | reverse complement strand
GAGCCGCTGCTCCGCTTCGGACGCCAGGATGTCGGGAACCAGGAGGTAACAGTAAGCCCTGCGATGTCCCCGGCCGACCCTACCCCTCAGCTGATATAGCTGCGCCAGGCCGAACTGGTCCGCCTGGTTCACGATCATGGTGTTCGCGTTGGGCACGTCCAGCCCCGACTCCACGATCATGGTGGACACGAGGATGTCCACTTTACCGGCCACAAACCGCCGCATCACTTGGTCCAGCTCGCGCTCGCGCATCTGGCCGTGCGCCACCTCCACCCGCGCCCGCGGCGCCAGCTTCCGCACCCGTTCGCCGATCGGCTCGATGGTCTCGATGCGGTTGTGCACGAAGAACGCCTGGCCGCCGCGATCCAGCTCGCGCGCCAGCGCCTCTTCCAGCAGCTCGTCGTCCCACGGCTCGACGAAGGTCAGCACCGGCGAGCGGTCGCGCGGCGGGGTCTCGATCAGGGTCATGTCCCGCAGCCCGGACAGCGCCAGATGCAGGGTCCGCGGAATGGGCGTCGCGGTGAGGGTCAGCACGTCGATCTCCAGCCGAAGCGCCTTGAGCTTCTCCTTGTGCTTCACGCCGAAACGATGTTCCTCGTCCACCACCATCAGACCGAGGTCCTGGAACACGACGTCGGGCGAGAGCAGTCGGTGAGTCCCCACCACGACGTCCACTTCGCCGGCCTTGAGCTTCGCCAGGACGTCACGCTGCTCCTTGGTCGTGCGAAAGCGCGACAGGACCGCGATCCGCACTGGAAAATCTGCCATGCGCTCGGAGAACGTGCGGCCGTGTTGTTCCGCCAGAATGGTGGTAGGCACGAGAACAGCGACCTGCTTGCCCGCCTGCACCACTTTGAAGGCCGCGCGCACCGCGACCTCGGTCTTGCCGTATCCCACGTCGCCCACGATGAGCCGGTCCGTCGGCCGCGGCCGTTCGAGATCTTTCTTCACCACTTCGGTGGCGGTCCGCTGGTCGGGCGTGTCCTCATACAGGAATGCGGATTCCAGCTCCCGCTGCCAGCGAGTGTCCGGCGGGAACGGGAACCCGGTGGCGAGCGCGCGCCGGGCGTAGAGGTCCAGCAGCTCCACCGCCATCTCGCGGACCGCGCGCTCGGTGCTCTCGCGTTGTTTGCGCCAGCGGGTGGAGCCCAGCCGGTCGAGCCGTGGGGGCGGCGCGTCGGCGCCGTTCTCGGTAGTCGATCGGAACGGCTCTATCTGATCCAGCCGGTAGAGCGGGACGCTGAGCCGGTCCCCGCCCTGATACTCGAGCACTGCCACCTCGAGCGTGCCCTCTCCCACCATGATGTGCTCGATGCCGCGATAGATCCCGATGCCGTGCTCGAGGTGCACAACATAGGCGCCGGGCGTGAGGGACCCCACGGCCGACGTGGAAACAGCTTGCCGATACCGCCGCGGCCGCCGGATCCGCCGGGCCCGCCGGAAGATTTCGTGATCGGTGAGAACGGTGAGCCCGCGCAGCGCGAAGCCGCCGTGCAGGGCACCCAGGGCGAGCGTGAGATTGGCACCCGGCCGCCGGGATGCGGGGTCGACCGCCTCGAGCAGCTCTTCCAGCCGTTCCAGCTGGCCTTCGTTATCGCACAGCACCATGACCGGCGACGCCTCGGCCATTTTCGCGATGCGCGAAATATTCCGCTCGATCGAGGGCGGGGTCGAAAGCTGGAGATCGACCTCCGGCGCCGGATCGTTGATCCACAGGCGGGCGTAGCGCTGCCAACGCTCGGCCCAAGCGGCAGGATCCAGAAGAATCGCCTCGCGTCCCGGGACGTCCTCTCCCCGCCGGCGCGCCACATCCAGATGATGAACCGCTTCGTCCCAGGCCCGGCCCACGTCGGCGAGCTCGAGACCCTCGGACGCCACCACGATGCTGTCGAGGGGAAGGAGATCGAGGAGGCTGAGGCGATCGGCAGATGAGGCGACGGCAGATGAAGCGACGGCAGATGAGGCGACGGCGTCGCATTTCCCACGGTCGCCTCTCTCGCCGTCGCCCTTCCCGCCGTCGACTTTCTCGCCGTCGCTTTTCCCAACCGCCGTCACCGGGAGCGCCGTCACAGCGTCGATTTCCTTCTCGGAGCGTTGCGTATCGAGATCGAAGCTCCTGATCGATGCGATCTCGTCCCCGAACCATTCCACCCGCGCCGGCGCGGCCATGCCGAAGCCGTAGAGGTCGACGATTCCGCCACGGACCGCGAACTGCGCCACGTCGAGCACCGAGGGGCGTCGCTCGTAACCGAGTTGGTCGAGCTCTTCCACCACTTCGGACAAGCGCTTGATGGCTCCGCAAGCCAGCGTGACCCGGCCGCGCTCCACCGCCCGCGGCATCTGGGTGAGCTCGCCCGTGGCGCGCAGCGTGGTCACCAGCAAACGCACCTGCCCCGCGAGCACCGCGGCAATGGTTTCCACCCGCTCGCCGGCGATTTCCAGATGGGGCTCTTCCTCGCCGAGTGCTTCGCGTTGCGGGTAGAGCCGGGCGACCTCGGGAGCGAGCACCGCAAAGTCGGCAAGCCAGCGCTCGGCCTCCGCCGGCGTGGGAGCCACGATCAGAAAGACCCGTTGCGGCAGCTCTTCCGAAAGCGCGGCCAGCAGCACCGACGGGCTGGAACCGGGAAGGCCCGCCAGCCGCAGGTCGGCGGCGCGGGGCGGGAGGGTCTGGACCAGCGATTGGAACGTCGGCAGGGAACGAAAAGCGCCGACGAGGCGAGGCAACATCAGGCAGAAGACTCCAGCCGGCCGCCCATGGTGGCGATCCCCAGCTCGACCAGCGACACCACCGCGGCCACCAGGATCAGCACGCCGCCCAGATCTGCGCGCTTGGCGCCGCGGAACAGCTCGCGGTCCAGTCCCTGATCGTCCAACAGTTGCACCTCGGATCCCAGCGTCGAGCGGAGCGACCGCCGGTCGGCGGCCGGCAAATGAGATTCTCGGGCGTCATGGTTCACTTCCAGGGCGCCGGTCGTATCCCCGGCCCCTCCGGTAAGGAAATACACTCCGGGTTCCAGCGGGACGGCGAACCGCCGGTCGCTCGGCGCCGCCTCGGGACCGTGTCGGGTCAGCACCCATTGCGCGGTGCTGGGCAACTCCACCGTGCCGCCCGGGGTGCCGCCGACGATGGACATACCGCTGGTGGCGAGATCGTTGAGCAGATGATCGAGAAAAGGAACAAAGGCGGCGGACGTCGGGAGCGCGGTCCAGTCCTGCTCCAGCCGGCTGGCGATGATCACCAGATCGCGGTCGCGCACCATCCAGGGCTCGCCGCCCGCGGTCGCCAGTACCTGACCGGTGCCCTTGAGCTGGTAGCGCCGGGTCACCGGCACCGTGGCCGCAGGACCGATGTCCCCCGAGATCTGCCACTCGCCGGACACCTGATCGCCGAAGGTCCAGGGCACCCCGCGTGCTTGGAGCGCGCGGTTCACGGCGCCCACGAGTACGGGGTCTGCCGGAGGCACCAGCACGCCGCGCCCCGACATCAACCGATCGTCGATGGCCACCACGTCTCCGGCACCCAGCCGCCCCGACCCCTGCAATACCTCCAGGCCTTCACGCACGAACCGCCCAGCTCCGGCCCCGGCGCGGGCGGCGGCGGGTTCTCCGATCCGGAGCGCCAGATTCCATTCGTCATCGGTGCGCAGCTCGTCCGGATCGAGCGTGACCTTGGCGGCGTACCACCCCTTGGCCAGGGCCGGCGCGCGAAGGCCGACCCGCTCGCCCGGTGCCGCCACGGCACGCGCCACTTCCTGGTCGTGCACCCGCAGCTGGAGCGCGGCCGGCCCGCTGGCCGAGCCGCCGACCGAAACGATGACCGAACCCGTCGGGCGCCACACCGCAGGCTCGGCCCGAGCCGAGTCGATGCCCCGGTTGTCGACGGTGGCGGGCGGCTGCCACAGCAGGATCGAAGCGTTCCCCGGCGGCCCCGGAGAAAACGCCGAAGCCTGGACGTCGCTGAACACCACCACCTCGTGGCCCGGCAGGATGTCGTCCTCAATCGCACTCGCTGCCGCGCGCACGGCGGATCCCAGGTCCAGCCGGACCGGCAACGGGACCACGCTGTCCAGCAACCGTCCGGCGTCTATCCGGCTCATTCGTCGCGGCACGCCGTCGGCCAGCACCAGCCAGAGATGATCGGACTCCGCGAGGCGGTCCACCACCGTTCGAGCCCGCTGCACCAACAGCTCCGACAGTCGCCGGCCTTCGAGCACCACGCCTGAGCTCAGCGAATTGTCCACTACGATCGCCATCGCAGTCGGTGCGTGCACGCCGCCTACGTTCAGCGTCGCGACCGGCCGCGCGGCGGCGAGCACGATCATGATGATGATGAGCGTACGCAGGATCAGCAGCAGCAGGTTCCGCAGCTTGAGCCGTTTACTCTGCTCTTTCTTGGTTTCCGACAAATAGCGCACTGTGGGGAACACGATGGTCGGCGGGATCTGCCGCTGCCGGAGATGCAGCAGCGCCGGGATGGCCGCGGCCGCCAGCCCTAGCAGCCAGAGCGGCTGGAGAAACGCGATCACCCGAGACGGGAGCGCCGGGCGGTGGCACGGCGCAGCACATATCCGAACGGCGTGTCGGTCACCACGTGGTGGTAGGCGATGCCGCCGCGCCGGCACGCCAGGCGCCAATCCGCGATCGTCCGCTGCACGGTCTCGGCGTAGGCGGATCGCAATTCACGCGGCCGCGCGACCACTCCGGTTCCGGTCTCCGGATCCTCGAAGCGTGCCTCGGGAGGCCCTTCGAGCGTCATCTCGGCGGGATCCATTATATGGAATACGGTGACCTGATGACCCCGATGGCGGAGGAACTGCAGCGCCAGCATGGCCAGATCGCGCTCCATCAACAGGTCGGAGACGAACACCACCATTCCCCGGCGCCGCAGCAGATCGGTCACCCGGCGGAGCGCGGGCTCGGCCGCTGTCCCCATGCCCGGCTGGAGATTCGCCATCGCGGCAATCAGAGTCCACCAATGGTGGGTTCGCGCGCGGGCGGGCACCACGGAGCGCACTTCGTCATCGAACCCGATGAAGCCGGTCGCGTCGCGTTGTCTCAACATGATCAGCGACAGGGCAGCCGCCAGCCGTTTGGCATAGTCCAGCTTGGTCAGCCGGCGATCCCCGCCGCTCCAGTGCATGGAACGGCTCGCGTCCAGCACGATCATCGCGCGAAGATTGGTTTCTTCCTCGAACTGTTTTACGGTAAGCCGGTCCGAGCGCGCCAGCATCTTCCAGTCCACGTAGCGCAGCTCGTCACCCGGCTGATAGGGGCGATGTTCGATGAATTCGACCGAAAACCCGCGAAACGGAGATTGATGAAGCCCGGTGAGAAATCCCTCGACCACCCCCTCGGCCACCAGCTCGAGACCGCCGAGCTGCGCCACATCATAGGGATCCAGCAGATCGATCCGATCTGTTTTCGCCATGGGTCGGGGAACGTACCGGGCGCAGGCGTTCAAAGTCAACGCGCTGGACGGGTGTCATCCGCCAAGGACATCGAGGGACCCTGAAGACGCCATCAAAGAGGGCTAAACGGTTGCTCGACAACACTATAGGATAATAGCTGATCCTGGCACGTCCCCTGCTCTAGGGGGATACGGACGAGAAGGCTCGGGAGGTCCTTATGATGCTCAACTTAGGCTTGGCAGCGCTGGTCGGGATGACCCCGGCGCAACCGGTCATGCTCGCCGATCGACACCAGATCGGTAGGGGTCCGAGCATCGAGGTCTGGACGAACAACGACGAGGTGTTCCGCCGCGGCGAACAGGTGCGCGTCTATTTCCGCACTTCGGAAAGCGGCTACGTCACCGTCTTCCGGATCGATACCGACGGCCGGGTTCGGGTGCTCTATCCCCGCGAGCCGTGGGAGGACAACTACGCGCGGGCCGGCGAGCGCTACGAGGTGCGCTCCTACGGCGACCGGTACGCGTTCTCGGTGGATGACTATCCGGGCCAGGGATACGTCTTCGGCGTGGTCAGTGCCGATCCGTTCGCCTACGACGCGTTGGTGCGCGGCGACCATTGGGATTACCGGGTCATCGCGGCCGGTGGGCGGGTGACCGGCGATCCCTACGTGGCGCTCACCGACCTGGTGGACCGCATCATTCCGCCCAATTACGACGAGTATTCCTACGACGTGATGCCCTACTACGTCGAGCAACATTACGACTATCCACGTTTCCTCTGCTACGACTGCCACGCGTACGCGTCGTACCGCTACTGGAACCCCTATTCCTATTCCTGCTTCCGGTTCCGGATCGTGATCTACGACGATTATTACTACTATCCCTATCGGCGGTATGGCGGCACCCGGGTGCTGTATCGCAGCTCACCCCGGTTGGCCCCGCGGTACGTGTTCAAGGATCGTGGTGGACCGAATCAGCCCTACGTGACCACGGTGCGCGAGCGCCCGGTGGATGCCACCGGCCGGCGGGTACTCGACGCCGGCGTGACGTCCCGTGACCTTGGCGGTCCCGGCCGCGTGCCGGCGCCGATCACCACCGGACGCCAGCAACCCGCCACTTCCGGTGATGCGGCCGGTGGCGCGACCGGCGGGCGACGCCTGCTGGATCCCGGCCAGGCTTCCGGCGCGCGGCAGCCGGATGCCCGGACGCAGACCGATGGCGGCCGCGCCGGCGTGATCGATCCGCGGGAGCGTCCTCGCCGGCCCGATGAAGGCGCCAATACGCAGCAGGGCGACAACCAGGGTGGCCGCCGCCGCACCGACGGTGCGGTGACCACCCAGCCGGATGAAGGCCGCCAGCAGCCGCAGCTGGAGCGTCGCGATCCGCGGCGCGAGCCGGAGACCCAGGTCCAGTCGCCGAAGGAGCCGCGGCGCGACCAGCCGCGGGAAGCAACGCCCGGCGAGGATAGCCGGCGCGAGCCGGTCCGCGAGCAGCCCCGGCGGGTGCCCGATCGGACTCAGATCGAGCCGGCGCGCGAGCCCGAGCGGCGCGCCGAACCGCGGCCGGAACCGCGCTCCGAGCCCCGCAGTGAGCCGCGGGCAGAGCCCCGGCGCGTCGAGCCGCGCGAGCAGCCCCGTGCCGAGCCGCGCTCCGAGCCCCGTGCGGAACCCCGCGCGGCACCGCGCTCCGAACCAAGCTCGGAGCCCAGACGGGTGGAGAAACCGCAGGACCCGGAAGGCGACGGCAGAAGGCCGAACTAGAAAAGCAAGGGTTGTAAAGGTCAGGGGTGTAAGGTTGGCTCATCCCGCAGTATCGGACCTTTACAACCCTTGCGGCTTTTCCCCTCAGCCGAGCTGCAATCTTAGCGCTATTTTTCTCCTGCCTTCATCCGGAGCTCCGCGTCGTGATCCGCAGATTCGTTACCATTGCCGCCCTTCTGGCGCCGACTGCGCTCAGAGCCCAGACCGGGAAGCCGGCCGCAGAACTTTCCGTGAAGGAAGCGGCGGGCTCCATCATCGCCTCCGACATCATCCGGCGCATCGGCATTATCGCCCACGATTCGATGAAGGGTCGTTCGACACCGGGCCCCGAGCTGGAGAAGACGGCGGCCTTCATCGCGGCAGAGTTCAAGCGGTTCGGTCTCACGCCAGGCGGTGACAGCGGCAGCTTCCTCCAGCGTTACCCGTTGCGCGGCAACGCGGTCGACACGCTGGCCTCATCCATCACAATCGCGGGAGGTCCAACGCTGCGGTTTGGGCGCGACGCCATCCCGGTCGCCGGCGTGCGCGAGGGTGAAGCGACGGGAAAGGTCATGATTCTTTCGGGGGGCGATCCCAAAGAAGGAGCCTTTCGCTCACTCGGTCTCTCCGGCGCGATCGTCGTTCTCCTGCTCACTCCCGACGACCCCCTCGGCCGCAAGAGCCCGCTGCTCCAGAATCTGGGCATGATCGGGGCCCAGCAGCCGGCCGCGGTCGTGCTGGTGACACCACTCCCCGACGACCCGTGGCGGGCCATGGTCCAGGCCTCGATGGCCGCGCGGCTGGCACCGGCGTGGCGCGGCCCGCTCGCCACTCGCGGAAGAATGCTGGTCGCGGTGCGCGAGTCCGCGTTCCGGCCCCTGCTCGAGCAGCGCGGGGTGAGTGGGGCGGCACTTCAAAAGGCGACCAGCGGCGCTCCGCAGGCCACGCCGGTCGATCTCACCCTGACGTTCACGCTGCGGCCGGAGAGTGGCCCGAACAGCAGCGCACCCAACACGGTCGGCATTCTGGAAGGCGTCGATTCGACGCTCAAGCACGAGTACGTCGTCTTCAGCGGCCACATGGATCACATCGGCACCACCGGCCCCAGTTCCGTGGGGTGCCAGACCGTGGGCGCGGACAGCATATGCAACGGGGCGGATGACGACGCCTCGGGAACCATCGCGGTGGTGGAGCTGGCCGAGGCGTTCGCCCGGCTGCAGCCCAGACCGAAACGCTCGCTGATCTTTCTCACCGTGAGCGGCGAGGAGCGTGGCCTCTGGGGCAGCGACTATTTCACCAGCAATCCTCCCGTCCCCATCGCGCAGATCGTGGCCGACTTGAACACCGACATGGTGGGACGCAACTGGAAGGACACCATTGTCGCGATCGGCAAGGAACATTCGGACCTGGGGGCGACGCTCAACCGGGTGAACCGGGCGCATCCCGAGCTCCGGATGACGGCCATCGACGACCTCTGGCCCCAGGAAAACTTCTACCGCCGCTCGGATCATTTCAATTTCGCGCGCAAGGGTGTCCCGATCCTGTTCTTCTTCAACGGGGTCCATCCCGACTATCACCAGCCGGGCGACGGGTCTCGAAGATCGACGCGGAAAAGGAGGCACGGATCGTAAGGCTGGTCTTCTACCTGGGGCTCGAGATCGCGAACGGGAAGGAGAAGCCGAGGTGGAACCCGGACTCGTACCGGAGGATCGTGGAGCCGCAGTAGTCGGCGGGTCGGCGGGTCG
>JACQVB010000151.1 GCA_016209985.1 Gemmatimonadota bacterium | reverse complement strand
TCAGCTTCCCCATCTCGGCCATGAGTCGCCGGCTGTCAGGAGGGAAGATCCCGGCCTCGGTCTTCTCGGTGGCCTTGAGCATCATCATGAATCGCATAGTAGTATCTCTTTCTCGTTCGGGTCTAGCGCTTCGCGGTCGCCGCCGGCTGGCTCGCCGCTTTCTGGACGTCGGGGGGAAAGTCGGACAGCTCCTGCACCTGGCGTACCTCGATCACGTCGCCATCCAGCATCGGGGCCCGCTTCGCCCATTCAATCGCCTCGTCCCTCGACTTGACCTGAATCATCCAGTACCCGCCGAGCAGCTCCTTGGCCTCGGTAAAGGGTCCCTCCGTCACCTTGGGCTTCCCACCGGAGAAACTGACCCGCACGCCTTTGGCCGGGGGGTGGAGCCCGTCGAGGCCGAGCAGCACGCCGGCCTTGGTCAGCGACTCGTTGTATTTCGCCATCTTGGCGACGAGGTCAGCCGGGGGCACGAAGTCCGCCGGCGCCTTCTCGTACGCCTTCGGGATCACCAGCATCATGAATCGCATGGTCGCTCTCCTGGTTCGGGGTTGGCGGCCGGAGTTTCCGGCTTCACTCATACGTCGAACGGAACCCTCCGGAATCGACACTGGGTGCCAACTGATTGAAATACAACCACATCAGATGGGAAACGCTCGACCGGCAGGCAGTCGAGCGCCCTTGTCTGGCCGGCGCAACTGGTAGATCGTCCTGAGGTCCTCCGTGAGGCGGGAAAGGGTTTGGTTCGGGCCCGCTCGTCCTCGGCAACACTCAAGGAGATCGCGTCACCATGAGATCACCGCTCTTCGCTCTCGCTGCGTTCGTGCTCGGAGTGTCCTCGCTGCCGGCCCAATATCCTCCGGGGCAACACTACAGCCCTAACGTGCACCTGCTGACCCACGTGCCGCTGGCCGGCGCCCAGAAAGTGTCCGACATCGAAGTCGAACAGGATCTCTCCCGGCCATACGCCTACGTCTCCCGCGGGCCGGATCCCATCGGCTTCGACATCGTCAGCCTCAAGACCCCAGCCCACGGGCAAAGAATCTATTCCTGGGCGATCGAGAACCCCGAGCTGCATCAGGGGCGAGGTGTCAACGGGAAGTACTTCAAGCTCAAGGGTCGCTACTACTACGTCCAGGCGGTGCAGATCCGCGCGGGATCACCCGACCGAGACGTGTCCACGATCGTCTTCGACGTGACCGGGCTTCCCGACACCAGCACGATCAAGGAGGTCGGACGCATCCATGTGCCCGACGCGCCGGGTGGTGCGCACAATCTCTTTCCCTACAAGCATTCCGACGGGCGGGTGCTGCTGTTCTTCTCGACCGAATCGCCGGCCGGCTATCCGTACGGCGCGCTGGTCTACGACATGGAGAAGTTTTTGGCGGGCGCACCGGACCAGGGACGGGTGGGCGGTATCCCGTTGCCCGAGCCGCGAGCGGCCACGCCGGCGCCGGGCGCCAAGGGGTATCACGATGAGTACGTCGCGTACGATGTGGCCAACCACCGCGACCTCTTCTACGGCGGCGGTCCCGAAACCAGCCCGCTGGGAGGCAACTTCGTCTACGACATCACCGATCTGAAGAATCCGAAACTCATAGCGACGGTGATCGCGCAGTCCTCGATGCAATCGGGCGGCCACACCTTCGTCGCGACCCCCGACGGCCGCTACGCGATGACCATCATGACCTCGCCGGCCCACCAGCCGGTCCGCCTGTGGGACTTGAAGCCCGCCCTCGATGGCACCACTCCGGTAATCAAGCAGCCTATCGGCGAGTGGACCGTGGCGCCGTCCAAGAGCGGCCACATGATCGAGATTCGGTGGCCCTACGCGTTCATCGCCGATTACGAGCAGGGGCTGCGCGTCCTGGACATCCGGATGCCGCAGGATCCGGTGCAGGTCGGTTTCTACGACACCTACACCTACCGGGTTCCCTTCGAGCCCGGCGGCGTCGCGTTCGGCGCTTATGGCCTGGACGTTCGGAACGTCGATGGCCTCATCGTCGTGGCCGACGACTACTCGGGCTTCTGGGCCTTCAAGATGGACGGATTCGACGGCTGGAACGGGCACGACTGGGGCATGCCGAACGTTTCCAGCGTCCAGGACTGGGACAACGGGCCGGAGGGCGCACCCAAGCCGCAGAAGGTGAGCTAGCGCGACAAGAAGGCGAGCCAGCGCACGGCTCGACGCTGCCGGCGGTCAGGTCGCACTGGCAGGTGGACGCCGAGTGGTTGGTCGTCACTCGTGTGGGTGCCGGTGATGCAGGTCGGGGTAGTGTGGATGGGTGTGGACCAGGGGCTCATGGCGGTGCCGGTGCGAGTGGGGCTCACCGGAGGGATCGCCAGGGCGGTGCTCGTGAAGGTGATGCGCATCGTGCACATGTAAATGTTCGTGTTCAAGCCTCTCGTGAACATGCGCGTGCTCATGACGCTCGGTGATATGGAGCCAGACTCCAACTGCCATGAGCCCGGCGCCGAGCAGCAGCCCAGCCGTAGGCGGCTCCCTGAACACCATGAGTGATGCCAGCGCGCCGGCGAACGGTGCGACGGAGAAGTATGCGCCCGTGCGTGCCGTGCCCAGATGGCGAAGGGCCAGGACATAGAGCGCCAGGCTCACGCCGTAGCTCACGAAACCGAGAAGGAGCGCGCCCCCGATATGCGAGGGCGTCGGCCAGCTCACGCCAAGGGCAGATGCGATTACGGTATTGGCGCACCCGGCCACGAGCCCCTTGAGCGCGGCGATCTGCACCGGGTCGCCACCCGAGATCTTCTGGGTGAGGTTGTTGTCGATCCCCCACGCCAGACAGGCACCGGCGACGAGCAGCGATCCGGAGAGCCCTTGTAGCGAGACGCCCCGTTCCCAGGTCAGCACCGCGCTCCCGGCGACAATGGCCAGCATGCCCGCGGCGATCCGGCGGTCCACATTCTCCCGGAACACGAACCAGGCGAGGATCGCGGTAAAGACGGCCTCGAGATTGAGGAGCAGGGAAGCTGCGGCGGCCTGCGTCCGTGCGAGGCCGATCATGAGCAGCAGTGGTCCGGCGAGGCCACCTGCCACGATCGCCGAGGCCAGCCAGGGCAGATCGCCTTGGCGGATGGGCGCTTCGGGACGTACCCCGCGTGAGCGACGATACAGCCATACGAGCGTGAGCCCGATTCCGGAGCCCAAGTACAACAGACCGGCCACGAGTTGTGCAGGCGCCGCGCGTAACAGCAGCTTGGCGAATGGCGTGCTCGTGCCAAACAAGGCGGCGGCGAGGAGGGCTGCCTGGATGCCGATGCGGCGATCCCGGGCCGGTCGCATCATCATTTTGCTGCGTCGAGTGCCGCGCGCAGTCCTGTCAGAACGTCAGACAGCGGACCGTCACCCCAGAAGTGGATGAAGTAGAGCTTCGGGGTTTCCCCGATCAGATGTGTGTGGACCGCGGTGGCGGTGATTCTTCCCTTGGCCAGCGCCGCCAGTACCGGCCCCACCTTCGATTCGCGGACCGCAAAATCTCCGGTCGCGACTGCCCGGTTCGGACTCACTGCCTGAATATTGATCGGCGAGCCGAAGGCCATGGCGGGAACCAGCGACATCCCATTCTGCTTGACGGTGTCCGACACCAGCATGAAGGAGAGCTGCGCCAGGATTCCTTGCGCTCGCCCCGACTTGCCGAGCTTGGTAAAGACCTGTGCCGTATCGATCGAGAGGGCCGCGGGTTTCGCGGGCGCGAGGGGCCGCGGAGTCTTCGTGAGAGTGACTACGGCGTTCAGGCGGCGCGCCAGATCGGTGGCGGCCCCTTGGCCCTCGAAGTGCACGTACGTGACCTGCGGCTCCTCACCCACCAGATGATTGTGGATTGCCGTCACGCTGACATGCTGTTCACTCAACCCCCGAAGGACCGGCGCAAGCTCAGTGGAAGTCAGTACCAGGTCCCCCATCGTCATCGCCTTGCCGGCGGACCCGCTGAAACCAGCCCAGGCGCCCAGCGCGAGCCCCGGAGCGACGGTGACGTCGCCGACGTTCACCGTGAGATCGGTGCGCGGCATGTTGTAGCGATAGTACCCGCCGTTAAGCGTCCCTGGTGCCTGGAGGATGATCGCTATGGAGTCCCACGGCTGGCCGAGAGCGGCCTGTGCACCGGCGCTTGCGGGAAGGCCGTTGATGATGACCGTGCTCAGAGCCAGATATCGCAATGTCTGCATGTTAGACCCCTAAAGGAATGTGGTGAGGTGCCTTCTCAGGCAGCGGGACGGTGGAGAAGGAGTCCGACGAGCCCTGCGGTCACCATCAAGAGCGGCTCTGGCACCCGCTTGGCGGAGAGCAGGAGTGCCAGCGTCGCAAGCCCGATGAGCACCGTCGGCAGGTCGCTGAACGCCCGCCTGCCGAGAACAAACGCTGCGCCGGCGATGGCGCCCACCGCGGCGGCGGTGACACCCGTGACGAAGGCTCTGATGCGGGGATTCTCGGACCAACGCCGGAAGTGCGGAGCTATGAGCACAACGACGAGATAGACGGGCGCGAAGACGCCGAGGGCCGCGACCAGGGCACCCAACAGTCCGGCCACCAGATAGCCAATGAATGCCACCGTGATCACGACCGGCCCGGGGCGTGATCATGGATACCGCAACCGCGTCCAGGAATTGCCGCTCGGTCAGCCAGTGAAAGCGCTGGACCACCTCTCCGTGAAGGAACGGTACGATGGCGAGCCCGCTGCCGAAGACAAACAAGCCCGCCCCCGCGAAATACCAGACAATCGTCCAGAGGGTTACGCCTGACGCCGGTCCTGCCAACCCCAAGGCGACGGCCGGCCAGGGAGCAATGACCGGAACCCTTCCAGGAGCCCGGCTGGGCGGACCCGCGCGTACCAGCATCGCCACCACGCCGCACGCGATGAACACCCACACGATCTCCGATTCGGCCCAGGCGGTAACCAGCGCACTCCCGGCGGATAGGAGCCAGATCAGGTGATCTCCGCGCAAGGTCGTGCGCACCAGTGCCAGCACGCTGCGGGCGATAACGGCGATCACGGCGGCTCCGATCCCGTAGAACACGCTCTGCATCCACGGCAATCCCCCGAACCTCACGTAGAGGGCCGAGAGTCCCAGCACCATCGCGAAGGAGGGTCCCACGAAGGCCACTCCCACCAGCGTCGCCCCCAACACGCGGCCGCGAACCCATCCCAGATACATCGCCAGCTGTGCCGCCAGCGGCCCCGGAGCGAGTTGCGCGAGGGCCAGACCTTGCTGGTAGTCCTCCAGTGAGATCCAGCCGCGCCGCTCCACCAGATCGCGTTGCATATACCCCGCCAGGGCGATCGGACCGCCGAACCCCAGCGTGCCGAGCTTGAGGAAGTAGAGGGCGAGCTCCCGCAGGGTGTAGGCGGGACGCGCTGCGGGAGGCGGTCCCGAGCTGGCTGTCCGGGTTGCCGTGGTGTTCACGGCCCGAGCGGTGTTGCGGTCAGGTTGTCGAACAGGGTCTGTGAGTCGGCCTTGGTCCACACGCCGACCTTGCCCCATGCCACCTTTACGCTCACGCGCTTCACTTCGATGCGACGCCCGTTCTGTACGTAGTACCAGCAGACGTTGTCCTCGAGGGCGTTGGCGCGAGTGAGGTAATAGTTCTTCTCGTCCTGGTAGCCAGGCGGTGACGATGATACCGTTGCGCGCTGCGATGAACCCGCTTCCCTGTCCCAGGGTATCCCCCGAGTCGGCGAGGGCGGTAATCGTGACCATGGCTGGGAGGGCGCGCCGCGCAATCGTGACGGTGCTCGCAATCGTGACCGCATCGCCCGGCTCCGAATTGGAGAGCGAGGCACAGCCTGCTGCTACCGAAACGGCGAGGAGCGCGGTCCAATACTTCTGGGGAGAGCCCATGCGAAACGCCCTCCTCACCCTATCGCGGTGGGACGGTTCACCGGGTTTGCCGCCGGAACCATTCATAGAGACCGTCATAGATCCGGTCGGTGATTCCGAACAGCTCCAGGTCATCGGGGATCACCATCCCCAAGCCGCGGATGACAGCATCCAGCCCCGCTGCCTCGGGAGCGCGGAAGCGGTCGTCGTCCACATCGGCTTCATGTACCACCGCCGCGAGATCCTCCAGCACGCGATCCGACAGGTGGTACTTGAGCAGGAAGGACTCAAATGAGCAGCGACCTTCGTGATGACCAAGCTCGACTCCCCGGATGTCGAAAGGACTGCCTCTCAGTTCTTTTGCTGCCTCACGGTCGGGTGCGAAGGCGAACGTCGCCTGCGGATCTATGAAGCGGCGAATGAGCCAGGCGCAGGCTGTCCGATCAACGTGGCAGCGAGGTCGAGTGACCCAGAGCATCAGCGTTTGGGGGGTGAGGTGGCGGAGCGGGCCAGTCGCTCCACCTGCCGCCGGGCTTCCGCGATGGCCGATTCCGCGAGCTGGCGACCGGGTGAGCCGAAATAGTCCCGTCGGTTTTCCAGCCGGAGGGTGCGTTGCAGGGTGCCGAGCTGACGGAGGGCCCGGCGAAGCCGCAGAGGATTGCTGTCATCCCGGCGTGCCGTGCGAACGAGCTGGCGGGCCGCCGCTACCAGCAGCGCATAGCGATTGCCCATCTCTCGCCGAAAGCGGCCCAGTACTACCTGGTCCTGTCCGGTCTCGAGGCTTTCGGCCGTCCAGCCCCATGCCCGCCCGCCTGCTTCCTCGATTTCCTCGGCCAGCCACTCGAAGGTTTCCTGGTTCCTGGCATCGAACGGCAGGATCCACACCGAACTGTCCAGCAACACGGCGCCGGAACGTTTGAGCCGGCGCCAGACCGCCAGGCGCAGCCGACTGGGGTGGGGCGGCAGGCGGTAGGTCAATAGCAGCCATCTTGCGCGGCCAATACTCACAATTAGCATTGTAACAATGGTTACACCGGATGCAAGGTCGCGGGTGTTGGCGGTCGCGGTCCTGGCTTTCCTGGGCATCTCCGCGCGCAAGTCGGCTGTCGGAGCCGAGCCGCCACCCCTCGGCGCAGCCTGCTACGCCTCTCCCACGTCGCTCACGCCGCCCGGACATGCGGGTGCCGGGACCATCGCGTCTAACGCCACAACGGTCGCGCGAGATCTTCGGCCCGTGAAAGACATCCCGCCGCCGGGCCCGGCCTCGCGGTTCGACTACCAGAGCAGCGATCCCGGCAGAGCACGGCTCTACCTCAGCCACATGGGTGCGGGGCGGCTCGTGGTCTTCGATCTGGATTCTTCCCGCGTGGTCGGCGTGGTACCCGGACTCGATCGCGCGACCGGTGTGTGGGCGGTGCCATCTCATCATGCGGTGTACGTGTCCGCCGACGGCCGGCACGAGGTGGCCGTTGTCGATGACCGGACCCTCCAGGTCGTCGCGCGTGTCGGCGGCATCGGCTTTCCCGACGGCATCGCCTACGCGCCGGCGGAGGACAAGGTGTTCGTCTCGGATGAGTCCGGTGAGGCGGACGTCGTGATCGACGCGGCGCGCAACGGCAAGCGCGCAACCATCCCGTTGGGGGGAGAAGCCGGCAATACCCACTACGACTCGGTCTCACATTGCGTGCTCGTGGCGGTGCAGACCAGAAATCAGTTGGTCGCGATCGATCCCGGCACCGAGCAGGTGGTGGCACGCTACGACCTGCCGGGCTCGGACCATCCGCACGGTTTCGCCATTGACGAGCCTGATCGCCTTGCCTTCGTTTCGGGAGATGGGAACGGCAGGTTGCTCGTGGTGGACCTCCGTACCATGCGCGTACTGGCGATCCACCGGGTGGGAGACAGCCCGGACGTGCTCGCGTGGGATCCGGTATTGCGGCTGCTCTATGTGGCGGCGGAGTCCGGCATCGTGAGTCCGTTCCGCCTCGACGGTTCCACCCTTCACCCGTTGACCGAATTCAAGGCTCCCGGTGCCCATTCAGTGTCGGTGGACCCACGGACCCATCGAGTCTACTTGCCGCTGGCAAATGTCGGCGGACGCCCGGTGCTGCGTGTTCTCACGCCCACCGACTGAAGTGCCTCGGATCCGCGCGCGGAGCGACAGCCGCTCCCGGCGAGATCATTCTGGTTCGAGTTCTCCCTTTCGCTTCGCGCTACAGGCAGTAGTCGTGGCTTTGGTACTGCCGTGCCGGGCCCTCGGTCAGAGGTTCAATGGAGCCGCCACCGCTTCCGGCGCCGCTCTCGAGCTTCGCGCCGCCGCTGGTGCCGGGAGCATCCGAATCGACGGCCGCCTCAACGAGCCGTTGTGGAGCGCCGCGGATTCGGTGGGCGATCTTACCCAGGTCGAGCCCAGGGAAGGTGTTGCCCCCTCCGCGCGCACCGTCATACGCGTGCTCTTCGCGCGAAACGCGATCGTCATCGGTGTCCGGGCGGACGATCCGTCTTCGTCAGGAGTGGTGAGCTACGCGCGTCAGCGAGACGCCTCGCTGAGTGCCGAAGACCATATCACCATCGTGTTGGGCACCTACCTCGACGGTCGGTCGGGATACGTGTTCCGCGTCAATCCCACGGGCGCCCGGTACGACGCGCTGGTGACCAATCAGGGCGAGGGCGAGAACGCCAACTGGGACGGCCTGTGGCAGGCCGCGACCGCGCGCACACCGAACGGGTGGTCCACCGAGATCCTGATCCCCATCAAGAGCATCCTCTTTGATCCCGGACTCACGACCTGGGCGTTCAATGTCGAACGAAGGATTCAACGACTGCAGGAGACCGACCGGTGGGCGAGCCCACGGCGCGACTACAAGGTGACCCAGATGAGCCGGGCGGGACGGCTTTCCAACCTTCCGCCCTTCAATCTCGGCATCGGTCTCAGCGTACGACCATCGGTGACCGGCGGCGCCGCGAAGGACAGCGCCGGCGCCTCGTTGCGGAACCGCAGCCAGGCAAGCCTGGACGTGACGCAGCGGCTCGGGGCGAACACCCTCGCATCGCTCACGATCAACACGGACTTCGCCGAAACGGAGGTGGACAGCCGCCGCGTCAACCTGACCCGCTTCCCTCTCTTCTTTCCCGAGAAACGCACGTTCTTTCTCGAAGGCACCGACATCTTCGACTTCGGGCTCGGCCTGGACCAGGACGTGATCCCCTTCTTCAGTCGGCGACTCGGTTTGTTCCAGGGCACTCAGGTCCCCATCACTGCCGGCGGGAAAGTGAACGGGCGAGGTTCGGGCACCAATTTCGGTGCCCTGGTGGTTCGCACCGGCGCTGGGGAAACGCTGTCCCCGAGCACCGGAGCCGTGGTGCGCGTCAAGCAGAACGTACTCCGCGAATCGTCGGTTGGCTTTATCGCGACCGCCGGCGATCCCGCGGGCCGGTCCGGCAGCTGGCTCGCCGGGCCCGACTTCACCTATCAAACTTCCCATTTTCGGGGCGACAAGAACTTCATCGCCGGCATCTGGGGACTTCGCCTGGGCCGCGAGGATCTGCGTGGCGATCGCACCGCGGCCGGCTTCAAGGTCGACTATCCCAACGATCTCTGGGATATCTCGCTCAAGTACAAGCGAATCGGTGAGGCGTTCGACCCCTCGCTGGGGTTCGTGCCGCGGCCAGGCGTTCACATGGCCGCGTTGGGCGTCGACTGGCAGCCAAGACCCAAGGGGCCCATCGGGCCCCTGCGCATCCGGCAGTGCTTTTGGGAAAACCAGCTCACGTTGGTCGCGGGTCAACGCGGCGGCTGGCAGAGTTACCGCTACTTCATGGCGCCGATCAACTGCCGGTTGGAGAGCGGGGACCGGTTCGAGTTCAACATCGTCCCCACCGGGGAGCGCCTATCGGCGCCGTTCGAAATCGCCGAGGGGGTGACGATCCCATCCGCCGCCTACCATTTTCCCCGGTTCCGCCTCGAAGCGGGCCTCGCGCCGAAGCGGCGCTTGAGCGCGCAGGCGACTTGGTGGTTCGGCGGGTTCTACGGGGGTTCACTGAACCAGTATCAGCTCACCGCCGCCTGGAAACTCTCGCCGCTGTTCATCGTGGAGCTGACCGGCGAGCGCGACGTGGGACACTTGGCCCAGGGGAACTTCGTGCAGGATCTTCTCGGGACCCGATTGCGGATGAACCTCTCGCCCGACCTGCAGCTCACCAGCTTCCTCCAGTACGACAGCGACTCACACGCCTTCGCCACGAACACCCGTTTGCGCTGGACGTTCAGGCCGCTCGGCGAGCTGTTCGTGGTCTACAACCACAATCTCAGAACCCGTGATCCCGGGACGCTGCGCGATGAGCTGGGATTCGCCTCCAGCCAGCTCCTGGTCAAGGCGCAGTATGCGTTTCGGTACTGAAGCTTCGGTCCTACTGCTGCAAATGCCGGTAGAGCACGCGAAAGAGTCGGTAGCCCGCGGGATACGTCTGCGTCTCGAACGTGACGGTCGCCGGACCGGTGCGCCTGACACCGGGAATGCCCTCGGCCACGTCGGCCATGGTGGATGAGCTGTAGGTCAGCTCGAACCGGAAAGGCGGCCGCAACGCGGGCAGGGCGGGGCGCGGGGCCCGGAGCGCCTGCTCCACGCCGCGGCGGATAGCGGCACGAGCGGAGTCGGGTGACAACATGCGCGCGGCCCGATTCCAGATTCCCCACTTGACCGGGACACCCACCGTACCCGGCACCAGCTGCTTCAGTTGGCTCACCGCGCCGCTGTCGCCGCTGATGAACACCACCGGAACGCCGTACCAGGCGGCGTAGAGCGCGTTCATTCCCGGCTCGCCGACCGCAACCCCGTTGATCTTGAGCTCTTCCACCGCGCCGGATCCGGTGTGCGCCAGGAAGGCGCCGGTGCTGCCCGCCATGGCGTGCGAGCCCTGGAAGACGACCGCGCTGAAGGAGCTGTCGAGCCCTTCCATCATGCCATAGGGCTTGAGCGCGCCGCGGAAGGAGACGACCCGCGGGTCGAGCCGGTCCATCAGCAGGTTGTTGTGGCCACCGTGCCCGTCGTTCACCACCACCCGCTGTGCGCCGACGGCGAAGGCTCCCGCGATCGCCGCATTCACTTCCTCCGTCATGAAGCGCTTGGCATCAGGATCGTCGGTCGCGGAGATGCCCGCCACTCCCTCCATGTCCGCGTTGAGGTAGACCGCGAGGGGGCGGGCTTGCTGTGCTCGCAGCAAGGTCGAGGCGATGGGAAAAACAAAAAGGAAGGCGGCAGCAACGGTTTTGGCGCGGGTCATGGCGTCGGGCCTGGGTAGAGTTCGCGGTATCATACCGCCTCGGGGGCAGGCCACAAGACAGCCGGGAACTTTGGCGGCGCGTTCTCCATTACCACAAGAACGCTCAGTGCGGACCGCGGTCTCCAGTTGCGGCGCCGAGCCGCCGGGTGCACTGTATCGCATGCTTGTGCCCCTCACGCTGCTCGCCCCGCTCCACCTGTTGATCCCGATCCTCGCGCTGGCGAGCGGTCTCGAGGTCCAGCGGACTCCCGGTCCGCCGCAGACCCTGGACCGTTTCACCTGCGAAGAGGTCTTCCAGCGGATCAACGACTATCTCGACCGTGAACTGTCCGCGGCCGAGATGGCTCTGGTCCGTGAGCACCTGGATACCTGCGTGGTGTGCGCCGGCGAATACGCGTTCGAGGGGCGAGTGCTCGACGATCTCAAGGCGAAGCTGCGACGGATTGATCTTCCGGCTTCGGTCCTCGCCAACGTGCAGGCCATTCTCTCCGACCCGAAGAACCGCAAACCCTAGCGACCGTAGATCAGCGGGAACTCTTCCTGGTCCTCCGGCGTTGAGGCGTCGATCATAGACGCCATCCGGAGGAGCCTTGAGAACCAACCAGACCTTACGCGGTCTGCATCCCGCCGCCGCCATTCTCCTCGCGTTTTTCGCCGGCTCGTGTGACTGGATTTCCCTCGCGCAAAACGCGCTCAGCTATCGCACCATCCAGCGGGGCGAGGCCGCCAACCTCGCAGCGCACGGGGATCTTCTCTACGCCACGCTGGCCGAGGACGGGCTTGCGGTGGTCGAGGCGAGCACCGGTAAGACGCTGGCGACCACGCCGCCGCCGGCCGGGAGCGAAAGCGTAGACGACATCGCGATCGCCGATCGCTGGCTTTTCGCGCTCGATGCGCGGGCCCCCGGCCACCTGAGCGTCTTTTCGCTGGACGATCCGCTACACCCCCGACTGGTGTCCCCGCCCCACGAAGTCCCGGTCGGTCTTTTCTCCGGGGTCTCGGCCGGTGGCGGGTTATGCATCGTGTCCGGTGGCACCTCGGATCTGACCGCCTGGACCTACGACAGCGCCGGCACGCTCGCGGGTCCCGTCTCGACGGCGGACCTGGGACGCAGCCAGCCCGAGGTGCTCGTGACCGGCGACGGGACATACGCCTTCGTCTCCACCCACTACTGGGGACCGTATTTCGGTCTCGACGTCCTGCATCACGATGCCGCAACCCATCGGCTCGAGCGGCTCGCCGAGCTGGCGCTGAAAGGTGCGGGCTTCACCCAGGGTGGGGCCAAGCCGGCCAACTTCCCGATCGAGGCCGCGATGCTGGGCAAGGACACCCTGCTCATCGCGAACGCGCGTGGCGTAGCGGTGAGCAGCGTCGCCGGCTCCCACCCGGCGTTGGTTCTGTTCGAGTTTGGCACGGCCGGCGTGAGCCAGGTCACCCAGCCGCTGCCGGCGGGAACCTTCCCGACCGCCGCGTCATTACTGGCCCGAGTCGCGGCAGTGGCCGCGGGTGACCGGGGCGTCCTGGTCCTTCACCGATAACTCGATGCAAGGGAGGGATGATGTTCGCAGCGAGATGGTCGCGACTGGCGCTGGTGGCGGTGGTCGCGGTTGCGGCGGCCGCGTGCAGGCTCGAGCTGCCCGCCTATGACTCGGGTGGCGACGACGGCACGACCTACAAGGCACCCGACAAGGACAACAATCCGAAGAAACCGACGTCGAAGGCGATGACGCCGCATTTCGTGATCAACCGGGTTGTCGTCCCGGTTGCGACAGTGACGCTGACCAAGAAGTAACCGGCAATAGTCAGATCCCAGGCTGGCCAGCTCTCCGCGCGACCCGCGGGGCGCTGGTCAGTACGCACACCCTTCATGCGGAGGTTTGATGCGTTCCCTGCCACCTCAGAGATCCGCCTCCGGCAGCCACGCTTTCAGCCGCTCACGCAGCGTCCGCAGCGCGCGCCCGATGTGGGTTTCCACGCTCTTGATCGAGATGTGGAGGACCGTGGCGATCTCGGCGTATTTCAGCCCGTGAACGCGGGACAGCTCGAACACCTCGCGACAACGTTCCGGGAGGCCGGCGATCGCGGCCCGCAACGCGTCCTCCATCTCTCGCTCGACCAGCTCCCCATGCGCGGTGGTCGGAACGGAGTGCGACAGGGCGGCCGATTGGGGGCGCTCGCGGCGGCGGGTGCGCAGCTGGTTCAACGAGCGGTTGCGCGCCGATCGCACCAGGTAGCCGCCGAGCGACGTGTCCAGATGCAGTGCCTCCCTCCGGCGCCAGAGCTCGAGCATCACGTCCTGCACGACGTCTTCCGCGGTGGAACGGTCGTGAACGATGCTCTGGGCGAATCCGAGCAGCTGCGCGTGATAGGTCGCAAAAATGACGTGCAGCGCCTCGTGCTCTCCGGCCCGGAGGCGTTCGAGCAGTGCGCGATCAGTGGCTGATAAGGACCCTGCGCCGGGAGAGGCCATGGAATTCCTCAGTACCTGGGGGGATGTGCCCGTCCGGCCGTGGGCCCAACCTAGGAACACCGGCGTGGCTGTAATGTGACCCACGTCCCCGACCGGGCAACCCG
>JACQVB010000150.1 GCA_016209985.1 Gemmatimonadota bacterium | reverse complement strand
GTTCCTCAGCTGCCTCGGCCGGCGCCGCCCCACCGCCCGCCGGGCCGGCCGCGGCCGCAGGGGCCGCCGCGATGGTCACGTTGAACTTCTCTTTGAAGGTTTCGATCAGCTCCGCCAGCTCGAACACCGACATGTTGCCGATGGCGTCGAGGATCTCGTCCTTGCTCAAGGTCTTGGTAGCCATGCCGTGTCTCTCTCTTAGGTCTAGTTACGCAGCGTTGCCACGCTGCACCCGAAGCGCCTCGAGGGCGCCAACCCACTGATACAACAACCCGTTCAACGCGCCGACGAATCCGGCCATCGGTGCCTGGAACGCCCCACCCAGCTGCGCGAGCAACACCGCGCGCGAGGGAAGCGTCGCCAGGCGTTTTACCTCGTCGGCCGTGATACGCCGACCTTCCAGCAATCCCGCCTTGACGGTGGGCTGCTGAAACTCCTTGTGGAAGTCGGCGAGCACCTTGGCCGCGCCCACCGGGTCGGACCCGGCGAAGACGAGGCCGGTCGCCCCCGCCAGCACGTCGTCCATGCCGGAGATCTTCACCTCCGCAAAGGCGCGCGCCGCGAGGGTGTTCTTGACGACCACATAGCCGACGCCGACGCCGCGCAGCTTGCGCCGCAAATCGGTCATCCGCTTGACGGTGAGACCGGTGAAGTCGGTGACGTATATGGCCGGCGAGCGGGTCAACCGGTCCTTCAGGTCGACCACCACCTCGCTCTTCTGGGTCCGTGTCGCGCTCATCGGTACTCCGCCATGTCTATCCGCGCGCCCGGCCCCATGGTGCTGGAGACCGTGGCCGACTTGATGTAGGACCCCTTGGCCGCCGAAGGCCGGGCCCGCATGACCGCATCGAGAAACGCGGCCAGGTTCTCGTAGAGCTGATCCGCGGTAAACGACTTCTTGCCGATCGGCGCGTGGAGATTGCCGGTCTTGTCCACCCGGAACTCGATCTTGCCGGCCTTCACTTCCTTCACCGCCTTGGCCACATCCATGGTGACGGTGCCCGACTTGGGGTTGGGCATCAGACCGCGGGGCCCAAGCACCCGGCCCAGCTGGCCCACCTGGCCCATCATGTCGGGCGTGGCGATGATCACGTCGGTATCGAGCCAGCCATCCTTGATCTTCTGCACGTATTCAGGGCCAACCAGGTCGGCGCCAGCGGCTTCGGCCTCCTTGGCCTTATCGCCCTGCGCCAGGACCAGCACCCGGACCTTCTTTCCTACGCCGTGCGGGAGCACCACGGTTCCGCGCACGATCTGGTCGGCGTGCCGCGGATCGACGCCCAGATTCAGCGAGACATCGACGCTCTCGTCGAACTTGGCGAAGGCCGCGCTTTTCACTTTTTCCACCGCTTCCCGCGGCGGGTAGGTGCGAGCCCGGTCGATGGTGGCCGCCGCCGCCCGAAACTTCTTGCCGACGGGGGGCATCAGTCCACCACCTCGATGCCCATCGAGCGCGCCGTTCCCGCGATCATCCGCATGGCGGAGTCGAGGTCGGCGGCGTTCAGGTCGGGCATCTTGAGCTCGGCGATCTTCTGGACCTGCGAGCGCGATACCTTGCCGATCTTCTGGCGATTCGGCTGGCCCGAGCCTTTCTCCACCCCCGCTTCCTTGCGCAGCAGCACGGCGGCCGGCGGCGTCTTGGTAATGAAGGTGAAGGTGCGATCGGCGTAGATGGTGACTTCCACCGGGATGATCATGCCCGGCTGGCCCTGAGTCTTGGAATTGAACTGCTTACAGAAGTCCATGATGTTGACACCGTGGGGTCCCAACGCGGTCCCCACCGGTGGCGCCGGGTTTGCCGCTCCGGCGGGCACCTGCAGCTTCACGAAGGCGGCGACCTTCTTACCGCCCTTGCCAGCCGGTTTGGCCGGCGGTTTTGCAGCCATGATACTCTCCTTCTCATGACGCTCCGACCTTCTGCTCCGGAGCTCCCACATAGGTCTGTGGTGGCCACTCGACGGCACGACGGCATCCCCACCCCCGCTCCGCCACTCTCCACGGCATGACGGCGTCGTGTAGAGCCGTTATGCCGTCATGCCGTGCTTTCCCTTTAATGCGCTTTCAATTGAAGGTAATCCAACTCCACGCTGGTGGGCCGGCCGAAGAGACTCACGCTGACCCGCACCTTGCCCTTGTCCGGGATGACCTCTTCCACGGTGCCGCTGAAGTCGGAGAACGGCCCTTCGGCGATCTCGACTACCTGCCCCACCAGGAAGGGAATCTCCTCCTTGGGCTTTTCTTCTTCCGTCACCTCTTCGATGCCGAGCAGACGGTTGACCTCTTCCTGCCGCAGCGCCTGGGGCGTCCACCCCTGCCCCACGAACTTGATCACGCCCTGGATACTGTTGATGACGTGCGCGGTTTCCTGGTTCATGACCATTTCGACCAGCACGTAGCCCGGAAACCGCTTGCGCTCGACCGAGACCTTCTTCCCGTTCTTGATTTCCACGGCCTGCTCGATCGGGACCAGCGCCTGCCGGATCAGGCGCGCTTCCGGCGGCTTCGGGTCGGCCTGAATCTTCCGGTCGATGAGGGACCGGACCTTTTTCTCGTGCCCGGCGGTGGTCTGGATGGCGTACCAGCGATGCTCCATGGCTGTTGCGATCACCCGAACGCCCGCCCCAACACGTCGATCAAGAGCTTCGAGAAAATGAAATCCATGATCCCGATCAGAATCCCGATGATGATCACGAAGATGATGATCACGATCGTGGATTTGCGCAGATCCTCAAAGGTCGGCCAGGTGACCTTGCGCAGCTCCGCGCGGACTTCCCGGAGGTAGCCCACGGTGCGCCCCGCGAACGCCAGCACCGGCTTCACGCTTACTTCGACTCCTTATGAGCCGTCTGGTGCTTGCAGTGCTTACAGAACTTCTTCCACTCCACCCGTTCCGGGTGCTTCCGCTTGTTCTTGGAGGTGAAGTAGTTCCGGTTCTTGCAGTCGGTGCATTCCAGGATGATGTTCTCTCTTGCCATTGCCAAGTCCCCTTGACCAAGCCATCAGCCATCAGCCATCAGCAGATTCTTGTGGGGCCAGACCGCCGCTCTACGCCGCCTGATGGCTAACGGCTGACGGCTCTCAGAGCTCGCGAGCGGGATTGAACCGCTGACCTCGTCCTTACCAAGGACGCGCTCTACCGACTGAGCTACGCGAGCGAGCGGGCGACGGGGCTCGAACCCGCGACCCTCAGCTTGGAAGGCTGACGCTCTACCAACTGAGCTACGCCCGCGGAATGGTGGGGGAAGGATTCGAACCTTCGTAGGCGCTAGGCCGGCAGATTTACAGTCTGCTCCGATTGACCGCTCCGGCACCCCACCGAGCGACGCCCTTCCCCTGCATTCCGACCCCGCTGAACAGATCACCCCGCTGAGTGGTGGCGGGGTGCTCTGGCAGGCGGCGAACGTCTCCTTCCGAATTCTCACTGGAGCTGACGCTGGGACTCGAACCCAGGACCTGCCGATTACAAATCGGCTGCTCTACCAGCTGAGCTACGTCAGCGCGCGCTCAATCCAATCCTACGCGAGCCTTGAAGCATAATGGGGGTTTTGGGGAGGGTCAAGTATCGGCGGGAGGCCCACTTAACCGCCTCAGCTCGTAACCGCCGTCCTTTCCATCGCGTATCTCGAAGCCCTTGTCCAGCAACGCCTTACGGATCCGGTCCGCGGCGGCGAAATCGCGGCGGCGCTTGGCGGCCAGTCGCTCTTCGGCGAGCGGGCGCGCCCAGCGGTCGAGATCGTCCGCCACGGCCTGCTCCGCTGGCACCACCTGGAGCACGCCGGTGAGGCGATCGAACGCCGCCAGTGCCGCGTCGCGCTCCGCCGT